>NZ_JAVREV010000019.1:0-154885 GCF_031845565.1 Streptomyces johnsoniae | reverse complement strand
GGCGTTCCGGGGGTTGCGTGCGGCGTGGCGGCGCGGGGAGGAGATCTTCGCGGAGGTGCGGCTGCCCGAGGAGCGGCACGGCGACGACTTCGACCTGCATCCGGCACTGCTCGACGCGGCCCTGCACACCAGCCTGCTCGGCGGGGTGGACGAGGTGCGGCTGCCGTTCTCCTGGACCGGGGTGGCCCTGCATGCCACGGGCGCGACGGCCCTGCGGGTGCGGCTCACGCCGACCGGCCCGGACACCATGAGCCTGGCCCTGGCCGACGAAACGGGCGCGCCCGTCGCCACGGTCGAGTCCCTGGCGGTGCGGCCGGTGCGGGCGGAGCAACTGCGCGACGTGGTCGGGGAAGCGCTGTTCGGCGTGGACTGGGCCGAGGTGCCGCCGGCGCCCGCCGACGCGGCGCGCCAGGCGCCGGTCGAGTCGGCCGAGTTGCTGCCCGGGGAGCCGGCGCCGCCCGCCGTGGTGGTGCGGTGGCTGCCCGAGCCCGGCGGCGGCCCGGCCGAGGCGGTGGTGCGCGCGGTGGCGTTGCTTCAGGAGTGGCTCAGGGACGAGCGGTTCGTGGCCAGTCGCCTGGTGTGGGTGACGCGCGGTGCGGTGAGCGTGTCCGAGGGCGAGGACGTCACGGATCTCGCGGGCGCGGCCGTGTGGGGAGCCGTGCGGTCCGCCCAGGCCGAACACCCGGGCCGGATCGTGCTCGTCGACCTCGATGTCGCCTCGGCCGACGGGGGTGGGGAGCCTGCGGCGCTGCCGTCGGCCCTGCCCCTGGAGGCCGAGCCGCAGCTCGCCGTTCGCGGCGGGCGGGTGCTGGCGCCGCGTCTGGCCCGGCTGCGGCGGCCCGCTGCCGCGCCCGCCGGGCCGGGACTCGGCGGCACGGTGCTGATCACCGGCGGGACGGGAACGCTGGGCGGCCTGGTCGCCCGCCACCTCGTGGAGGCGCACGGCGTGCGGCACCTGCTGCTGCTCAGCCGCCGCGGGCCGCGGGCGGCGGGCGCGGACCGGCTCGCCGCCGAACTGACCGGTCTGGGTGCCGAGGTGACGACGGTGGCGTGCGACGCCGCGGACCGCGACGCGCTGGCGGCCGTGCTCGACACCGTTCCGGCCGACCGCCCGCTGGCCGGGGTGGTGCACGCCGCAGGCGTGCTGGACGACGGCGTCCTCGGCTCGTTGACGCCGGAACGGGTGCGTGCGGTCGTCCGCCCGAAGGCGGATGCCGCCCGCCACCTGCACGACCTGACGCGGGACGCGGACCTGTCGATGTTCGTGCTGTTCTCCGCGGCGGGCGGCGTGCTGGGCGCGGCGGGGCAGGCCAACTACGCGGCGGCGAACGCGTTCCTCGACGCCCTGGCCCAGCGCCGCCGGGCGCTGGGTCTGCCCGCCGTGTCGATGGGCTGGGGCCTGTGGGAGGCCGTGAGCGGGATGACCGGCGGCCTCGACGGAACGGACCGCGCGCGCATGCGGCGTTCCGGGGTGCTGCCGCTGGCTTCGGCGGACGGCCTCGCGCTGTTCGACGCGGCTCTCGCCGAGGGACGGCCCGTCGTGCTGCCCGTCCGGCTGGATCTCGCCGCGGTGCGCGAGGCACAGGAGCCGCCGCCGCTGCTGCGCCGACTTGTCGACAAGGCCGCCCGGCGCGTGGTGCGGGCTCGGGCGGCGGGGGCGGGGGCGGAGCGCGACGCGGCGGGCATCCCTGGCGGACTGGCGGAACTGCCCGCCGCGGAACGGGCGGAGGCGCTGGTCGACCTGGTGCGGTCGCATGTCGCGACCGTTCTCGGGCTCGCCGGTCCCGGCCAGGTGGATGCCGGCCGCGGCTTCCTGGAGTCGGGGTTCGACTCGCTCCGCGCGGTGGAGCTGCGGAACCGGCTGGGTACGGCGACCGGGCTGCGGCTGCCCGCCACGTTGATCTTCGACTTCCCCACGACCGCCGCGCTGGCCGCGCACTTGGACGCGCAGTTGGCGCCGGAGCCGGCGGCCCCGCCGGTGCTCGCCCGCCTGGACGGTGTGGAAGCCGGTCTCGCCGGCCTTTCACCCGACGATCCGGTCCGCGGGCTCCTCGCTGCCAGGCTCCGGAGCCTGCTCACCCGACTCGGCGAGAACGGCGAGAACGGCGAGGACGGCGAGGACGGCGGCGGTTCAGGAGAGATCGAGGCCGCCGGCCTGGAGGAGATCTTCGACATCGTCGAGAACGAACTGCGCAACTCATGACGTGCCGCATGCGCCGGGCGCGGACTCTTCGTCGCGAAGGAAGGGCTCAGGGTCAACATGACGAGTGACGAGAAGGTGCTCGACTACCTCAAGCGCCTGACCGCCGACCTGCGGAAGACCCGTCAGCGGCTGCACGAGGTGGAGGCGGCCTCCAGCGAGCCGGTGGCGATCGTGGGCATGGCCTGCCGTTTTCCCGGCGGCGTCCGGTCCCCGGAGGACCTGTGGCGGCTGCTCGCGGACGGAACGGACGCGATCTCGGAGTTCCCGGCCGACCGCGGCTGGGACGAGGATCTGTACGACCCCGATCCCGCCCGGCACGGAAAGGTCTCCGTGCGGGAGGGCGGCTTCCTGCACGACGCGGACCGGTTCGACGCGGCGTTCTTCGGCATGAGCGCGCGGGAGGCGTCGGCCACCGATCCGCAGCAGCGGCTGCTGCTGGAGACGGCGTGGGAGGCGTTCGAACGCGCCGGGCTCGATCCGGCGGAGCGGCGCGGCAGCCGCACCGGGGTGTTCGCCGGGGTGATCTACCAGGACTACGCCTCGCGGCTGCGCCGGGTGCCGCCGGAGTACGAGGGGTACGTGGGGAACGGCAGCACGGGCAGCGTCGCCTCCGGGCGGGTCGCCTACACGTTCGGCCTCGAAGGTCCGGCCGTCACCGTGGACACGGCCTGCTCCTCGTCGCTGGTCGCCCTGCATATGGCCTGCCAGTCCCTACGGCAGGGCGAGTGCTCCATGGCGCTGGCCGGCGGGGCGACCGTCATGGCGTCCCCCATGGCGCTCGTCGAGTTCAGCAGGCAGCGGGGCCTCGCCGCGGACGCGCGGTGCAAGGCGTTCGCGGGGCAGGCGGACGGCACCAGCCTGGGCGAGGGCGTCGGGCTCCTGCTGCTCGAACGGCTGTCGGACGCGCGCCGCAACGGGCATCGCGTTCTGGCCGTGATCCGCGGCAGTGCCGTCAACCAGGACGGCGCGAGCAGTGGCCTGACGGCGCCGAGCGGCCCGGCACAGCAGCGCGTGATCCGCGAGGCCCTGGCGAACGCCCGCCTGTCTGCGGCCGACGTGGATGTGGTGGAGGCGCACGGCACGGGCACGTCGCTCGGCGACCCGATCGAGGCGCAGGCCCTGCTGGCGACGTACGGGCAGGAACGGCCCGCGGGGCGGCCGTTGTGGCTGGGCTCGGTCAAGTCGAACATCGGCCACGCGCAGGCCGCCGCCGGGGTGGCCGGGGTCATCAAGATGGTGATGGCCCTGCGCCACGCCACGCTGCCGGCCACGCTGCACGTCGACCGGCCGACGCCCGTCGTGGACTGGTCGGCGGGGGCGGTCTCCCTGCTGACGGAAGCGCGGCCCTGGCCGCGCGGCGTGACGCCGCGCCGGGCCGGCGTCTCGTCGTTCGGCGTGAGCGGCACCAACGCCCATCTCGTGATCGAGGACGCGGCGCCGACCGCGCCGGAAGGGCCAGGCGACGACGGTGTCGGGAGCGGGCCGGTCGCCGTGCCGTGGGTGCTGTCCGGCCGTACCGGGGAGGCGCTGCGCGCCCAGGCGGAACGCCTCGCCGCGCATCTGGCGGACCGGCCGGGCGCCACCGCGGCCGGGATCGGCGCGGCCCTGGCCCGCACCCGGGCCGTGTTCGAGCAGCGCGCCGTCATCGTGGGGACCGGCCGCGCGGACCTCGTGCGCGGCCTCGCCGCGCTCGCGGCGGGCGGCAGCGCGCCCGGCGTGACGTCGGGCGCGGCGGGGGAGGCGGGGAAGGTCGTATACGAGTTCCCCGGCGGCGGCGCGTGGTGGCCCGGCTCCGCGGCCGGACTCCTCGACGCCGCCCCGGTGTTCGCGCGGCGCTTCGCCGAATGTGCCGCGGCGCTCGCCCCGCTGACGGACTGGTCGCCGCAGGACGCGCTGCGCGGCGCGCCCCGCGGGGAGGCCGTGGCCGGGCCGCTGCGGTGGGCCGTGCTGGTCTCCCTGGCCGAGCTGTGGCGCGCGCACGGCGTGCACCCCGCCGCCATGGCGGGTGACGCGGCCGGTGAGATCGCCGCGGCCTGCGGTACGGGCGCCCTGCCGCTGGCGGCGGGCGCCCGCGCGGTGGTCTCCGGTACCGCGCCGCCCGCCGCGGTACCGGCCGCGCAGACGCCGTTCCACCGCACCGACACGGCAGACGCCGCCGCGGTGCTGCACCGGCTGCGGGAACGCGGACACCGGGTGTGCGTCCGCCTCGGCCCGGAGCCGGAGCCGGAGCCAGAGCCGGAGCCGGAGCCGGGCGAACGTGACGCCCCCCGAACGCTGACCGTCAGCTCCCTCCGCCCCCTCGGCACCGGCGGACCCGCCGCGGGCGGCGCCGAATCTGGCGGCGTGCCCCACTTCCTGACCGCCCTGGCCGCCCTGCATGTCCACGGCGTGCCGGTGGACTGGTCCGCCGCCTTTCCCGGCCCCGGCCCCGGCCCCGGCCATGCCCATGCCCATGCCCATGGCCACGGCCCGGCCGCGTCGGCCGACCTGCCGACCTACGCCTTCCAGCGCGAGCGGTACTGGCTGGCGGACGGCGCTCCCGCGGCCGACGTGGCCCCGGCGGGGCTGCGCGCGGCGGGCCACCCGCTGCTCACCGCGGCTGTCGAACTCCCGGACTCCGAGGCACTGTTGTTCACCGGTCGCCTCTCGCTGCGCACCCACCCCTGGCTGGCCGACCACGCCGTGCGCGGCGACGTTCTGCTGCCAGGCGCGGCCTTCGTCGACCTTGCGCTGTGGGCGGCGGAACGTGGTGGCTGCGCCCTGGTCGAGGAGCTGACGCTCCACGCCCCGCTGGTCGTTCCGCCGTCCGGCGGCGTGCTGATCCGCCTCGCCGTCGGCGCGCCCGACGCGTCCGGGCGCCGCGAGGTGAGCCTCCACGCGCGGCCGGACGCGGCCGGGCGGCCCTGGACGAGGCATGCGGTCGGGACGCTGGCGCCCGGCGGCCCTGACGGCCCGTCCGATCTGATGGCGTGGCCGCCGGACGGCGCGCGGCCGGTCGACACCGGCGCCGCCTACCGGCGTGCCGCCGAGCGCGGCTACGCCTACGGGCCCGCGTTCCAGGGGCTGCGCGCGGTGTGGCGCCGCGGCGAGGAGGTCTTCGCCGAGGTCGCCCTGCCGCGCGGGCAGCGCGACGACGCGCGGGACTTCTGCCTGCATCCGGCGCTGCTCGACGCCGCGCTCCAGTCCTGGGCGGTCGGTGCGCCCCCGGCCGCCGAGGACGGCACGCGGCTGCCGTTCACATGGCGCGGCATCACCGCTCGCGCCGCCGCGGGCGCCGCGGCGCTGCGGGTGCGGCTGGCGCCGCGCGGCGACGACGCGCTGACGCTGGACATCGCCGACGCCTCCGGCACGCCGCTGGCCCGCGTCGACACCGTGGTGCTGCGCCCGGTGCGGCACGCCGACGGCCCGCGGAACGTGCGCGACGCACTGTTCCGGCTCGACTGGCAGGCCGTGCCCGCCGGTTCGCCGTTCACCGGCCGGGCGGGGCTCCTCGGTACCGACGGGCGCGGCGCCCTGCCGCCGCTGGCCTGCCTCACCCCGTACGCGGATCTCGCGGCGCTGGGCGCCGACCCGCCGGACGTGGCGCTCGTTCCGCTCCAGGTCCCGCCGGGCGACATGCCGTCGGCGGTGCGGGCCGCGACGGCCGCCGCCCTGCGGCTGGTGCAGGACTGGTCGGCCGACGCGCGGCTCGCGGCGACCCGTCTCGTGCTGGTGACGCGGGGGGCCGTGGCCGCGGCGGCGGGCGAGGACGTGGACCCGGCGGTCGCGGCGGTGTGGGGCCTGGTGCGCTCGGCGCAGGCCGAGTACCCGGGCCGGTTCGCGCTGCTCGACCTGCCGGGCGAGCCGGTTGGGCCGGGTGGGCCGGGTGGCCGGGGCGGCGACGAGGCCGCGGCGGTGTCCGCGGCCCTCGCCCCGGACGAGCCGCAACTCGCCGTGCGCGGTGGGCGGCTGCTCCGGCCGCGGCTGGCGCCGGTGGCGTTCCCGGGTGGCGCGCCCGCGCCGCCGGAGCCGGACGGCACGGTGCTGATCACCGGCGGAACGGGGACGCTTGGCGGCCGCGTCGCCCGCCACCTGGCCGCGCGCGGCGCGCGGCACCTGCTGCTCACCAGCCGCGCGGGCGAACGGGCGCCCGGCGCCGCCGCGCTCGTGGCCGAGCTGCGCGCGCTGGGCGCGGAGGCGACGGTGGTTTCCTGCGACGTGTCCGACGGTGACGCGCTCGCCCGGCTGCTCGGCGGGCTGCCGCGCCCCCTGACGTGGGTGGTGCACGCGGCCGGCGAGCTGGACGACGGCGTCGTGGAGTCGCTTACCCCGAAGCGGCTCGCGCGTGTGCTGCGGGCCAAGGCGGACGCGGCCTGGCACCTGCACCGGCTGACGCGCGACCACGAACTCCGCGCGTTCGTGCTGTTCTCCTCCGCCGCGGGCACCCTCGGCTCGCCCGGCCAGGCCAACTACGCGGCGGCGAACGCGTTCCTCGACGCCCTCGCCCAGTGGCGGCGCGCCCGCGGCCTCCCGGCGCTGTCCCTGGCCTGGGGCCTGTGGGAGGAACGCAGCGCGCTGACCGGCGGCCTGGACGGCACCGGCCTGGCCAGGCTCGGCCGCGGCGGTGTGCTGCCGCTGTCCACCGCGGACGGCCTCGCTCTGTTCGACGCGGGCTGTGCGCTCGGCGAACCGGCGCTCGTTCCCGTGCACCTGGACCCCGACGCGCTGCGCGCCCGCGCGGAGCCAGGCCGGGTGCCCGTCCCGCTGCGGCACCTCGTCGAGCCCGCGCCCGCGCCCGGGCCCGAGACGCGGCGTGACGCCCGGCCCGAGACACGGCGCGACGCCGGGCCCGCCGCACAGCCGCTGCCGCAGCGGCTCGCCGCCCTGGGCGACGCGGAGCGCGAACGCGTCGTCCTCGACCTCGTGCGCACCCACGCGGCGGCTGTGCTCGGCGAGGTCACGCCCGAGGACATCGAGCCGGGCCGCGGGTTCATGGACCTCGGTTTCGACTCGCTGACCGATCTGGAGCTGCGCGACCGGCTGGCGCACGCCACCGGGCTGCGCCTGTCCGCGACCCTCGCGCTCGACCACCCCAACGCGGCCCTCCTCGCCGCGTACCTCCTCGACGAGCTGAACACGGCCGCCGCGACCACCCCCGTCGGACCCGCGCTGGCCGAACTCGACCGGCTCGAAACGTACTTGACGCCCTTCGCCGGGGACGAGGACGCCAGGGAGGCCATCGCGCTGCGGCTGAAGGACCTGCTGGCCAGATGGGGCGGCGAGCGGGCCGCCGCGCAGCCGCACGACCTGGCCTCGGCTTCGGACGACGAACTGTTCGAGGTCCTGGACGGGCTGCGCGCCGAAGAACGGGCGGCCTCCCTGAACTCCCACACGCCTTAGGAGCTGGCTCAAGTGGCAAACGAAGACAAGCTGCGCGAGCACCTCCGGTGGGCGACCGCAGAACTGACCGCGACCCGGCGGCGCGTGCGCGAACTGGAGGAGGCCGACCGCGAGCCCGTCGCCGTCATCGGCATGGCCTGCCGTCTCCCCGGCGGCGTCAGCACGCCGGACGACCTGTGGCGGCTGGTCGCGGACGGCACCGACGCCATCGGCGAGCCGCCCGCGGACCGCGGCTGGCCCGACGCGTTCTACGACCCCGACGGGGAAAGGACCGGCACCTCCTACGTGCGGGTCGGCGGATACATCGACGGCGCCGACCGCTTCGACGCGGCGTTCTTCGACATCAGCCCGCGCGAGGCGCTGGCCATGGACCCGCAGCAGCGGCTGCTGCTCGAAGCGTCCTGGGAGGCCATGGAACGCGCGGGCATCGCCCCGGCGTCGGTGCGGGGCGAGCGCGTCGGGGTCTACGCCGGGCTCATGTACCACGAGTACGCCGCCCGCCTGTCCGCGGTGCCCGAGCCCGTCGCCGGTTTCCTCGGCGCGGGCAACGCGGGCAGCGTCGCCTCCGGGCGCATCGCCTACGCCCTCGGCCTTGAGGGCCCGGCCGTCACCGTGGACACGGCCTGCTCGTCCTCGCTCGTGGCGCTGCACCTGGCGGCGGGGGCGCTGCGCCGCGGGGACTGCACCATGGCGCTGGCCGGCGGCGTCACCGTGATGGTGACGCCCAGCGGCCTGATCGAGTTCAGCCGCCAGCGCGGCCTGGCCCGCGACGGCCGGTGCAAGTCCTTCGCCGCGGCGGCCGACGGCACCGGCTGGGGCGAGGGCGTCGGGATGCTGCTGCTCGAACGGCTTTCTGACGCGCGGCGGAACGGGCATCCGGTGCTCGCGGTGGTGCGCGGCTCCGCCGTCAACCAGGACGGGGCGAGCAGCGGCCTGTCCGCGCCGAACGGCCCCTCGCAGGCGCGCGTGATCCGGCAGGCGCTGGACGATGCGGGGCTCGCCCCCGACCTCGTCGACGCGGTGGAGGCGCACGGGACGGGCACGTCGCTTGGCGATCCGATCGAGGCGCAGGCGCTGCTGGCGGCCTACGGCCGGGACCGGCCCGCGGGGCGGCCGTTGTGGCTGGGCTCGGTGAAGTCGAACATCGGCCACACCCAGGCCGCCGCGGGCGCCGCCGGGGTGATCAAGATGGTGCTGGCGCTGCGGCACGGGGTGCTGCCGCGCACGCTGCACGTGGACGAGCCGACGCCGCACGTCGACTGGTCCTCCGGCGACGTGCGCCTGCTCACCGAGGCGGTGGACTGGCCGGACACCGGCCGCCCGCGCCGCGCCGCCGTCTCCTCCTTCGGCGTGAGCGGCACCAACGCGCACGTCGTCCTGGAACAGGCGCCGCCCGAGGAGCCCGCCGCCGTGACACCGGGGCCGGAACGCGGGGCCGTACCGTGGGTGGTGTCGGCGCGGTCGGCCGCCGCCCTGGACGCCCAGGTCACGCGGCTGCGGGCGGCCGTTCAGGCGCACCCGGAGTGGGACCCGGCCGACGTGGGCTGGTCGCTGGCGGCGGGCCGCTCGCCGTTCGAGCACCGCGTCGTCGCCGTCGGCGCGGACCGCGCCGAGCTGCTGGACGCCCTCGACGCGCCGGCCGGCGGGAGCCGCCCCCGGCTGCCGGTGTTCGTCTTCCCCGGACAGGGCTCGCAGTGGCCCGGCATGGCCGTGGAACTCCTGGACCACAGCCGGGTGTTCCGCGAGGCGCTGACGGCCTGCGCCGACGCGCTCGCGCCGTTCACCGACTGGTCGCTGATCGACGTGCTGCGCGGGCGCGGCGAGCTGAGCCGCGTCGACGTGGTGCAGCCCGCCCTGTTCGCCGTCATGGTCGCGCTCGCCGCCCAGTGGCGCTCCCTCGGCGTCGAGCCGTCCGCCGTGGCCGGCCACTCGCAGGGCGAGATCGCCGCCGCCTGCGTCGCCGGGGCCCTGTCGCTCGACGACGCCGCCCGGGTCGTCGCGCTGCGCTCCCTGGCGCTGAAGGACATCACCGGTGACGGCGGCATGGCCTCGGTGCCGCTGTCGCGCGAGGAGACCGAGGCCGGGATCGAACGCTGGGGCGGCAGGCTGTCGGTGGCCGCCCTCAACGGGCCGCGCTCCACCGTCGTCTCCGGCGACCGCGACGCCGTCGAGGAGTTGGTGGCCACGGACCTCGGCGCCCGGCGGATTCCCGTCGACTACGCCTCGCACTCGCCGCACGTGGAACGTCTCAGGCAGCGCATCCTGAACGACCTGTCCGGCATCGCGCCGCGCGCCGGCGCCGTGCCGTTCCACTCGACGGTCACCGGCGGCCTCCTGGACACCACCGGGCTCGACGCCGCCTACTGGTACCGGAACCTGCGGCAGCCCGTCCGCTTCGACACGGTGGTGCGGGACCTCGCCGACCGGGTCTTCGTCGAGTGCAGCCCGCACCCGGTGCTGACGGTCGGCATCGAGGACGCCGCGGCCGTCGGGTCGCTGCGCCGCGACGAGGGCGGCCCGCGGCGCTTCCTGACCTCCGCGGGGGAGGCGTGGACGAACGGCGTCTTCGTCGACTGGCGGCGGGCGTTCACCGGCCGCCGCCGCGTCGACCTGCCCACCTACGCCTTCCGGCGCCGCCGCTACTGGCTTGAGGACACCGGCGCCGCGGCGGCGGACGCGGCGTCCCTCGGGCTGCGCCCGGCGCCGCACCCGCTGCTGCGCGCCGCCGTTCCGCTGGCAGGGGACGACGCACTCGTCCTCACCGGGCGGCTGTCCACCGCCACGCACCCGTGGCTGACCGGCCACCGCGTCTTCGGCAGCCTGCCGGTGCCGGGCGTGGCACTGGCCGAACTCGCCGTGCACGCGGGCGACCACGCCGGGTGCGACCTCGTCGAGGAGCTGACGCTGCGGACGCCGCTGGTCGTTCCCGAGGCGGGCGGCATGCAGCTCCAGGCGGCCGTCGGCGCCCCCGACGCGCACGGCCGCCGCGAACTGACGCTGTATGCGCGCCCGGACGACGCGGCCGACGCGGTCGACGCGCCCTGGACCCGGCACGCCACCGGCGTCCTGGCCGTCGCCGCGCGCCGGCCAGCGGCGGAACGCGACCCGCGGCCCGCCTGGGCGCCGGCCGTCTGGCCACCCGACGGCGCCGAGCCGGTGCCCGTCGACGGGCTGTACGAGCGGCTGGCCGCGGACGGCCTGGACTACGGGCCCGGGTTCCGCGGCCTGCGCGCGGTGTGGCGGCGCGGAACGGAGATCTACGCCGAGGTCCGCCTGCCGGACGGCCAGGAGGGCCGGAACGGACAGGGCGGCCCGGGTGAACAGGGCGTCGGCGCCGAAGGGTTCGGCCTGCACCCGGCGCTGTTCGACGCGGTGCTGCACGCGGCGGCGCTCTCGCACCCGGGCCGGGTCGCCCTGCCGTTCTCCTTCACCGGCGTGGCCCTGCACGCCACCGGCGCCACGGCGCTGCGCGCGCGGCTGACTCCCGTCGGCCGGGACGCGGTCGAGGTGGCGGTGGCCGACACCTCCGGCGCGCCCGTCGCCACCGTCGCCTCGCTGGCGAGCCGGCCGGTGACCCGCGACCAGCTCACGGCGGCCCGCGGCCCGCTGTGGCACGTCGACTGGGCCCCCGCGGCCCTGCCGGACGACCCCCCGGCGGGGCGGTGGGCGGTGGCGGACGAGGACACCCTCGGCCTCGGCGCCGCCCGCTGGGACCCGGCGGCCCCCGCGGCCGAAGTCCCGGCGCCAGACGTGCTGTTCCTGCCGTTCCTGCCGCCACCGTCGGGCACGGGCACGGGCACGGGCACCGTGGCCGAGGCGGCGTGCGGCGCCACCCACCGGGCGCTGGCCGTCATGCGGGACCGGCTCGCCGACGAGCGGCTCGCCGGAACCCGCCTCGTCGTGGTCACCCGCGGCGCCGTGGCCGCGGCGCCGGGCGAGCCCGTGCACGACCTGGTGCACGCCGCCGTCGTGGGCCTGGTCCGCTCCGCGCAGACGGAGAACCCCGGCCGGATCACGCTGCTCGACCTCGACCCCGCCGCCCGGCCCGCCTCCCGCGAGCTCCTGGCCCGCGCCCTCGCGGCCGACGAGCCGCAACTCGCCGTCCGCGGCGCGGAGGTGCTCGTCCCCAGGCTGGCCCGCGCGGACGCCCGCCGCGTCCTCCAACCGCCGCCGGACGGCGGCGGTTGGCGCCTGGACGTCACCAGCAAGGGCACGCTGGAGAACATCGCGCTGCTGCCCGCCCCCGCGGCCGACGAGCCGCTGAAGCCAGGCCAGGTGCGGATCGCGGTGCGCTCCGCGGGCGTCAACTTCCGCGACGTGCTGCTCGCGCTGGGCATGGTCGACCAGGACGTCATGGGCGGCGAGGTCGGCGGCGTCGTCCTCCAGACCGGCCCCGGCGTCACCGGCCTCGCGCCGGGCGACCGGGTGATGGGCATGGTGCCCGCCTCGTTCGGCCCGGTCGCCGTGGCCGACGAGCGGCTGCTCACCCCGCTGCCCGACGGCTGGTCGTTCACCGAAGGCGCGACCGTGCCGATCGCGTTCCTCACCGCCTTCTACGGCCTGGTCGACCTCGCCGCCGTCCGGCCGGGCGACCGGGTCCTGGTCCACGCGGCGACCGGCGGCGTCGGCATGGCCGCCGTCCAGCTCGCCCGCCACCTCGGGGCCGAGGTCTACGCGACGGCCGGTCCCGCCAAATGGGACACGCTGCGCGCCATGGGCATCCCCGGGGAACGGATCGCGTCCTCCCGCGACCTCGGCTTCGAGGAGCGGTTCCGCGACGGCACCGGGGGGCGCGGCGTCGATGTCGTCCTCAACTCGCTCGCCCAGGAGTACGTCGACGCGTCGCTGCGCCTGCTGGCCCCCGGCGGCCGGTTCGTCGAAATGGGCAAGACCGACATCAGGGACGCGGCGGAGGTGGTGGCGAAGCATCCGCGGATCTCCTACGAGGCGTTCGACCTCATCGACGCCGGTCCCGAACGCATCGGACGGATGCTGGCCGACCTGAAGGACCTGTTCGCACGCGGCGTCCTCGCGCCGCTGCCCGCGGCCACCTGGGACGTGCGGGCCGCCCCCGACGCGTTCCGCTTCATCGGCCAGGCCCGGCACGTCGGCAAGGTCGTGCTGACCGTGCCGCCCGACCGGCCCGACCCGCAGGGGACCGTCCTCGTCACGGGCGGCACCGGCGTGCTCGGCACCCTGGTCGCCCGCGAACTGGTGGCCGTCCACGGCGTGCGGCACCTGCTGCTGACCAGCCGCCGGGGCGCGGACGCGCCCGGCGCGAAGCGACTTGTCGACGAACTGGCCGCGCTCGGCGCCCGGGTGACGGTCGCCGCCTGCGACGCGTCCGACCGCGACGAGCTGGCCGCGGCCCTCCGCGGTATCCCCGCGGCGCACCCGCTGACCGGGGTGATCCACGCGGCCGGGGTCCTCGACGACGGCGTGCTGGCCGCCCTGACCCCGCGGCAGGTCGACGCCGTGCTGCGGCCGAAGATCCGCGCGGCGTGGCACCTGCACGAGCTGACCGCCGACGCCGACCTGAGGATGTTCGTGCTGTTCTCGTCCGCCACGGCCACCCTCGGCGGCGCCGGGCAGGCCAACTACGCGGCGGCGAACGCGTTCCTCGACGCCCTCGCCGCGCACCGCCGCGCCCGCGGACTGCCCGGCCTCTCCGTGGGCTGGGGCCTCTGGGCACGGGCCAGCGGCATGACCGGGCACCTGGACGCGGGCGACCTGACGCGGATGCGCAGGGCGGGCGTCACCCCGCTGTCCGACGAGGAAGGACTCGCGCTGTTCGCCGCCTCCCTCGCCGCGGAGCGCCCGCACCTGCTGGCGTTCCGGCTCGACCCGGCGGCGCTGCCGGGGCCCGTGCCCGCGCTGCTCCGTGGCCTCGGCGGCGCCCCCGCCCGGCGGGTGGCGGGCGCGGCCGGCGACGGTCAGGGGGAGCAGGCCCTCGCGGCGCGGCTCGCGCCGCTGACCGAGGCCGAACGGGACGGCCTGCTCCTCGACGTGGTCTGCACCCACGCCGCGACCGTCCTCGGGCATGCCACGCCGGACGACATCCGCACCGGCCAGGCGTTCCGCGCCCTCGGTTTCGACTCGTTGACCGCCGTCGAACTGCGCAATCGCCTGAACACCGTGACCGGCCTCCGCCTCGCGGCCACCGTCGTCTTCGACCACCCCACCCCGGCCGCGCTCGCCGCCCACCTGCGGTCCCGGCTCACCCCGGGCCCCGCGCCCGGCCGACCGGCGCAGGATGAGGACCGGGTCAGGTCGGCCCTGGCCGCCATCCCGCTGACCCGGCTCCGGCAGGCGGGCCTCGTCGACACCCTCCTCGAACTCGCGGGCCACGACCGCGACCGCGACCCCCGGCCCTGGCCCGGCGGTGACGGCAGCGGAGGCGACGGCGGCGACGGGGCGCGCGGGCCTCACGACATCGACGCCATGGACGCCGACGCACTGATCGGCATGGCCCTCGACACCACAGACCTCTGAACGCGCCGGAAGTGCGGAGACGACGATGGCGGCATCCCAGGAACAGCTTCTCGACGCGCTGCGCGCGTCGCTGAAGGAGACCGAACGACTGCGGCAGGCCAACCGGAAACTCGAAGACGCCTGGCGGGAGCCCGTCGCGATCGTGGGCATGGCCTGCCGCTTCCCCGGCGGCGCCGACTCCCCCGAGGACTTCTGGCGGCTGCTGGCCTCGGGCGGCGACGCCGTGGGCCCCTTCCCCGAGGACCGCGGCTGGGACCTCGACGACCTGTTCGACCCCGACCCGGACCGGCCGGGCAAAAGCTACGTGCGGCACGGGGCGTTCATCGCGGGCGCCGACCGTTTCGACCACGCGTTCTTCGGGATCAGCCCGCGCGAGGCGCTGGCGATGGACCCGCAGCAGCGGCTGCTGCTGGAAACCACCTGGGAGGTGTTCGAACGCGCCGGGCTCGACCCCCGCTCGGTCCGCGGCAGCCGCACCGGCGTGTTCGTCGGCGCCGCCCCGCTCGGCTACGAAAGCGCCGGGCAGCACGCCGAGGGTGCGGAAGGCTACCTGCTGACGGGCACCACCGTCAGCGTCGCCTCGGGCCGCCTGGCCTACGTGTTCGGCCTGGAAGGCCCGGCCGTCACGGTCGACACCGCCTGCTCCTCGTCGCTGGTGGCGCTGCACCTGGCCTGCCAGGCGCTGCGCCGCGGCGAGTGCACCATGGCCCTGGCCGGTGGGGCCGCCGTCATGGCCGCGCCCCACATGTTCGTGGAGTTCAGCCGCCAGCGCGGCCTGGCCCCCGACGGGCGGTGCAAGGCGTTCTCCGCCGCGGCCGACGGCACCGCCTGGGGCGAGGGCGCCGGGGTGCTGCTCGTGGAGCGGCTTTCTGACGCGCGGCGTAACGGGCACCCGGTGCTCGCGGTGGTGCGCGGCTCCGCGGTGAACCAGGACGGCGCGTCCAACGGGCTCACCGCCCCCAGCGGCCCCGCGCAGCAGCGCGTCATCCTGGACGCCCTCGCCGACGCCCGGCTGTCGGCCGGACTGGTCGACGCGGTGGAGGCGCACGGCACGGGCACGTCGCTCGGCGATCCGATCGAGGCGCAGGCGCTGCTGGCGACCTACGGCCAGGACAGGACCGCGGAACGGCCGTTGTGGCTGGGCTCGGTGAAGTCGAACATCGGCCACACCCAGCTCGCCGCCGGCGCCGCCGGGGTGATCAAGATGGTGCTGGCGATGCGGCACGGGGTGCTGCCGCGCACGCTGCACGTGGACGAGCCGACGCCGCACGCCGACTGGTCCTCCGGCGCCGTCGAACTGCTCACCGAGGCGGTGGACTGGCCGGACACCGGCCGCCCGCGCCGCGCCGCCGTCTCCTCCTTCGGGATCAGCGGGACGAACGCCCACCTCGTCCTCGAACACCCGGGAGCCGACCCACCTCCCGCGGACGGCGCCGCGGAAGCCGGGGCCGCGGCCGTTCCCCTGCCCTGGCTGGTGTCCGCCGCCGACGCCGCGGCCCTGCCCGCGCAGGCCGCGCGGCTGCGCGACGCCGTGGCCGCCCACCCGGAGTGGCACCCGCGCGACGTGGCCCGCGCCACCGCGACCACGCGCGCCGCCCTGGAGCACCGCGCCGCGGTGGTCGGCACGCACCGCGCCGACCTGCTCGCCGGACTCGACGCGCTCGCCCGCGGCGAGGACGCGCGGCACACCGTCCGGGACACCGCCCCCCGGCCCGGCAGAACCGGCTTCCTGTTCACCGGCCAGGGCGCGCAGCGCCCCGGCGCCGGCCGCGAACTGCACGCCCACTACCCGGTGTTCGCCGACGCACTCGACGAGGTGTGCGAGGCGCTGAGCGACCACATCGGGCAGCGGGTCCGCGACATCATGTTCGCCCGCGAGAACGAGGCGCCCGCCCGCCTCCTCCACGACACCGCGTTCACCCAGGCCGCCCTCTTCGCACTGGAGGTGGCGCTGTTCCGGCTCGCCGAATCCTGGGGCCTGCGCCCCGACTTCCTGCTCGGCCACTCCGTCGGCGAACTCGCCGCCGCCCACGCCGCCGGGGTCTTCTCGCTGGACGACGCCGTCACCGCCGTGACCGCGCGCGGGCGGCTGATGCGGGCCTGCCCGGCCGGCGGGCTCATGGTGTCCCTCCAGGCGGGGGAGGCCGAAGTGCTCGACCTCCTCGAAGGGCACACCGACCGGGCGGGCATCGCCGCCGTCAACGGCCCGCGGACCGTGGTGATCTCGGGCGACGAGGACACCGTCCTCGCCCTCGCCGGCCGGCTGGAGGCCCTGGGCCGCCGCACCAGGCGCCTGCGTGTCAGCCACGCCTTCCACTCCCCGCACATGGACGGCATGCTCCAGCCGTTCCGCGACACCCTCGCCCGCCTGACGCCGCACGAACCCGCGATCCCCCTCGTATCGAACGTCACCGGCCGCCCCCTCACCGGGGAACAGGCCCGTTCCCCCGAGTACTGGGCACAGCACGTCCGCCGTCCGGTGCGCTTCCACGACGGCCTGCGCCACCTCGCCGACCAGGGCGTCACCACCTACCTCGAACTCGGCCCGGCCGGTGTGCTGTCCGCCCTCGTTCACGACGCCCTCGTTCACGACGCGCTCGCCGCCCGCGAACCCGCCGCCGTCGCCCTGCCCCTGCTCCGCCGGAACCGGCCCGAGCCCGCCACGGCCGTCGCCGCCGTGGCGCGCGCCCACACCAGGGGGGTTCCCGTCGACTGGCGGGCCTTCCACGGCCCGCGCGGCGGGTGCCCCGTCGACCTGCCCACCTACGCCTTCCAGGGGCAGCGGCACTGGCCGGCGCCCGCGGCGGCCACCGCGGGCGCCACCGCCCTGGGCCTGGACGCGGCGGGGCACCCCCTGCTGGGCGCCGCGGTCAGCACCGCCGATGGCGACGGACTCGTCCTCACCGGGCGGCTGTCGACGCGGACCCACCCCTGGCTCGCCGACCACGTCGTGCTCGGCACCGTCGTGGTACCAGGCACCGCCTACCTCGAACTCGCCGCGCACGCCGCCCGCCTGGTGGGCTGCGGCGGCATCGAGGAGCTGACCCAGGAAGCCCCGCTGATCCTCGCGGGAAGCCGCGGCACCCGCGTCCAGGTGACCGTCGGCGCCGCCGACGACACCGGCCGCCGGACCCTCACCCTCCACTCCCGGCCCGACGACGCCGACCCGGGGCAGCCGTGGACGCGGCACGCGGACGGCGTGCTGGCCCCCGGCACCAGGCCGGACACGGACACGGCACAGGAACCGGCACCGGCACCGGCCGCCGAGTGGCCACCGGCCGGCGCGGAACCCGTCGGCATCGACGGCTTCTATGCCGAAGTGGCCGGGCACGGCTTCGCCTACGGGCCCGCCTTCCGCGGCCTGCGGGCCGTGTGGCGGCGCGGCGAGGAGGTGTTCGCCGAAGCCGCCGTCCCCGCGGAGGCGCGGACCGCGGCCGGCACGTTCGGCGTGCACCCCGCCCTGCTCGACGCGGCCCTGCACGCGGGCCTCGTGGGGAACACCGGCGGGCAGGTCCTGCTGCCCTTCGCCTGGCGCGGCGTCACCGTGCGCGCCGCGGGCCCCGCCGCGCTCCGCGTCCGGCTCGCCCCGGCAGGACCCGGGGCCAGGTCCCTGACGGTGACCGACGACACCGGCGCCCCCGTCGCGTCCGTGGACGCGCTGCTGGCCCGCCCCGTGTCGCCGGAACAGCTGCGCGCGGCGCGCGGGGGACACCACGACGCACTGTTCCGCGTGCGCTGGGAGCCGTCGGCGGGACCCGAGGACACCGGCACGTTCGCCGTCGTCGGCTCCGACCGGAAGCCGGACACGTACCCGGATCTCGCGGCACTCGCCGCCGCCGCCCGGTCCGGCACCCCCGTGCCCGGCACCGTCTTCCTCGCGGACGCCGCGCCCGCACAGCCCTTCCGCCCCGAGGCCGTCCGGGAAGCTGTCGACCGGACCCTCACCGCGCTGCGGGCCTGGCTCGACGAGGAACGGTTCGCCGCCTCCCGCCTGGTGTTCGTGACCCGCCGCGCCGTCTCCACCGCACCCGGCGAGGACGTGACCGACCTGAACCGTGCGCCGCTGTGGGGCCTGCTGCGGGCCGCGCAGGCCGAGCACCCCGGCCGCTTCGGGCTGCTCGACCTCGACGACCTCGACGACCTCGACGACGCCCTCCCCGCCGTCCCCGCCGACGAGCCGCAACTGGCCCTGCGCGGGGGCCGGTTGCTCGTGCCGCGCCTCGTGCGCGCCGGGCGGCAGGAAGGGAACGCGCCGCCGCCGCGCACGGACGGCACCGTCCTCATCACCGGCGGCACCGGCGCCCTCGGCGCCGCCGTCGCCCGGCACCTGGCCACCGTGCACGGCACGCGGCACCTGCTGCTCGTCAGCCGCCGTGGGCCCGACGCCGAGGGCGCCGACGCACTGCGCGCCGACCTCACCGCGGCCGGCGCCCGCGTCACCATCGAGGCGTGCGACGTCGCCGACCGGGAAACCCTGGCGAAGGTGCTGGCCGCCGTGCCCGCCGCGCACCCGCTGACCGCCGTCGTGCACGCCGCGGGCGCCGTCGACGACGGCGTGCTCGAAACGCTGACCCCGGAGCGCGTCGACACGGTGCTGCGCGCCAAGGCGGACGCCGCCTGGCACCTGCACGAACTCACCCGCGACGCCTCCCTGACCGCGTTCGTGCTGTTCTCCTCCGCCGCCGCCACCCTGGGCGGCGCGGGCCAGGGCAACTACGCGGCGGCGAACGCGTTCCTCGACGCGCTGGCCCGCCACCGCGACGCACTCGGACTGCCGGGCACGTCCCTGGCCTGGGGCCCGTGGGCGGGCGGCGCGGGCATGGCCGCCGCGCTCGGCGGTGCCGCGCAGGCCCGCATGCGCCGCACCGGCGTGGTGCCGCTGGCGACCGACGAGGCGCTCGCGCTGTTCGACGCCGCCACGACCGGCACGGAACGGAACCCGCTGCCCGTCCGGCTGAACCTCGCCGCGCTCCACCGGGCCCCCGACGATCCGCCGCCGCTGCTGCGCGGCCTCCTCGCCGCCGCGCCGAACCGGGCGGCCCCCGGCGCGGACCTCGCCCGGCGCATCGCCGGCCTGCCGCCCGCCGAGCAGGAACGAGCCGCCCTCGACTTCGTCCGCGGACAGGTCGCCCACGTTCTCGGCCACGGCGGAGCCGCCACCGTCGCACCCGAGCGGGCGTTCGACGACCTCGGCTTCGACTCGCTGACGGCCGTCGAACTGCGCAATCGCCTCACCACGGCCACGGGGCTGCGGCTGCCCGTGACCCTCGTATTCGACCATCCGACCTCGACCGCCCTGGCCCGCCACCTGCTCGCCGAACTGCCCGGGGCACGCGGGGACGAGACCGGCTCGACGAGTCCCGTGCTCGCCGAACTCGACCGGCTGGAAGCGGCCCTGTCCGACCTCGCGCCCGAAGCGGCCGACCGCGCCGGGGTCGCGGCCCGCCTGCGGGCCCTCGCGGACCGCTGCGACGACAGCCCGGCCGGCGACACCGCACGCGCCGACGGCCTCGCTTCGGCCGCCGACGATGAAGTCTTCGACTTCATCGAAAAGGAACTCGGCATCTCCTGAAGGGGTGGGCCGACGTGGCCACAGAAGACACAGAGGACAAGCTCCGCTACTTCCTGAAGCGGGTCACCGCCGACCTGCACGAGACCCGCCTGCGCCTGAACCAGAAGGAGGCCGCCGACCACGAGCCCATCGCCATCGTCGGGATGTCCTGCCGCTTCCCCGGCGGCGCCGACTCCCCCGAGGGGCTGTGGCGGCTGATCGACTCCGGCGGCGACGCCGTCGGCCCCTTCCCCGACGACCGCGGCTGGGACCTCGACAACCTGTACGACCCCGACCCCGACCGGCGGGGCAGGACCTACGGGCGGGAGGGCGGCTTCCTCGACGGCGTCGCCCGCTTCGACGCCGGGTTCTTCGGCATCGGCCCGCGTGAAGCCCTCGCCATGGACCCGCAGCAGCGGTTGCTGCTGGAGACGTCGTGGGAGGCGTTCGAACGGGCCGGGATCGTCCCGGACACCCTGCGCGGCAGCCGCACCGGCGTGTTCGTCGGCACCGGCCACCAGGAATACGCGGCGCTCATGCAGCGGGCCACGGACAACTTCGAGGGCTACCTCCTGACCGGCGGCGCCGCGAGCGTCATCTCCGGCCGCCTGGCCTACGTGTTCGGCCTGGAAGGGCCGGCGGTGACGGTGGACACGGCGTGTTCCTCGTCGCTGGTGGCGCTGCACCTGGCCGCGCAGTCGCTGCGCAACGGCGAGTGCACCATGGCACTCGCGGGCGGGGCCGCCGTCATGGCCTCACCCGGCATGTTCGTGGAGTTCAGCCGCCAGCGCGGGCTGGCCCCCGACGGGCGGTGCAAGGCGTTCGCCGCCTCGGCGGACGGCACCGGCTGGGGGGAGGGCGTGGGCGTCCTCCTCGTCGAACGCCTCTCGGACGCGCGGCGGAACGGGCATCCGGTGCTTGCGGTGGTGCGGGGCTCGGCGGTGAACCAGGACGGCGCGTCGAACGGGCTGACCGCGCCGAACGGCCCCTCGCAGCAGCGCGTCATCCGTCAGGCCCTGGCCGACGCCGGACTCACCGCCGCCGACATCGACCTGCTGGAGGCGCACGGGACGGGCACGTCGCTCGGCGACCCGATCGAGGCGCAGGCGCTGCTGGCGACGTACGGCCAGGAACGGCCCACGGGACGGCCGTTGTGGCTTGGCTCGGTCAAGTCGAACATCGGCCACACCCAGGCCGCCGCGGGCGCCGCGGGCATCATCAAGACGGTGCTGGCGCTGCGGCACGGGGTGCTGCCGCGCACGCTGCACGTGGACGAGCCGACGCCGCACGTCGACTGGTCCTCCGGCTCCGTCGAACTGCTCACGCGGGCCAGGGACTGGCCGGAGACCGACCGCCCCCGCCGTGCCGCCGTCTCTTCGTTCGGAGCCAGTGGGACGAATGCGCATGTGGTGGTGGAGGAGGCGCCGGTTTCTGAGTCGGGTTCTGTTTCCGTTGTGGGTGGTTGGGTGCCGTGGGTGGTGTCGGGTCGTTCGGTGGGGGCGTTGTGGGGTCAGGTGGGGCGGTTGCGTGATGCGGTGGTGGGGTGTGAGGGGTGGGGTGTGGGTGAGGTGGGGTTGGGTTTGGTGTCGGGTCGTTCGGTGTTTGGGCATCGGGCGGTGGTGGTGGGTCGGTCGCGGGAGGAGTTATTGCGGGGGTTGGGGGAGCCGTTGGTTGGGTCGGTGGTGGTGGGGTCTGATCGGCCGGTGTTTGTGTTTCCTGGTCAGGGGTCGCAGTGGGTGGGGATGGGTGTGGAGTTGTGGGGGGAGTCGGAGGTGTTTCGTTCGCGGTTGTTGGAGTGTTCTGAGGTGTTGGAGCCGTTGGTGGGGTGGTCGTTGGTTGAGGTGTTGTTGGGTGGGGGTGAGGGGTGGCTGGAGCGGGTGGATGTGGTGCAGCCGGTGTTGTGGGGGGTGATGGTGGCGTTGGCGGGGTTGTGGGAGTCGTTGGGTGTGGTGCCTGCTGCGGTGGTGGGTCATAGTCAGGGGGAGATTGCGGCGGCGGTGGTGGCGGGTGGTTTGTCGTTGGCGGATGGTGCGCGGGTGGTGGCGTTGCGGTCTCGGGCGATCGCGCGTGGGCTTGCGGGTGGTGGGGGGATGGTGTCCCTTCAGCTGCCGGTGGCGGATGTCGAGGAGTTGATTGGGCGGTTTGGGGGTCGGGTGTCGGTGGCGGCGGTGAACGGCCCGGCGTCGACGGTGGTGTCGGGAGACGTGTCGGCTCTTGAGGAGCTGGGTGGGCGGCGGGTTCCGGTGGATTATGCGTCGCATTCGGCTCAGGTGGATGCGATCCGCGATCAGATTCTCGAAGACCTTGCGGGGTTGGTGCCGGGGTCGGGTCGGGTGCCGTTTTATTCGTCGGTGACGGGTGGGTTGTTTGATACGGCGGGGTTGGATGCGGAGTATTGGTTTACGAATTTGCGTGAGCGGGTGCGGTTCGATGAGGTGGTGCGGGGGTTGGGGGATGCGGTGTTCATCGAGTGCAGTGGGCATCCGGTGTTGGTGCCGGGGTTTGAGGATGGGGTGGCAATCGGGTCTCTGCGGCGTGGTGAGGGTGGGTTGGGGCGATTTTTGAGGTCGGTGGGTGAGGCGTGGGTGCATGGGGTGCGGGTGGAGTGGGGGCGGCTTTTTGAGGGGCATTGCCATATCGACCTGCCGACCTACGCCTTCCAGCGCCGCCACTACTGGGTGGACACCGTTCCGGCCGACGCGCCCGAGGAGGAGGCGGACCCCGCGGCTTCGCCGCTCCGCGACCGCCTCGCCGGGCTGTCCGGGGGCGAGCGGGCGCGGCTGGTCTCCGACATGGTGGCCGCCCACATCGGTGCCGTCCTCGGGCGCACCGATCCCGTTCCGCCGGACCGCCCGTTCACCGAGCTGGGTTTCGTCTCCCTGACCGCCGTCGAGCTGCGTAATCGTCTCCGCGCGGCCACCGGCCTGAAACTCCCCGCGACCGTGGTCTTCGACCACCCGACCCCCGCCGCGCTCGGTGCTTTCCTGCTCGCCGAGGCGCAGGGCGCCCGGCCGGCGGATGACGCCCCGGCGCCCGTGGCGGCCGATCCCGCTGAGCCGATCGCCGTCGTCGCCATGGCCTGCCGCTTCCCGGCCGGCATCGCCTCCCCTGACGACCTGTGGCAGCTCCTCGACGGCGGCGGCGACGCGATCAGCGAGTTCCCGGCCGACCGCGGCTGGGACCTGGAGGGGCTGTACCACCCTGACCCCGACCACCCCGGCACGGCCTACACCCGCCACGGCGGATTCCTCGCGGACGCCGCGTCGTTCGACGCCGGGTTCTTCGGGATCAGCCCGCGCGAGGCGCTGGCCATGGACCCGCAACAGCGGCTGCTGCTCGAAACCGTCTGGGAAGCCTTCGAACGGGCCGGTATCGCGCCCGAGTCGCTGCGCGGCAGCAGGACCGGCGTGTTCGCCGGTACCAGCGGTCAGGACTATCCGCTGCTCGTGCGTGACGCCGCGGGCAGCACCGAGGGCTACACGCTCACCGGCAACGCGGCCAGCGTCATCTCCGGCCGCCTGGCCTACACCTTCGGCCTCGAAGGGCCCGCCGTCACGGTGGACACCGCGTGCTCCTCCTCGCTCGTCGCCCTGCACCTGGCGTGCCAGTCACTGCGCAGCGGCGAGTCCTCGCTCGCGCTGGCCGGCGGGGTGACGGTGCTGTCCACGCCCGAGGCGTTCATCGCGTTCAGCCGCCAGCGGGGCCTGGCCCCCGACGGGCGGTGCAAGGCGTTCTCCGCCGCGGCCGACGGCACCGCGTGGAGCGAAGGCGTGGGCGTCGTCGTGCTGGAACGGCTCTCCGACGCCCGCCGCAACGGCCACCCCGTGCTGGCGCTGGTGCGCGGCACGGCCACCAATCAGGACGGCGCCAGCAACGGCCTCGCCGCGCCGAACGGTCCCTCCCAGCAGCGCGTCATCCGGCAGGCCCTGGCCAATGCCCGGCTGACCGCGGCCGACGTCGACGCGGTCGACGCCCACGGCACGGGCACGGCGCTGGGCGATCCGATCGAGGCGCAGGCGCTGCTCGCCACCTACGGCCGGGACCGCGACGCCGAACGGCCCCTGTGGCTGGGCTCGGTCAAGTCGAACCTGGGCCACACCGCCGCCGCCGCGGGCATGGCCGGGGTGATCAAGATGGTGCTGGCGATGCGGCACGGGGTGCTGCCGCGCACGCTGCACGTGGACGAGCCGACGCCGCACGTCGACTGGGCGGGCGGCGGCGTCGAGCTGCTGACGAAGCCCACGGACTGGCCCGAGGCGGAACGGCCCAGGCGTGCGGGCGTGTCCGCGTTCGGCATCAGCGGCACCAACGCCCACGTCATCCTCGAACAGGCACCGCCCGCGGAGGAGCGTACGCGGGAACGGCCTCCGCCCCCGCCCGGGCCCGTGCCGTGGCTGCTCTCCGCGGGCTCCGAGGCGGCGCTGCGCGCCCAGGCGCGTCGGCTGCGGGCCCACCTCGACGACCGGCCCGGCCTCGGCCCGCTCGACGTCGGGCACTCCCTGGCGCTGTCCCGCGGGGCCCTGCCGCACCGCGCGGCCGTCCTCGGGCGGGAGCGGGAGGAGCTTCTCACCGGGCTCGACGCGCTGGCCGCCGGCGGCGCCGCCGCCGGGCTGGTGCGGGACGTCGCGGCGGCCGGGCGCACCGGCCTGCTGTTCCCCGGGCAGGGCAGCCAGACGCCGGGGGCAGGGCGCGCGCTGCATGCCGCGTTCCCCGTGTTCGCGGACGCGCTGGACGAGATGTGCGGGCATCTCGACGGGCATCTCGAACGGCCGCTGCGCGACGTGCTGTTCGCCGAGGGCGGCTCGCCCGGCGCCGCGCTGCTTGACCAGACGGTCTACACGCAGGCCGGCCTGTTCGCCGTGGGCGTGGCGCTGTTCCGGCTCTTGGCCTCCTGGGGCGTCGAGGCCGACGCCGTCGCCGGGCACTCGCTGGGGGAGCTGACGGCGGCCTGCGTGGCCGGGGTCCTGTCGCCCGCGGACGCCGCCGCGCTCGTCGCGGCCCGCGGGCGGCTGATGGACGCGACACCGCCCGGCGCGATGCTGGCGGTGCGCGCCGGGGAGGCCGAGGTGCGCGCGCTGCTCGCCGGGCGCGAGGAGGCGGTGGACGTCGCCGCGGTGAACGGGCCCGCCGCGACGGTGATCTCGGGGACGGAAGACGCCGTGGCCGCCATGGCCGATGACCTCGCCGCGCGCGGGCACCGGGCCAGGCGCCTGCGGGTCGGCCGCGCGTTCCACTCGCCGCTCATGGACGGCGTGCTGGAAGATTTCGGCCGGATCGCGAAGGAGCTGACGTTCCGCCCGCCGCGGATCACCCTCGTCTCCAACGTGACCGGCGCGCCCGTCACCGACGAGGTGTGCTCCGCGGAGTACTGGGTGCGCCACGTGCGCAGGCCCGTGCGGTTCCTCGACGGTATCCGGGGCATGGCGGCCGCGGGCGTGACCACGTTCATCGAGGCGGGTCCTGGCGGCGGGCTCTCCTCGCTCGTGCAGGACGCCCTGGCGGGCGAGGGAGACCGGGCCGCGGTGCCGCTGCTGCGGCGCGGCCGGCCGGAGACCGACAGCGTCGTCGCGGCCCTGGCGCGGGCGCACGCCCGGGGCGTGCCCGTGAAGTGGCGCGCGGTGTTCGCGCCCTGGGGCGGGCGGCGCGCCGATCTGCCGACGTACGCGTTCCAGCGGGCACGCTACTGGCCCGGCGGCACCGTCAGGACCTCGCCGCCGCGTCAGGACGAAGGCCCCCCACTCGCCGCCCAGAACGCCCAGAACGCCCAGAATCCCGAGAACGCCGACGCGCTGCGGCAGCGCCTCGCCGCCCTCCCGGGGCCCGAGCGCGCGGCGGCCCTGCGGGATGTGGTGGCCGCGCACGTCGCGGCCGTGCTGGGGCACCAGAACACCGAGGCGGTGGTCGCCAGCCTCGGGCTGCCCGAGCTGGGCTTCGACTCGCTCGCGGCGGCCGAGCTGCGCGGCGCGCTGCACGCCGCGACCGGTCTGCCCCTCGCGGCCTCCGCCGTCTTCGAACACCCCACCCTGGACGCCCTCACCGCACACCTGCTCGCCGGGCTCGACACCGTCGCCCCCGCCGCCCCCGCCGCGGGCGGAGTCGGGACCGGGGTCGGGATCGGGACCGGGCTGAGCGGGCTGGCGCTGCGGGCCGCGGGGCGCGGCAGGTTCGAGGAGTTCCAGCAACTGCTGGCGGCCGCCGCCCAGTTCCGTGACGTCTTCACCGCCGAGGAGGAGCCCGCGCCAGGCCCCGCGGCCGTCCGCCTCTCCCGCGGCCCGGCGGGCCCGGCGCTGTACTGCTTTCCTTCGTTCGCCGCCCGCTCGGGTGCCCACCAGTACGCCCGGCTGGGCGCCGCCCTGCGCGGCGAACGCGACCTGTGGGCGCTGCCCGCCCCCGGATTCGCGGGGAAGGAACGTCTGCCGGCCGACCTCGGCGCGCTGACGCGGGCACACGCGGCCGAGGTCGAACGGCACGCGGGCGGCGCACCGTTCGTGCTCGCCGGCCACTCCGCCGGCGGCTGGATCGCCCACGCCGTCGCCGCCCGGCTGGAGAGCGGCGGCACCGCACCGCTCGCCGTGGTGCTGCTGGACAGCTACTGGCCCGGCAGCGCGACGCTGCCGCTGATCCAGGCCGAGATCGGGCGGCGGCTGCTGCGCGGCGGCAGCCGGGAGCGACCCGCCGAGGAGCCGTGGGACGACACCTGCCTGACCGCGATGGGCGGCTACGCCCGGCTGTTCGCGGACTGGCGGCCCGAGCCCCTGGCCGCACCCGTGCTCCACATCCGGGCGACGGACCCGCTGCCCGGTTTCCCCGACCAGGGCTGGCATGCCGCCTGGCCCCCCGCCCGGCGCACGGACCCGGCGCCCGGTGACCACTTCACGCTGCTCGGCGAGCACTCCGCCACCACCGCGCGGGCCGTTCGCGACCTGCTCACCGGCCTCTCCCCGTCGGGGGAGCCGCGCCGGGACCCAACGGAAGGACACCGATGAGCATTGACCACGACCGCGAGCGGGAGGCCGCGGACCGGGCCCTCGTCGAAGGGCACGCCCCCTACCACCGACGCGCGCTGGCGTTCTACGACCTGTTCGTCATGCACGGCAGCGCGCCCTGGTGCTGGCGCTGCCCGTCCCGCAACTTCCGGCAGCTGTACGACACTTGCATCGGCGCCCGGCACGCCGAGATCGGCGTCGGCACCGGCTATCTGCTCGCCCGCTGCCGGTTCCCCGTGCCCGACCCGCACATCACGCTCGTCGATCTCAACCCCGCCACGCTCGACTACACGGCCGAGCGCCTGGCGGACTTCCGGACCGAGCGGGTCCTGGCGAACGCGCTGGAGCCGCTGCCGCTGGACGAGGGCGCCTACGACTCGGCCGCCCTCAGCTTCCTCCTGCACTGCATCCCCGGCAGCCTGAAGGAGAAGGGCATCGCCCTCGCCAACGCCGCGCGGGTCGTGCGGCCCGGCGGCGTCGTGTTCGGCAGCACGGTCCTCGCCTCCGGGGTGCCGGTCTCCCGCGCCGGGCGCTTCCTCATGCGTGACCTCAACCGCAAGGGCGTCTTCCACAACGACCGCGACTCGCTCGGCGATCTGCGCGACCAGCTGCACACGCCCTTCGAGCGGCACGAGCTGGTCGTCCGCGGATGCGTCGGCCTGTTCCGCGCCTGGACGCCTTCCTGAACGCCGCCCGCCCGACCGTCCCCGTCCCCACCCCCGTCCACCACCCGAGGGAAGGAATCCGCCCATGGGCAGCCACCGCTGGTATCCCATCGAGGAAGCCGACGACTCGTTCCTTACCACCGCCCCGCTGCGGCACGCGCGCTCCGTCGACGTTCCCTTCCCCGCCGAGGAGACCTGGGCGGCCCTCACCGGGGACGGCGTCTCCAGCTGGACGCGCGGCATGCGGAAACTCACCTGGACCTCCCCGCGCCCGTTCGGCGTCGGCACCACCAGGGAGATCCACATGAGCGGCAACTTCCTGCTCCGCGAGCGCTTCTACCGCTGGGACGAGGGGCACCGCAAAACGTTCACCGGGGTCGCCGGCACCCGCGCCATCTTCCGCAGGCTCGTCGAGGACTACGTGGTCGAGCCCACCGCCGACGGCTCCCGGTTCAGCTGGCGGTGGGCGGCGGAACTGCGCCGCCCGTGGCGCTGGTTCGGCTACCCGCTCGACCTGCTGATGTTCGCCCCGACCGGGCGCTCCCACATCGACGGGCTGCCCGGCTACCTCGCCGGTCCCGGGCACCCGGGCCGCAAGCCGTCGGACGCCAGGCCGGAAGGACAGTGACATGTGCGGCATCACCGGCTGGATCTCGTTCGACCGCGACCTCACCCGCGAGGAGGCCGACCTCGCGGCCATGACCGCCACCATGGCCTGCCGCGGCCCCGACGCCGAGGGCACCTGGCTCGCGCGGCACGCCGCGCTCGGCCACCGCAGGCTCGCCGTCATCGACCTGGCGGGCGGCGCCCAGCCCATGGTCGTCGACACCCCGGACGGACCCGTCGCCATGACCTACAGCGGCGAGGCGTACAACTTCACCGAGCTGCGCGACGAACTGCGCCGCAGAGGGCACGCGTTCCGCACCGCGAGCGACACCGAGGTCGTCCTGCGCGGCTACGTCGAGTGGGGCCCGGCCCTCGCCGACCGGCTGAACGGCATGTACGCCCTGGGCATCTGGGACGGCCGCACCGACCGGCTCGTGCTCATCCGCGACCGGCTCGGCATCAAACCCCTCTACTACCACCCGACGGACGACGGCGTCCTGTTCGGGTCCGAGGCCAAGGCGATCCTGGCGCACCCGCTGGTCGAGCCCGTCATCGACACCGACGGCTTCCGCGAGCTGTTCGGCTTCGTCAAGACGCCGGGCGCCGCCGTGTGGTCGGGGATGCGCGAGGTGCGCCCCGGCGCGGTGGTCACCGTCGACCGGGCGGGCCTGCGCGAACACGTCTACTGGAAACTGGCGGTGACCGAGCACCGCGACGACACCGACACCACCGTCGCCCACATCGGGGAGCTGCTGGACGACATCGTCACCCGGCAGCTCGTCGCCGATGTCCCGCTGTGCGTGCTGCTCTCCGGCGGCCTCGACTCCAGCGCGCTCACCGCCCTGGCCGCCAGGGCCATGCGTGAACGCGGCGAGCGCGCCCGCAGCTTCACCGTCGACTACGAGCAGCGCGGCGACTTCGCGCCGGACGAGCTGCGCGGCAGCCGCGACGCGCCGTTCGCGCGGGAGCTCGTCGCCCACGTCGGCACCGAGCACCACGACATCAGGCTCGACCACCGGGAGCTGGCCGACCCCGGGGTCCGCGCCGCCACCGTCACCGCCCGCGACCTGCCGTTCGGCTTCGGCGAGGCGGACAACTCGCTGTATCTGCTGTTCCGGGCGATCCGCGAGCACTCCACGGTCGCGCTGTCCGGCGAGTCGGCCGACGAAGTGTTCGGCGGCTACCCGTGGTTCCACCTGCCGGTGGTCCAGCAGGCCGCGATGTTCCCCTGGGTCACCGCCTCGGGGCTCGACCCGTCCGGTCACCCCACCAAGCTGATCGACCCCGACCTGCTGCTGTCCACCCTGGACATCCCCGGCTACTGGGCGCAGCGGTACGCGGAGGCGGTGGCCGAGGTCCCCGGGCCCGACGGGGAGGACCCGCACGAGCGCCGGATGCGCGAATTCTGCTACGTGCACCTGACGAGCCTGCTGGGCATGCTGCTCGACCGCAAGGACCGCATGAGCATGGCCGTCGGACTCGAAGTGCGGGTGCCGTTCTGTGACCACCGGCTCGTCGAGTACGTCTTCAACACCCCCTGGTCGATGAAGACGTTCGACGGCCGCGAGAAGAGCCTGCTGCGCTCGGCCGTGCGCGGGCTCCTGCCCGCCTCGGTCGCCGACCGGCGGAAGGCGCTGTACCCCAAGACGCAGGACCCGCGGTACGTCACCGCGCTGCAACGACAGGTCGCCGACCTGCTGTCGGCCGCCCATCCGGCGGCCGACTACTTCGACCGCGACGCGCTGCGCACGGCCGCCGCAGGGCCCCCGGAGGCGGTCCACCGCGACGCGCGCGAGGCGTTCGAGCGGGTGCTCGACCTGGCGACCTGGCTGGACGTCCGCCGCCCCGTCATCAAGCTGTCCTGAGGAGAGCCGATCATGGTAGTCGACAACGACCTTTACAACGCGCCGGATTCCTGGTGGCGCGACGACCAGCCGTTCGCCACCCTCCAGGCGTTCACTCCCGCGCGATTCGCCTACTTCCACAAGGTGCTGACCGAGACCCTGGAACTCGATCTGGCGGACACCCCGGTACTGGACATCGGCTGCGGCGGCGGGCTGCTGGCCGAGGAGTTCAGCCGGGCCGGCTGCCGGGTCACCGGCATCGACCCGTCCCGCACCTCCCTCGCGGCGGCCGGGGAGCACGCCAAGGAGTCCGGCCTGGAGATCGAGTACAAGCACGCCGTCGCCGAGCGGCTCCCGTTCCCCGACAACAGCTTCGACCTCGTCTACTGCTGCGACACCCTGGAACACGTCACCGACACCGACCAGGCCATCCGCGAGGTGGCCCGGGTGCTGCGGCCCGGCGGCTACTACCTGTACGACACGATCAACCGGACGTTCCGCTCCTGGATCGGGATGATCAAAATGGCCCAGGACTGGAAGTCCGTCAGCTGGGCCCCCCGCGACCTGCACGACTGGCGCAAGTTCATCAAGCCGGCGGAGCTGTGGGCGCTGTTCGCCGCGCACGGCCTGGACAACCGTGAAACCGTCGGATTCGCGCCCGGCCGCGGCCCGCGCGAGATCCTGCGCCTGGCGCGCAGCCGCGCCCGCGGGCGGATCACCTACGGCGAGCTCGGCCGGCAGTTGCGGATGGGCACGGCCAAGGACACGTCCGGCATCTACGCCGGCTACGCCCGCAACACCGAAGGGACGACGCATGCCGAGCAGTGACGGCCGCGGGACCTGGGACATCCGGGTGCCGGTGCTCATCGCAGGCGGCGGGCCCGCGGGCCTGGCCGCGTCCCTGGCCCTGTCCCGCTACGGGGTGCACCACCTGCTGGTGAACCGCCATCTCGGAACCGCCCACACGCCGCGGGCGCACCTGATCAACCAGCGCACCGGCGAGATCCTGCGCGACCTGGGCGTCGAGGACCGCGTCCTGGCCAGCGCGGTACCCGGCGAGGCCATGGCCAACCACGTGTTCATGTCCACCTTCGCCGGGCCGGAGGTGGCCAGGATCGACGCCTACGGCAACGGCCAGGACCGGGTCGGGGCATACCGGGCCGCCAGCCCCAGCCCGCTGTGCAACCTGCCCCAGCACCTGCTGGAACCGATCCTCGTGGCGGCCATCGAGGAGGCGTGCGTCGGAGAGCTGCGCTTCGGGCACGAGTTCGTCTCCCTGGAGCAGGACGAGCACGGCGTCACGGCGGTCATCACCGACCGGCTCTCCGGGCACGAGTACGTGGTGCGCGCCGACTACCTGATCGGCGCCGACGGTGCCCGCAGCCGCGTGCTCCGGCAGCTCGGGCTCGACCTGGAGGGGCACACCGGCGTCGCCCGGGCCGTCACCACCTGGTTCGAGGCCGACCTCTCCCGCTACGCCGCCCACCGGCCCGCCCTGCTGTACATGGGCGCGGTACCCGGCCACGACCCCGCGGACGGGCGGGTCTTCGTCAGCCTGCGGCCCTGGCACGAGTGGCTGCACCTCACCTTTCCCCCGCCCACCCAGGAGGTCGACGAGAACGACCACGAGGCCGTCCGCGCAGGCATCCGCGAAAGCATCGGCGACCCGTCCGTGGACATCACCATCAAGAACGTCTCGGCCTGGGAAGTCAACAGCGCGGTCGCGCCCCGCTACGCGCGCGGACGCGTGTTCTGCGTCGGCGACGCCGTCCACCAGAACCCGCCGACCAACGGCCTGGGCCTCAACTCGGCCATCGCCGACTCGTTCAACCTCTGCTGGAAGCTCCGTCTCGTCCTCGACGGCCTCGCGGGGCCCGGGCTGCTCGACACCTACGAGGCCGAACGGCAGCCTGTCGGGCGGCAGATCGTGGACCGTGCGTTCCGCAGCATGCTGGACCTCATGGGCATCCCGCAGGCGCTCGGCTTCGCCGACGGGCAGAGCGCCCAGGAGCAGTGGCACCTGCTGGAGACCCTGCACGACGAGACTCCGGAGGCGGAGAAGCGGCGCGCCGCCCTCGCCGCCGCCACCGCCGCGATCCACGGACAGGCCAACGCCCACGGCGTCGAACTCGGCTACCGCTACCGCACCGGCGCCACCGTCCCCGACCACACGCCCGAGCCCGTGCAGGACCGCGACCCCGAACTGTACTACCGGGCGACCACGTGGCCGGGCGCACGGCTGCCGCACGCCTGGCTGGAGAACGGGCGGCGCCGCTGCTCGACGCTGGACGTGACCGGGCACGGCCGGTTCGTGCTGCTCACCGGCCCAGGCGGCGAACGCTGGCACGAGGCGGCGCGCGACGCCGCGCTGCTCACCGGCCTGCACGTCACGGTCCGCGGCATCGGCACCCGCGGCGGGCTGCGCGACCCGTACGGCACCTGGGCGGACCTCCGGGAAGTCGAGGCGAGCGGCGCCGTCCTGGTCCGCCCCGACGGCCACGTCGCGTGGCGGGCCGCGGACAGCGGGCACGCCGGGGAACTGCCGCAGGTGATGGCCACCATCCTGGCCACGTCCCCGCAGCACCCCGACGGCGAACCGCCGCCACCCGCACGCCCCGCGCCCTGAGCGCGGCCGCGCGGCCGCGATCAGCCGCCGTTCGCGGCCGTGCGGGACAGGCTCCGGTCGGCCAGATACCGCAGGTACTCCTCGTAGTTCAGCGGGTTGCCGTCGAACCGTTCACGGCGCGGGGGAGTGCCCCGCACCGGCCGGTCCCGGCCCCCGCGGGACCACAGCGCGCCCTCGCCGTGCGTGAGCCCCGGCAGGGCCGCCGTCAGGTCCTGCACCAGCCGCGTCGGTACCTGGGCGCCGACCACCCACGACGCCCCGCGGCCGGTGGTCCCCGTCGTCTCCGCGCCGAGCGCGGCGAGAAAGCCCACGACACCGCCGAGCGTGTCCGGCGGAATCTCGATCTCCACCGACTGGCAGGGCTCGAACAGCCGGGAACCGGCCGCCCGCAGGGCCCGCAGCAGGATCACCGGAGTCAGGCCGCGGAAGTCGGCCGCCACGCTGGCCGGCGCCAGGTAGCCGACGCGGACGAGCGTCACCGTGCAGTCCGTCACCTCCCAGCCGTGAAGACCCTGGTGCAGCGTGCGGAGCGCGGCCTCCTCGATCGCGCGGTGGAACGCGCGGGGCAGCGCGCCCCACTCCACCTGCCGCCGGAAGGCGACGCCCGAGCCGAACGGGGCCGGCTCGACCCGCAGCCCGACCGTGGCCCAGAACTCGTCGGTGCCCGGGCCGAGGTCCTGACTCGCCTCGCCCGCCCCCACCGGCCGTTCCACGTACACCGGCCTGATCTTCTCGAAGACCGGGTCGATTCCGTGGCTGCGCCTGATCCGCTCCGCGATCACCTCCTGCTGCACCGCGCCGTAGAGCAGCACCGAGGTCGCGCCATCGCCGGCCGGGCGCGTTCTGATCAGCGGGTCCTCGTCGGCGAGGTCGGCAAGGGCGGCGTGCAGCGCCGCCTCCTGCCCGGCCTGCCGGGGCCGGACCGCCGACTCGAGTCCGGGCGGGGCGAAGTGGGCCAGGCCCTGCCCGTCCCCGTGCCCGTCCCCGTCCCCGTGCCCGTGCCCGGTCCCGTGCTCGCCGAGCCGGTCGCCGACCCGCACCCGGGGCAGGCCCCTGAGCCTGCCGATGCTGCCCGCGGCCAAGCGCCCGCCGCCCGCCTCCCGGCGGCGGGACCCGGGCGCCGTGACGACGTCGAGGCGGGTCACCCGGCCGCTGAACTCGGTTGTCGCACCGCCCGGTTCGCGCCGCCGGAAGGTCAGCCGCTCGCGTTCTCGCACCTCGCCGGAGAACATCCGCACCAGGGCGACCTTTTCCCCGCCCCCGGCGCGTTCGACGGCGAAGACCGTGCCGCGGGCCGGCGCCTCCCGCCGGGCCTCGGGGCGCGGCAGGAACGCGGTGATGCCCGCCACCAGGTCACCGACGCCCGTGCCCGTCAGGGCCGAGCCGAACCAGACGGGATGCACGAGACCGGCCGCCGTCTGGGCGGCGAGCAGCCGGTGCACCTCGCCGGCCCGCGGCACGTTCCCCTCGACGAGCCCGGCCAGTACGGTCTCGTCGTGTTCCGCGAGTACCTCCGCGGCCTGCTCGCGGACGTCGCGCCGCTCCGGCGGGCGGGGCAGGGACCTGGCGGCGGTGGTGCCCGCGTGCCGCACCGCGCTCATCGGCACCAGGTGCGGGGCGAGTTTCTGCCGGATGTCGGCGAGCAGCTCCTCGGGCCGCGCACCCGCCCGGTCGATTTTGTTGACGAACAGGAGGGTCGGCAGCCGCAGGTTCCGCAGCGACCGCATCAGGACGCGGGTCTGCGCCTGGACGCCCTCGACGGCCGACAGCACGAGCACCGCGCCGTCCAGCACGGCGAGTGCCCGTTCCACCTCCGCGATGAAGTCCGGGTGGCCGGGTGTGTCGACGAGGTTGACCTGCAGGTCGCCGACGCCGAACGCCGCGACCGCGGAGCGGATGGTGATGCCGCGTTCGCGCTCCAGGTCCCCGGAGTCGGTCTGCGTGCTTCCGGTGTCGACGCTGCCGAGCGACGCGATGGCGCCGTGGTCGAACAGCAGCCGCTCGGTGAGGCTGGTCTTACCTGCGTCGACGTGGGCGAGAATGCCAAGGTTCAAGGTCTTCGGGGGCACAGGGGTCCTCGGGAGTCAGGAAGGGGGAGTCCAGCAGCTCGACAACTCCGAGGTGACGCCGCATCTCGTTCCTCCCTGTTCTCCCGGACCGTTCCCGGGGCCTTGACCGCGGCGGGGAAACCGCGGGGACGGACGATACCCGAGCCCGGCCCGCCGGGCACGGCAATAACGAGCCCGGCGTGCACAACGCGCGCGGGGCGCGCCGGCCGCCTCGTGGCACTCACCGTTATCGTCACGTTACTTTGCGTGATGGGCGGGTGTGGCGCGGGCTTGCTCAAGTCGACGTCATGCCTACGCAGATGAAGCCTCGCGCCCTCGCCGCCGCCGCGGCTCTCCTGCTCCTCGCCGCCCTGTCCCCGGCCACCACCGCGACCGCGGACACCGAGCCCGCCCCGCCCGCGCCGCTGCGCCGGGCCGCGGACCCCGTCCCCGGCCAGTACATCGTCACCGTCAAGGACGGCGCCGCCCCCGCCACCGTGCTGCGGGACGCGGTCCCCGAGGTGGAGCGCTGTTCACCTACACCGCGGCCCTCAACGGCTTCGCGGCCCGGCTGAGCGCTGAGCAACTGGCCGCCGTGCGGGCGCAGCCGGACGTCGAGGCCGTCGAGGAGGACGGCATGGCCTCCGGCGACGAGCCCGCCGCCGACCCCGCCGCCGATCCCCTGGCCGCGGCGGCCAGTTGGGGCCTCGACCGCATCGACCAGCCCTACCTTCCGTTGAACCAGGAGTTCAACGTCGAGGGCACCGGCGCGGGCACCACCGTCTACGTGATCGACTCCGGTATCGACTTCGGGCACGCCGACTTCCAGGGCCGCGCCGTGCGCGGCTACGACGCGGTCGGCGACGGGCGCGACGGGGCCGACTGCGCCGGCCACGGCACGCACGTGGCGGGCACCGTCGGCGGCGCCACCTACGGGGTGGCGCGCGAGACGACGCTCGTCAGCGTCCGGGTCCTCGGCTGCGACAACAGGGGCGAGTGGTCGCAGATCATCGCGGGCTTCGACTGGGTCGCCCAGCACGCCCGGCAGCCCGCCGTGGCGAACGCCTCACTCGGCGGCGACCTGACCGAGAGCGTCAACGAGGCGGCCGACCGACTGGCCGACCGGGGCGTCCTGCCCGTGATCTCCGCGGGCAACGAGGGCGAGGACGCCTGCGACTACTCACCGGCAAGTGCCCGCGGGGCACTGACCGTCGGGGCGACGGACGCCGACGACCAGGAGACCGCGTTCAGCAACTTCGGCACCTGCCTCGACCTGTACGCCCCCGGACAGGCCATCATCTCCGCCAAGCTCGGCGGCGGCAGCACGGCGAAGAACGGCACCTCCATGTCCGCCCCCCACGTCAGCGGTGTCGCCGCGCTCCGCAAGGCGGCCGACCCGGACGCCACCCCCGCGCAGCTCACGGACTGGCTGATCGAGCAGTCCACGAAGGACGTCCTCGACGTCACCAAGACCTCCCCCGACCGCCTGCTGTCCACCGGCGGCCTGTGACCGTCCGGCCACGCCGCCGGCCGGGGCCGGGCGATCGTCAGCCGAGCTGCCGGTTGCGGCCGGCGAACACCCCCGCGAGCAGCTGCGCCACCATCAGCGCCGCCATGAAGACCAGCGGCACCTGCCAGTCGTCCGTCCGTTCATACAGCGCACCCACCAGAATCGGTCCCGGAATCGACATCAAATAGCCCACGCCCTGCGCGAATGCCGACAGCCGCGTCACGGTCGCGCCGTCCCGGCCGCGCATCCCGATCATGGTCAGCGCCAGCGGGAACGAGCAGTTGGCGACCCCGAGCAGCACGGCCCACAGCCACGGCACCGCCGAGGGGGCCGCCCACAGCCCCGCGTACCCGGCGAGACCGAAGACCGCGAGGACGACGGCGATACCGCTCTGGTGGCGCAGCCGCCCGGCGACGGCGGCCAGCGCGAAGGACAGCGGAACGCCGAGCACCGAGGTCACGGCGAACAGCAGCCCCGCGGACTCGGCGGAGAGCCCGGCATCGCGGAACATCGTCGGCAGCCAGCCGATGATGACGTAGGCGGCGGTCGCCTGAAGGCCGAAGTAGACGGCCAGCGCCCACGCCGTCGGACTGCGGCGCAACCGGACGTCGCGCCCCGCCGCGGCACCCGGCGCGCCCGGCACCCGCCCCGCGTCGGCCACGTCGCGGCGGCGCGCGAGGCGCAGCCAGGGCGGCACGGCGACGGCGGCCAGCAGCGCCCACGTGCCCAGGCCGATCCGCCAGTCGCCGTCGGCGACGTTCGCCAGCGGAACGGTCGCGGCGGCGGCACCGGACGCGCCGAGGTTCAGCGCCATCGAGTACAGCCCCGTCATGGCGCCGACCCGGTGCGGGAAACGCTGCTTGACCACGACCGGCAGCAGCACGTTGGCCACCGCGATACCGGCGAGCGCCAGCGCGCTCAGCGCGACGAACAGCGCGGTGGCGTGCGCGAAGGAACGCAGCACGAGCCCGGCCGTGATCGCCGCGAGCCCGGTGACGATGACGGCTTCCGCCCCGTACCTGCGGGCAAGACGGGGCGCGGCGAAGCCGATCAGCGCGAAACACACCGCCGGCAGGGAGACCAGCAGCCCGGCCAGGGTGGCGCTCATCCCCAGGGAAGCACGGGCCTCGTCCAGCACCGGGCCGAGGCTGGTGACCGCGGGACGGAGATTCAGCGCCGCCAGGATCAGCGCGGCGACGGCGAGCCGACGCGCCCAAGCGGCGGAAGGAGGCGCCGCCCGCCGCCGCGCGGCCCGGTCCGTGGCCACGGACTCCTCGTTCGACATCCGGGCATTCTAGATTCGAAGAACCGGCGCCCCGCAGGCCGCACGGAGCCGGCCGGCCCCGGGCCGGAACCGCACGTGCCCCGCGCTCACCATGCCGGCGCCGCGGGCCGACCGCGGCGGGCCGCGGCGAGATGTGCCAGGACATCGTCGAACGTGTCCGCGAGCCAGGTGGCCCCGGCCGCGCGCAACTGGCGCGCGCCGTGCACGCCGTAGGTGACGGCGATCGACCGCATGCCGCAAGCCTTGGCCATCAGCAGGTCATGCGTGGTGTCCCCCACCATCACCGCCTCTTCCGGCACGGCCCGCAACGCGCTCAGGACCGCGAGGCCGGTCTGCGGATGGGGTTTGGGGTGGGTGACCTGGTCGGCCCCGATCACGACGTCGAACTCGGCCCGCAACCCGGCCGCCGTCAGCAGCGCGTCCGCACCGGCGTGGAACTTGCTGGTCGCCACCGCCAGCCCCACCCCCTGCGCCCGCAGCGCGGCGAGGCCGGCGACCACGCCGGGAAACAGCAACTGCCCGGCCCTGGGCAGCACCAGCTCCGCGAAATATCGCTGATGCCGCCGGATCGCCTCGTCGATCTGCGCGTCCTCCGGCTCGTCCGGCAGCAGTTGCCCGAACGCCCGCTCCAGGGGAATGCCGATGGTCGCGCGCACCGCGGCCGGGTCGGGCCACTCCAGGCCCATGGAGTCGAAAACGGCCGTGAACGTGGCCACGATGCCGCGCGGCGTGTCGATCAGCGTGCCGTCGAGGTCGAAGACGGCGACCGCGGTCACCGTTCCCCCTCGGCGCAGGCCGCGCCCGCAAGGAGCGGCCGGGCCCCGTTCCCGGCGCCCGGCCGGGGCCGGCAAGCCGTCACGTCGGTCCGCTCCGCACGGCCGTCGCGGTCGCCCGCCGGTCCGCGGTCCCGCGGCTCCGCAGGAGATCCCACACCGTTCCCCGGCGGCGGTGGCATCGACCGGCGGTGGGGGAGTGCGGCGGGCCCGCGGATAATCGACGGGCCCGCGGAGGCGCTGAGCGTTGCGCGGTCAGGCCTCCGACGACGGATGCGGTCATGCGACGATTCCCCCCGGTGATCGGCAACGCCCCGGCGCCCGGCGACGACCGCGCGCTGCGCGCGCCGTCATTCGCGCTGGTGCCGCAAGATCGCAAAAAACGCTACCGGGCGGTCCGTGCCGGGGCAACAGGGCCTCGGCAGGATGGCGAATTCCGCCTTCCCGCCCCGCGAGGCAACGGCGGGGAACCGACCGGCGCCGCACGGGGAATACTCCCCGGCGCCTCACCGCTCCGTGAGAGGCCGACGGCTCCTGGACCGGTGCGGGGGGCGGCGCCCTGCGCCTCCGGACCTGGCGGGCGGGGCCGTGGAATCGCGCAGGATGATGCGGTTGAAATTCTCGATGTCCCTGGGGCCGATGGCCGGCTCGCCGCGCAGCAGGGCAAGCAACCGGCGCACCGCTTCGCGCCCCTGGCGCTCCCGGTCGACGGCGATGGTCGTCAGGGACGGCCGGAAGAAGCGGCTGAGCTCCAGATCGTCCCAGCCGAAGACGCTCACGTCCTGGGGCACGCGCACGCCGGCACTCTGCAAGCCGGTGATGACGCCGTACGCCACGTTGTCGGACGCGGCGAACACCGCGGTGGCCCCCGAGCCCGCGATGACCTCGGTCGCCGCGTGCCAGCCGGACTTCGCACTCCAGTCGCCCTCGACCACGGCCAGCGATTCGAGCCCCGACTCGGCGATGGTCGCCTCGTACACCGCCCGCCGGTCCCTGGCCGAGGGCCACTGCGGGTGTCCGGCGACGTGGACGAAGCGGCGGTGGCCCAACTCCGCCAGGTGACGCAGCATGTCGGCGGCCATCGAAGCCTCCGCGAACAGACCGAGCGACCGCATCTTGTCGTCGTACGCGCCGTCCACGACGATCGGCACCGGGAAGTCCGCCAGCGCCAGCCCGCCGAAGCTGTCCCCCAGCGACGTGAACGACAGGATGCCGTCGGTGCTCTCCGGCTGGAGCAGCGCCTCCAGCCGGGCGGCGCGCGCGGTGGCATCGCCCTCCAGGCTCACCACATCCAGCAGATACCCCGCCTCGTGCGCCGCGGCGGCCGCACCGCTGAGCACCCGCGTCGGCACCCGCCCGGTCAGACCGGGCAGGATCGCCGCGATCCGGTTCGACCGGCGGGTGCGCATCGTCCTGGCCGCCAGATTCGGCCGGTATCCCAGCTCCGCGACCGCCCGCGCCACCCTGCGGCTGGTCTCCGGACGCATGGTCGGGTCCTTGCGCAGGAAACGGGACACGGTCTGGTGCGACACCCCGGCCAGCCGGGCGACCTCGTGGATGGTCGGCCTCTTCCCGGCGCGTGAGCCCGCGGGCAGTCTGTCCACCATGCGCGTCACCCTATCCGCGCACCCGCGGGCGAAGACCCCGCCCCGGCGGGGGATACGGCGCCGGGGCGGGATCGTCGGCGGTGTGCGGCGGAGTCTGATCAGGAGGTGGCGCAGGTGATGTCGCCGGGCTCGGTCGCCGAGTTGCCGGTGGCGGTAAAGCCGAACGTGACGGTGCCATGGGGCGCGATGCTGCCGCTCCAGGGGGCATTGCGCACCGTCACGGTTCCGCCGGTCCCGGTCCGCTCGCCGTTCCAGAGGCTGCTGATGGACTGGCCGGCGGCAAGAGTCATGCTGACGGTCCAGCCGTTGATCGCGCCGCTGCCGTTGTTGCGCACCGACACCTGGCCCTGGAAGCCGCCGGACCAGCTGTTGATGGTCTGGTAGGTGGCGGTGCAGGCGTTCTCCGTGCCGCCGCCACCGGTGTCACCCCCCGTGTCGCCGCCCGTGTCGCCGCCGGTGCCGCCGTCGTCGGTCAGGCTCGGAGTCTGCCAGTCCCGCCACTCCGACAGGTTGCCGGACTTGCCGGCGGCGATCCTGAACGCGCCAGGAGTATCGCCCGTTCCCAGCAGGAACTTCTCGATGTGCTGCTGCAACGGGCCCCGCCATTCGTTCCTGGAGGCGCAGTGGTTGCCGTCCTGGACGTCGGACCAGTAGGTGATGTTGTCACCCGCGCCGAGCGCCTTGTAGACCTCCGCACCGCCCAGCGCCGCCACGCTCCCGGACCTGGCGCCCAGCCAGTCGATGTGCGGGTTCTCCATGATGAACAGCCCACGCGGCGCGACCATGGCCACGATTTCGTGCGTGTCCACCGGAAGCATGGCCGGATTGCCGGTGAAGGAGCCGAACGCGTCACCCAGCCAAGGCTGTTCCGAATAGGCACTGCTCAGCGGCTGCGAGCCGTTCTCCCCGGGAATGCCGCGGAAAATGGGGGCACCCGCGGTACCCGACTCGATCGGCATGGTCAGATCGATGCGCTGATCGAACGCACCGGCCACGAAAGCGCCCTTTCCGAACCGCGAGCATCCCGTGACGCCCGTGGCATCGGCCTGGAGGATGCTGCCGTCCGACTGCTCGATGACGTCGATGATCCGGCTCACCCCCCAGGACCAGGCCATCAGCAGCCCTGTGCTGCTCGACGAGCCGTAAATGCTGTAGAACGCGCCCTGCTTGTTGTTCCGCGGCGTTCCCTCGTTCCCCACCAGGTAGGGGTCGAAATTGATGACCGCGGCACCGGAGGCTTTGATGGTGCTGGTGTCCGCGCCGAATCCTCCGAGGACGACGACTGCCGGGAAGGGGCCCGGGCCACTCGGCAGGTCGACGCTCGCCGAGAAACTGGCATTCCTGCCCTGATCCGTCACGTTCACGGTGATGTTGGTCGTCGAGACCGTTCCCGTGACACTGTCGGGGCTTTCCGGCTTCTGGCCATAGACGGAGCCCTCCGCCAGTTCCCGGATCTCCGCCCGCCGGCACCGCCAGTCGGACGTGTCGGTGATGCGCGTACCGTCGATCCGCGTGAAGGGGTCGGGAAGCAGGGAGTTGGCCGTCGAGCCGCCCGGATCGGGCACCGGGCAGTCGGCGCCGTCGTCTTCATCGGCGGCTTGGACCTGCGGGGCGGCCCGCAGGCTGCCGGCGGTGCCGGTCTGAGCGGTGAGGGTGGTGGTTGCCAGGCTCGCGACGGCCACGAAGGCCACGGCTGCCCACACCCGGGGGCGATATCGATGGAAGCGCATGGGGACCTCCAGAGAGGAAGGCGGGCAGCACGTCGTATACCTGCCGGTGCCCGTCTGATAGTGGGGAGTGTGCCGGTCCGGCCCGGCGGAGGTGCCGTCGCGAACGCGGCGGCAGGGGAAAAGGTGTGCGCACGCCCAGGCCAGGGTGCTGTGCGGGCCACCAGGCGCCGGAACCGACCATTGGGAGCGCTCCCAGCGTAGGAATGGGCCCAGGGCATGACAACAGCGGTGCGCGAACCGCCGCAGGTTGGCCGTTCTGCTACTCCTGCCGACGCGTGTGACGCGGGCGACGACCGGGCGAAATGGCAGGAACCGGCCGCATCTGCCATCGTTTCCCGCTCTCATCGGTGAAAACTTCCAGCCACTTTCCGGTACGCGAGTCAGAATATTCCGGAATATTTATCGGCCGGGAGGTGGTCGCCGCCCGGAACGTGGCCTGCCCGGGCTGACGGCAGGGCACCCGCGCGGTGACGCCGCTCGCTCCAGCGTGCTCGACCGTCAGATCGTCGAGTTTCGTCGTGTCCGGGCGCGTTGGCGTGGCATGGTCGTCGGGTACGGAGCCCGACCGGCCGAAAGGACCCCATGCCCGCCTACGCCATAGCCCATCTCCAGGAGGCCGCCCCGCACCCGGAGATCGCCGAGTACATCGAGCGCATCGCCGGCACCTTCGAGCCGTACGGCGGCCGTTTCCTGGTGCACGTCACACAGCACGAGGTGAAGGAGGGCAGCTGGCCCGGGCACGTCGTGATGATCGGCTTCCCCGGGATCGCCGAGGCGCGGGCCTGGTGGGACTCTCCCGCGTACCAGGAGATCGCACCGCTGCGCTCGCGGCACATCAAGGGCGACATCATCCTGGTCGAGGGCGTCCCCGCGGACTACGACCCGACTGCCACCGCGAAGGCGATGCGGGACGCCCTGTCGGCCGGGTAGCCCCCGGGTCCGTACCGGGCCCGGGCGTGCCGCTGCCCGAGGCGTCGTTCGGGACCGGGCGGCCGTTCATGCCGAAGGCGGAGCGCTACGGCGGCATCGACCCGTTCTGTACCGGCCGCCGTGGCGCCGCACTCCTCCGCCAGGCGCTTGACGCCATCGCTTCCGGCGAGTCCTCCGGCGGCTGGGCCGAGGTCTTCACCGACCCGGCCGCTGCGCGGGCACCGTTGACCGCCTCGGATCGGCTCCGACTTCCACCGCTCCACCGCTCCACCGGTACCCCAGTCCGAGCCGAGAACCCCGTGCGACGACTCCGGGTTCCCCTGATGCACAGTTCGGACTCAAGTCAGGCAGGACGCGACCTGCTGGAAAGGCACGCACTTTATGCGCACTCTCTATGTCGTCACTCACCCGGAGGCGACGCACCACGTCGAGGGAGTCGTCGGCGGGTGGCATGATTCGCAGCTGACGCCCGCCGGCGTCCGCGCGGCGGCTTTTATCGCCCAGGCGCTGCGAGCCCAGGTCCCGGACGGCACCGAGGTGGAGCTGTTCTCGTCCGATCTCCAGCGCACCCGGCGGACGGCCGAGGAGGTCGCCGAGCTGTTCGGCGTCAAACCCGTTCTGGATCGCAGGCTGCGGGAGAAGTCCTACGGAAGCGCGGGGGGAAGGCCGCAGGAGTGGCTGGACCGGCGCTTCGTCCCGCCGCCGGCTGTCGGGGAGCGGCTGGAGCATGACGAGGGCGTGGCGGGGGCCGAGACCAAGGCGGCATGGGCGCGGCGCATCTACGCGGCCATGGACGACATCCTGCAGAGCCCGTGCGAACACCAGATCATCGTGACGCACGGCGGCTCCCTGACGTTCGTCGTGGCGTCCTGGATCAAGATGCCGATCGAGTCGGTCGGCTATGCCAGTTTCCGAGTGCCCTCCGGCAGCATCACCACGCTGCGCGAAGACGACTTCTTCCACAACCGCCAAGTCGTCAGCCTCGGCGACAGCCGCCATCTCGACTCCACCGCGGACGGCTGACGTCGGCCGGGTCATCCGCGGCCGTCCCGTTCCTCAGCGCCGTGTGCCCTGCGTCATCCCCGGTTGTGATCTCCGGTGAAACCGTCGATGGATTCGCGCAGAATGTCCGCGTGGCCCGCGTGCCGGGCGACTTCTTCGAGCATGTGGATCAGTGCCCAGCGCAGAGAAACGGTGGCGCCGTCGAAGAACGCGAACGCGGTGCCGGTGGCGTCGATGTCCAGGCTGTCGATCGCTCGGTCCGCGGCGGCCCGGGCGCGGGCGTAGAAGTCCAGGATGTCCTCGGCCGGCTCGTCAGCGGACACGTGCCAGTCGGACGCCTCGTCCCCTTCGACTTCGAAGGGGAGGGGGTCGCACTCGCGGCCGAAAGTCAGGCAGAACCAGCCGAGTTCCGCGCCGGCGAGATGCTTGAGCAGCCCGAGGAGGCTGGTGCCCGACGAGGCCACCGGGCGACGCAACTGATCGTCGTCGAGGCCCGCGAGCTTCCACAGCACCGCGTCGCGGTGCCGGTCAAGGGCGATGTGCAGGCTTTCCTTCTCGCCGCCGGTGAACGGCACGTGTGTGACCATGCTCCGACTCTATGGGCTGCGGCCCCAGGCGGCCCCGGCCGGCAACCCGCGAGACGCGAGGTGCCGGGCAGGATCGGGTCAGCGGCTCGCGAGGGCGTGGTCCGGTGCGGGCCGGCGGGTCGAGCGCTGTCCCGCCGACCTCCTCGGCCGACGCGGAGTTCAGCGGTCGGTGGTGGACCGGCGGAGTACCCGGCGCAGCTCGTCGGTGTGCTGCTCGACGCGTTCGGGGTGGCCGTGGTGCTGCGCCGGGGTGTTGTGGAACAGCACCACGCGCCACGCCCCGGACCGGTGCTCGGCAACCAGCGACTGGACGGCGTTCGCGGCCGGGTTCAAGTCGGTTCCGCCCGGCGGGACCATGCCGACGATGGCGCGCAGCAGGGCCACGCCCTCGGCCGGCACGCGCACCTCGCGCACCTGCCACACGTACGACGCGGTGGGGTGGTCCGCGAAGATCGGGGTCAGGTGGGCCTCGACCTCCGCGCCCGGTACCTGGCTGCCGTCGAACCCGATCAGCACGCCGTCGGGGGCGAACAGCGCCGCGTACGCCGGGGCGTCGCGCCGGTTCCACGCGCCGAGCAGGTCCTCGTACAGTGCCCGCACCGCCGCTTCGGCGGCGTCGTTCCGCGCAGTCGTCGCTGACATGTGCCTCATCATGCCACCGGGCCGGGCGCGCGACCGTCCGGGCGGGCCGCACGCGAACGCACGCGAGCACACGCGAGCACACGCGCCGAACGGCCCGTCTGCGGCGCCGTCGACGGGTCCGGATCTTCCGCGGTCCGGTGATCGGGCTGCTGTCGGTCGATCAGGGTCCGGCCGCGAAATTCCGGAAGCAATGCGGAAGTTTCCGACGCGGCTGCCCCTCCGGTGACGTCATCGGCCGCGACCGCCCGGACACGGCAACCGCCGAAGCCCCACCCGCGCGGCGGGGCCGGTCGGGAATCGGCGGGCACAGGCCCGAGCTTGCCGGTGTCCGGCGCGGGGGACAGTCGCCTTCCAGGCCACTCACCTCTCCAACCCGGCGCGCGCCGGGCGGTGTTGCCGAGAGGCTTGGCAGCCGGACGGTCGTCCGAGGCCACCGTGTCCGTTCGGCGCGGCGCGTGGCCCCCCTTCGGCGTCGGCAGCACCACGGCATATCGATGCATCGGCAAAACCGCGGAGAGCCTGTTGGCCCGCGCGGCGGCGGCCCGCGCGGTGTTGGTGATCCGGGGCCGAAAACGGCTCACCGCATCGGGCGTCGGATTCGCCGTGCGCAGGAGTGATCGTTGTCGGGAATGGGTGATCCTTCCGGTGATGACGCCGATGGGCGTGATTTCCTGCCCCGGACTGCTCGGAGCAAGCCACCTCACGACCGCAGGAAAGGCAGGAGCATGCCGAACGAGCCCGAGACCGATATCGACGCGGACGAATCGCTGCGAACGGACGAGGAGATGGAGAACGAGAGCGAGGAGGAGGTCGAATCGAATACCGAGACCTTCTATCAGCAATATGCGGCAGAGATCGAAGAGATGCGCAGGGCTCTCCAGCCGTTGCTCGACGACCTGGACGTGCGGTTCCAGGACACCATCGACCTGGACAACCTGGACGCCGAGCCGCAGCCGCTGGACGCGTCCACGGAAACCATCAACGGAGGCATGACCGATGAGCTGAAGCGCATGGTGGACGAGGCGGTCCGGCAACGGATGGACGACCTCGGACTCCAGAAGCGCAAGGGGAGGCTCTGGTCCCGGGTCAAAGGGTGGCAGTTCGCGCTCGCGGTGTGGGGCGCGCTGGGAGGGACGCTCACGGTCACGATGGCCGTGATCAATTTTGTGCTCGACCGGAAGAAGGCGGGCCGTGGGGAGGGGTTGCGGGGTGCCGGCCCGGGAGAAGGCTCCCAGCTGACTGACGAGCAGAAGGCGAAGGTCGAGGCGCAACTCGAACGCTGGTGGGCACTGGACGATGGTCAAGTGTGGGCCCGCGTAGCGGAGCAGGTGGACCGGCGGAATCCCTCGCTACAGGGTCAGATTCTTCTGCTGAGCACCATCAAACTGTTTGCGGCGGACCTGCCCGCACCCTTTGTCTGGGACAGCGCCGGGGACAAGGTGGCCGCCGTGAACAGCTGCGTGGCCGCATATAACTCCCCCGAGGCGGCGGCGAATTCACGATCGCGTGCACTGTACGACTTCGCGGGAGCCTACCGTTACCGGGGGGAGCCGATTCCCCGGCAGGTGATGGCCGACGTCGTCGAACTCGCGCTCTACCAGATCATCATCGCTCGCCCGAAATTGACCGGCCCACGCCTTCACTTCCCGGACCAGCCCCGCACCGTGGACGCACGCCTGTACGCCAGCAGATACCTCGGGCGGGCTCGGCGCGGCGAGCGGCCGCTCTACCGGCACAAGCCCCAACACCTCCGCGGCGTACTCACCCGCCGCACCGGCCGGCTTCCGGTGTTCAGCCCGGAGCAGGTCGAGGACTGGCTCAGGAAACTTCCGGACGACAGGCAGCAGCAGGTGCGCGCATCGATGGCAGCGGCGCTTCCGCAGTGGCGACGGAATTATCCGCTCCTGAGAGGGGAGGAGATCACAGAGGAGCGCATCACGGCACTCTCCGACCTGTGGAAGGGAAACGAGAAGTACACCCTGGTCTACACGCGCAACGCGGGCCCGGCGGCATTGGCAGTTGTGGCCCAGGGGTGTTCCGTCGACCCCGAAAGCGGCACTTACCAGTGTCTGGAACGATCAGCCGCTCCGACTCGCCCCGGGACCCCGGCAGTCGGTGACGGAACGCTGGATATCGTCGAGCAGTGCCTGAACACCCTTGGACAGATTGCGTTCACCTGCGGGCCCGAGGGGCAGGTGGTGGGCGCCGCTGCGCTCATCCTCAACACGATTCTGAGCGTCGGGTTCGGCCAAAGCCAGGTCAACCTCCCCAAGGTCATCGACGACATCATGAAACAGGACCTGGCGGAAGACCACATCTACCAGGACATGACGCACTTGCTCACCTACACGTCATGGATCGCCGAGCAGGCCGAAGCGGCGATCGAGAACGACTACGACTACAAACAAGGGCAGGCGTACGAGGAGACGCTCGTCGACATCAAGACCAGCGTGAAGAACGCCCTCGAACCCAACTTCCCGCTCCTCCAGACAATCAGTGATCTACAGAATGGTGAGTACCCGAGCGACCCCGAGTTCCAGCTCATGGCGCTGCCCGTGCTCCTCATGGGAATCTCGATCCATCTGCTCTACCTTCAGATCAGCATCTTGCTGTCCAACGACGCGACCACCTTCAAGTCCCCCGCGACCGTCTACCTGGTGAACGCGGCGAAGGACTACCTGGCTCACCTCCAGGACAAGGTCGGCACCATTTCGGACCGCTACGCCCAGCGGATGGACGCCTCGCATACCGCGATCGGGGAAACGACCTTCACTCACTGCGCGGGTATCCAGTGCGGAGACGAGCACATCATCTTCTTCCAGGACTGGAATACGTCTCAGTATCCACAGCGCGAGAGCCTGCCCCTGCCGGAATCCGGGGAAAGCAATCTTGTCTGGTACGCGTACTGCGACAGTGAAAAGGGCGGCGGCTGGGACTGTCCCTCGGGTGACGCCCAGTCCGCGTACACGGAATACTGGCAAGGAGTGGACACCGACTTCCGCAATCATTACAACTACAGCAGTAAGCGACAGGACGACCTCTCCCAGGCGATCGCGAGCGTTCAGGCGATCATCGACAGGTACGAGCCGCTGCTCGGCGGCTGACGCGGCCGGGGCGGCCCGGACTTCACTCCGTCTCGGGAAGCGGGCCGGCTGACCGGAAATGCGGGGAGTTCAGCTCGATCGCCGGGCAGCGGTCCATGACCATCTCCAGGCCCGCGGCGCGCGTGCGGCTGAAGGCGTCCTCGTCGATCACGTCGAGCTGGAACCAGACCGCCTTGGCGCCGATGGCCACCGCCTCGTCGGCCACCGCGCCCGCCAGTGAACTGTTGACGAAGACGTCCACGACGTCGACGGGGAACGGGATGGCGGACAGCGAGGGGTAGCCCGGTTCGCCGTGCACCGTCTCGGCCTTGGGGTGGACGGGCACGATCCGCTTGCCGAACCGCTGGAGCACCGCCGCGACGCCGTGGGCCGCGCGGCCGGGGTTCGAGGAAAGTCCCACGATGGCCCACGTGTCGCCGAGCTCGGTGAGGATCTTGCGGACGGTCGCCGGGTCGCCGTACATCATCTGCCTCCTGGGATACGAAGCCGTACCCGGTACAACCGGCTCCGCCGCACGAAATTCCTGGCACCGGCACCGGCACCGGCACCGGCACGGCTCCCCCCGGCGCGGAGCCGGGGGGAGCCGCCGGGCCGGGACGCAGCGGGCCCGGGTCTCGGCGCTACGCCTCGCCGTCGGTCAGCGAGACGTCGTCCAGGCAGAACGTGTACGGGTCGGCGCTCCCGCCGATCTGGAACGCGAGCTGGGCCGCCGGGTCGTCGGCGGTCGCGGTGAAGGTGTGCGTGATGGGCTCGGCCGTCTCGGTGAGCGCGTCCTGCGAGGTGAATTGCTGCTCGTAGGGCTCCACCGCCTCCTGCACGTTGACGGTGATGGTGGCCGCGACCGAGGCGCTCGCGGTGTAGGAGAGCGTGTACTCCTGGCCCGCGACCAGCGCGATGTCGTCCTGTCCGATGATCGCGTCCCAGGGATTGGTGGTGCCGCCCGGCACATCGGCGCACAGGACGCCGTCGACGACGGTGCCGGGGTTGTCCTCGGTCCACCACCAGGGGGCGCCGGTCGCGTCGGAGAAGTCGCCGTTGACGACCAGTTCCGCGGCCGCGGAGGGCGGCTCGGCCGAGAACGCGGGGCCCGCCAGGGCGCCGCCCAGGAGTGCGGCGGCGGCCACCGCGCCCAGGGCGCGGCGCCCTCCGCGGCGGGTGCGCGGCGTTCCCTCGGGCTCGTATGGCGCAGAAATCATGGTGCCATCCTTTCCGGTTGTTCCGCCGGTGTGGGGTGCGGAACGACCGCATGGGGGCTGATGGGGCTCCCTGTGGGGTGGGAGCGCTCCCATGCTCGGTCGGGCTCCGTTCGCCGTCAATGCGTCCGGGGCGTCACCCGGCGAAACATCCACGGAACCCGCGCGTTACCCGGCGGTGTGGCAGTCGCCGTGCGGGCGCGGCGGGGATTCCGGCGCGTTCCCGGGGGCCCGCGCCCGCTGCCCGCGCCGGGGGGTTGCGTAGGGTGACGGGATGCGCGACGGGTATGTGACGGTGGCGGGCGAGGGCGTGCACGAGACCGAGGTCAACAGGTCGCGGTTCCTGTGCGCGCTGGCCCCCGCGGCCACGGAGCAGGACGCGCAGGCGTTCATCGGCCGCGTCCGTGCCCTGCACCCCACGGCCTCGCACCACTGCTTCGCCTACGTCATCGGCGCCGACGCCGCGATCCAGAAGGCGGGCGACGACGGGGAGCCCGGGGGGACCGCGGGGCTTCCGATGCTCCAGATGCTGTTGCGCCGCGAGGTTCGATATGCCGTCGCGGTGGTCACTCGGTACTTCGGCGGCACGAAGCTGGGCGCCGGCGGCCTGATCAGGGCCTACGGCGGCGCCGTCGGGGCGGCGCTGGACGTGCTCGGCACCGTCACCAGGCGCCGGCTGCGGCTCGCGGTGGTCACCGTCGACCACGGGCGGGCGGGGCGGCTGGAGAACGACCTGCGGGCCACCGGCCGGGACGTCCGCGGGGTGACCTACGGCGCGGAGGTCGTCATCGAGGTGGGGCTGCCCGAGGCGGAGGCCGAAAGTTTCCGGGCCTGGCTGGCCGGGGTCACCGCCGGCGGGGCGCGGCTGGACCTCGGCGGCGAGACGTACGGCCCCGGCTGAACCCGGAGGCCGGAGGTGGGCCCGGGGTGCCGGGGGTGGCCGCGGGGCGCCGGGCCGGGCCCGAAGGGTCCGGAATAGCGGGCGGCGGTGCCGCGTTCAGCGGGTAGTTGAACAGTAAACTAAGCGAGGTGGGCACGATGCAGTTCGGAATCTTCACCGTCGGCGACGTCACCCCCGACCCGACCACGGGCCGGGCGCCGACCGAGCACGAACGGATCATGGCCATGGTCACGATCGCGCTGAAGGCCGAGGAGGTCGGCCTGGACGTCTTCGCCACCGGCGAGCACCACAACCCGCCGTTCGTGCCCTCCTCGCCCACCACCATGCTCGGGTGGATCGCCGCGCGCACCGAGCGGCTGCTCCTGTCGACCGCCACCACGCTGATCACCACGAACGACCCGGTCAAGATCGCCGAGGACTTCGCCATGCTCCAGCACCTGGCCGGCGGCCGGGTGGACGTGATGATGGGCCGCGGCAACACCGGGCCGGTCTACCCGTGGTTCGGCCAGGACATCCGCCAGGGCATCCCGCTGGCGATCGAGAACTACGCGCTGCTGCACAAGCTGTGGCGCGAGGACGTCGTGGACTGGGAGGGCCGCTTCCGCACTCCGCTCCAGGGCTTCACCTCGACGCCGCGGCCGCTGGACGGCGTCCCGCCGTTCGTCTGGCACGGCTCCATCCGCAGTCCCGAGATCGCCGAGCAGGCCGCGTACTACGGCGACGGATTCTTCGCGAACAACATCTTCTGGCCCAAGGAGCACTTCCAGCGGCTGATCAGCCTCTACCGCGAGCGTTACGCGCACTACGGGCACGGCAGCGCCGAGCAGGCGTACGTCGGGCTGGGCGGGCAGGTGTTCATGCGGAGGAACTCGCAGGACGCCGTGCGCGAGTTCCGCCCGTACTTCGACAACGCGCCGGTCTACGGCCACGGCCCCTCGCTTGAGGAGTTCACCGAGCAGACGCCGCTGACCGTCGGCAGCCCGCAGGAGGTCATCGAGAAGACCCTCACCTTCCGCGAGTCCTTCGGCGACTACCAGCGGCAGCTGTTCCTCATGGATCACGCCGGGCTGCCGCTGAAGACGGTGCTGGAGCAGCTCGACCTGCTCGGCGAGGAGGTGATCCCCGTGCTGCGCGAGGAGTTCGCCAAGGGGCGCCCCGCCGGCGTTCCCGGAGGGCCGACCCACGCGGACCGCGTGGCCGCCGCGGAGCGGGCCGCGGGCGACGACGACCGGGCGGCGTCCGCCGCCTTCGGGGCCAGGGCCTGACGGCCCGGCCCCGGCGACTGAGCAACCATGCGAGCGAGGAGGAGAAGACGATGACGACCCACGGGCTCGTGGTGGTCACGGCCGGCCTCGGCCGGCCCTCCGCCACCCGGCTGCTGGCCGACCGGCTGACGGAGGCGACCGGACGCCACCTGGCCGAGGCGGGCCGGGAGGTCGAGCCGACCGTGATCGAACTGCGGGAACTGGCCACCGACATCGCCGGGCACCTGGTCACCGGCTTCCCCGCGCCCGCGCTGCGCAGGGCACTCGACGCGGTCGGGAACGCGGACGGGCTCATCGCCGTCAGCCCGGTCTTCGCGGCCTCCTACAGCGGGCTGTTCAAGTCGTTCTTCGACCTCCTCGACCCCACCGTCCTCACCGGCAAGCCGGTGCTGATCGCCGCCACCGGCGGCACGCCCCGCCACTCCCTGGCCCTGGAGTACGCGCTGCGCCCGCTGTTCGTCTACCTGCACGCCACCGTCGTGCCCACCGGCGTGTTCGCCGCGGCGGACGACTGGGGCTCCGGCGCGAGCGCCGGCACGGACACCCTGCCCGCCCGCATCGACAGGGCCGCGGCGCAGCTGGCCGCGCTCCTGCCCGCCGCGGCGCGGCCGGCCGCGCCCGAGGAGCGGGTGGTCCCGTTCGAGCAGCAACTCGCCGCGCTGCGCCCGGACTGACCGGCCCAGGTCCTGCGGTCCGCCGACGCCCGGCCGGGCCGCTGTCGTACCCCGGTGGCACACTGAAACGCGTGATCATCGGGGTGGCCCGCGCGGCGGGCCCTGCGGAGCGAAGGGCGGGAGCGCGATGAGGTTCCTCCACACCTCGGACTGGCACCTCGGCCGCTCCCTCCACCGCGTCAGCATGCTCGCGGCGCAGGAGGCGTTCCTCGACCACCTGGTGGCCACCGCGCGCGAGCAGCGCGTGGACGCCGTGCTCGTCGCGGGCGACGTCTACGACCGGGCCGTTCCGCCGCTGCCCGCCGTGGAGTTGTTCGACGACGCCCTGCACCGGCTCGCCGGCCTGGGGGTGCCCACCGTCATGATCTCCGGCAACCACGACTCGCCCCGCCGCCTCGGCGTCGGCGCCGGGCTCATCGACCGCGCGGGCATCCACCTGCGCACCTCCCCGGCCGACTGCGGTACCCCCGTCGTCCTGGCCGACACGCACGGCGACGTGGCGGTCTACGGCCTGCCCTATCTCGAACCGGCCCTTGTCCGCGACGAGTTCGGCGTCGCAGCGGCCGGGCACGCGGCCGTCATCGGCGCCGCCATGGACCGGGTCCGCGCCGATCTGGCGGCCCGCCCCACCGGGACCCGCTCCGTCGTCCTCGCCCATGCCTTCGTCACCGGCGGCGAGCCGTCCGACAGCGAACGGGACATCACCGTCGGCGGTGCGGCGGCCGTGCCCGCGGCCGTCTTCTCCGGCGTCGACTACGCGGCGCTCGGCCACCTGCACGGCTGCCAGCGCATCACCGACCGCGTGCGGTACTCCGGATCGCCGCTCGCCTACTCGTTCTCCGAGGCGGCGCACCGCAAGACGACCTGGCTGGTGGACCTCGGCGCGCGCGGCGAGGTGCGCGCCGAGCGCGTCGACTGCCCCGTGCCGCGCCCCCTGGCGCGCCTCCGCGGCCCGCTGGACACGCTGCTCGCGGACCCGGCGCTGGCGCGGCACGAGACGTCGTTCGTCGAGGCGACCCTCACCGACCCGTCCCGCCCGGACGAGCCGCTGGCGCGGCTCGCCGAGCGGTTCCCGCACGTCCTCAGCCTCCTGTTCGAGCCCGACCGGCCCGACGCGGCGCCCGCGACGTACGCGCAGCGGCTCACCGGCAGGACCGACCAGCAGATCGCCGAGGACTTCGTGACGCACGTCCGCGGTGGCCGCCGCCCCGACGAGCGGGAACGGGCGGCGCTGCGCGAGGCGTTGCAGGCCGCCCGTGCCGCGGAGGTGTGACCGTTGCGGCTTCACCGGCTGAGCCTCACGGCCTTCGGGCCTTTCGGCGGCACCCAGCACATCGACTTCGACCAGCTCTCCGCCGCGGGTCTCTACCTGCTGCACGGCCCCACCGGCGCGGGCAAGACCTCCGTGCTCGACGCCGTCTGCTACGCCCTGTACGCCTCCGTGCCCGGCGCCCGCCAGGCCAGCCCGCAGTCGCTGCGCAGCGACCACGCGGCCCCGCACACCGCGACCGAGGTCGTCCTCGACCTCACCGTCGGAGGCCGGCGTCTGGAGATCACCCGCCGCCCCGAGCAGGAGCGGCCCAAGCGGCGCGGCACCGGCACCACCCGGGACCGGGCGCGCAGCCTGCTGCGCGAGCACGACGCGGCCACGGGCAGCTGGCGGCCCGTCAGCCACTCCCACCAGGAGATCGGCGAGGATCTTGGCGGGCTGCTCGGCATGAGCCGCGACCAGTTCTGCCAGGTGGTACTGCTGCCCCAGGGCGACTTCGCGCGCTTCCTGCGCGCCGGCGCCGAGGACCGGGCCAAGCTGCTGGGGAGGCTGTTCGACACCCGCAGGTTCGCCACGGCGGAGGCCCGCCTCGCCGAGCTGCGCGCCGAGGCGGTGCAGCGCGTCCGCACCGGGGACGAGCGGCTGCTGGCCACCGCGCACCGCATCCAGCAGGCCGCGGCCCCGCTGCCGGGCGAGCCGGCCGCTCCCGAGGACGCGGCGCCCGGTGACCCGCATCTCGCCGACGCCGTCCTCGCGTTCGCCGCCCGGGCCCGCTGCACCGCCCGCGAGCGCCGCGATATCGCCGCCGCCGCGCTGCGCGCCGCCGAGGCCGCCCACGCCACCGCGCGGCGGGCCCACGCCGACACCGCCGAGCGGGCCAGGCTCCAGCGGTCCCACGCCGAGGCCACGACACGCGCCGCCGCCCTCGCCACGCGCCGCGCCGCGCACGAGGCGGACCGCCTGCTGCTCGAGCGGGCCCGCGCCGCCGACACCGTCGCCCCGGCGCTGCGCCTGCGCGACGCCGCGGAGACCGAGCACCGCGCCGCCGCGCGCGCCGAGCGCGAGGCCCGCGCCTGGCTGCCGGCCGGGCTGGCCGGCAGCCCCGCCGCCGTGCTGGCCGGGCGCGAGCGCGGGGCGCGGGAGCGGCTCGGCGCCCTCGCCGCGGCCCGCCAAGCGGAGGAGCGCGCCCGCACGATCGGCGCCGAGCTGGCCTCGCTCGCGCAGGAGGGCGAGGAGGCGCAGCGCATGCTCGACGCGGCGGAACGGCGCATGCTGCCGTGGCCAGAGGAGCAGGCGCGGCTGCGGCAGGCCGCCGAGGCCGCCAGGGACGCCGGCGCGAGCGCCGGGCGCACCGAGGCGCTGCTCGCGCCGGCGGAGCGCCGCCTCGCCGCCGCCGGGCGCCGCGACGAGCTGGGCGCCGCCCTCCGCTGCGCCGATGAGGACCTGCTGACCGCCCGCGAGCGGGCCGCCGACGCCTACGCACACTGGCTGGAGCTCAAGGACGCCAGGCTGCGCGGCATCGCGGCCGAGCTGGCGGCGGGCCTGGCCCCCGGCGAGCCCTGCGCGGTGTGCGGCTCGGCCGACCACCCGCGCCCGGCCCTGCCCGCCGCCGGGCACGTCGACCGCGCCGCGGAGGAGGCCGCGCTGGCCGCCCATCGCGCCGCGGAGCAGCACCGGGCCGCGGCCGAGCAGCGCCTCGCCGCCGTCCGCGAGGAGCAGGCCGCGGCCGGTGCCGCCGCGGGCGAGGAGCCCACCGGCGAGCTGGCCGCGGTCGTCGAGGAGCTGCGCGCCGAGCACGCCGCCGCGCTGCGCGCCGCCGGCGGCGAGCCCGCCGCGCGCGCCGCCCTGGCGGCCGCGGAGCGCGAACACGAGGCGGTGCTCGCCACCCGCCAGGACGTGCAGCGCCGGTTGGCCGCTCTGGCGTCGCGGCGCGACGCGCTGCGCGCCGAGCACGCCGCCGCGATCCGCGAGACCGACCGCGCCCGCGAGGGCGCCGCGGACGTCGCCGGGCGCGCGGCCCAACTCGCCCGCGACGCCGAGGTCCTGGCCGCGGCGACCGCCGCGGCCCGCGCCGCGGAGGAGACCGCCGACCGGCTCAAACAAGCCGACGGCCGCGCCGCGGACGCCGCGTTCCGTGCCGGTTTCGACACCACGCGCGCGGCGGTCGCCGCCCTGCTCGACGGCGCGGCGCAGCGGGACACACAGCGCCGCCTCGACGCGTGGCAGGCCGAGGAGGCGTCCCTCGCGGCCGTCCTCGGCGACGCCCGCGTCGCCGCCGCGGCGGCCCTGCCGCCCGCCGATCCGGCGGCCGCGGAGGAGTGCCTCGCCGCGGCCACCCGGCGCCTGCGCGCCGCGTCGGCGGCCGAGGCCGCCGCGGCCACGCGCTGCGCCGACCTTGACGCCCTGTCCGCGCGCGCGACCGCGGACGCCGTCGCGCTCGCACCGCTGCGCGCGGGGAGTAGGCACATCACCCGCCTGGCCGGCCTGACCGCGGGCACCTCCCCGGAGAACGAGTACCGGATGCGGCTCGAGACCTACGTACTGGCCGCCCGGCTCGAGCAGGTCGCGGCCGTCGCCAGCGTCCGCCTGCACCGCATGTCCGCCGGGCGGTACGCGCTGGTCCACTCCGACGCCAGGGCGGGCCGGGCCCGTTCCGGTCTCGGGCTGCACGTCCTCGACGCCTGGACGGGGCGCACCCGCGACACGGCGACGCTCTCCGGCGGCGAGTCGTTCTTCGTCTCCCTCGCGCTGGCCCTCGGGCTCGCCGACGTGGTCGCCGAGGAGTCGGGCGGCCAGCGGCTCGACACGCTCTTCATCGACGAGGGTTTCGGCAGCCTCGACGAGCAGTCCCTCGACGAAGTGCTCGACGTGCTGGACTCGTTGCGCGAGCACGACCGCAGCGTGGCCATCGTCAGCCATGTGCCCGACCTGCGGGCCCGGATTCCCGCCCAGCTCCAGGTGGTCAAGACCCGGCGGGGCTCGACGGTCCGGCTCCGGACGGCGCCCCTGGGGCCCTGACCGATCGGCGCGGCAGCGGCGAGGAGTACACCACGCTGGTCGTCACCGCACCCAGCCCGCTGATCCGCCCGGTGATCTCCTCCAGGTGCCGCATCGACCGCGCCGCGACCTTCAGCACGAAGCAGTCGTCGCCGGTCACGTGGTGCGCCTCCAGGATTTCCTGGGTGGAGTCGAGCAGCTCGTGGAACGGGCGGTAGTTCCCGTGCGGGTAGCGCAGGCGCACGAACGCGAGCACGGCGAGGCCCACACGTTCCGGGTCCACCACCGCTGTGTAGCCGGCGATCACGCCCGCGTCCTCCAGGCGGCGCAGGCGTTCGGTGACGGCGCTCGCCGACATGCTCACCGCACGGGCCAGCTCCGCGTAGCCGGCCCGTCCGTTCGCCTGGAGCGCGGCCAGCAGGCGCCAGTCCGTCGCGTCCGGGGAAAAGTCGGTCATAGCCGCTTGGTAGCAGGGAAATCCCCGGCGAGGCAAGCCGATTGCCGGGGGATGTGCGTTCCGCCGGGCGGTGTCCCTCCGTAGATTTCCCGCCATGAGAGATCCGTTCTCCCCCGCGCCCGAGGCCGTCGGCCACTTCGCCGCCCGCCTCGCCTTCCACACCGACGTCGCCGACGTGCACGCGGCCGTACACGCCGCGCCGCGCGGCGGCGGACCCGGCTTCGTGCTGGTCGACTCCCGCGCCCCGGCCGCATGGGACGCCGGGCACGTGCCGGGTGCCGTTCACCTGCCGACCGCCCGCATTCCCGAACTGGCCCCGCTGTTGCTCGACCCCGCGGTGCCCGTCGTCGTCTACTGCTGGGGCCCGGCTGCGACGGGGCGGCCCGCGCGGCACTGGCCCTGGCCCGGCTCGGTCACCGGGTCAAGGAGATGCTCGGCGGCTTCGAGTACTGGGTCCGCGAGGGCTTCCCCGTCAGGCAAGGGGACGGCACCCTGCGTCGCGCCGCCGTCCGGCCGCCCGCTCGTTCGCCCGCTACAGCGCGGACAGTTCGGCGACCAGGTCGTCCAGCCCGAGCGAGCCCTGCGAAAGCGCGGCCATGTGCCACTTCTTCGCGTCGAACGCCGCGCCGTGCGCTGCCCGCGCCGCCTCCCGGCCGCGCAGCCAGGCCCGTTCGCCCAGCTTGTAGCCGATGGCCTGACCCGGCATGCCCAGGTAGCGCACCAGCTCGCTCTCCACGAAATCGCCCGGGCGCCCGCTGTGGCGGCCGAAGAACTCCTGCGCGAGCGCCGGTGTCCAGCGGTCGCCCGGGTGGAAGGGGGAGTCGGAAGGAATGGGCAGCTCCAGGTGCATGCCGATGTCGATGATCACCCGCACCGCGCGCATCATCTGGCAGTCCAGGTAGCCGAGTCGGCGCTCGGCGTTGTACAGGAAGCCCAGCTCGTCCATCAGCCGTTCCGCGTACAGGGCCCAGCCCTCGGCGTTCGCGCTGACCATGCCCACGGTCGTCTGGTAACGGGACAGATCCTCGGCGACGTGCACCCACTGCGCCAACTGGAGGTGGTGGCCGGGCACCCCCTCGTGGTACCAGGTCGACACCAGGTCGTAGACGGGGAAGCGGGTCAGGCCCTGGGTGGGCAGCCACGTGCGGCCCGGCCGGGAGAAGTCCAGTGAAGGGCTGGTGTAGTACGGGGCGGCGGCGCTGCCGGGGGGCGCGATCATGGACTCCACGCGCTTGACCCGGTCGGCCAGCTCGAAGTGCGTGCCGTCCAGGGCGCCGATCGCGTCGTCCATCAGCCGCTGCAACCAGGCCCGCACCTCCTCCACGCCCTCCACGGCCTCGCCCTCCGTCTCCAGGTGGCGCAGCGCCTCCCACGGGGTCGCGCCGGGCAGGATCTTCTCCGCCTCGGCCCGCATCTCCGCGTGCAGCCGGTGGAACTCCGACCAGCCGTACGCGTAGGCGTCGTCGAGGTCGAGGTCGGTGCCGTTCCAGTAGCGCACCCAGCGCGCGTACCGTTCGCGGCCCACGATCTCGGGCGCGCCCTCCACCGCGGGCGCGTAGGTGTCCCGCAGCCAGTCCCGCAGCGTCGCGACGCTGTCCGTCGCCTCGCGCGCCGCGGCGTCGAGCTCCGCGCGCAGCGCGTCCGGCCCGCCGGACACGAACTGGGTGAACCAGCCGCCGCCCGGCGTGCCGACCCACTCGCCGAGCTGCCCGATCACCGTCGCCACCTGGCGCGGGCCGGCCGGCAGGGAACGGCCAAGACCCTCCGCGAGCGAGGCCCGGTAACCGGCCAGGGCCGCGGGCACCGCCCGCAGGCGCCGCGCCACGGCGGCCCAGTCCTCGTCCGTGTCGGTCGGCGTGATGGTGAAGACCTCGCGCACGGAGTGCACGGGGGAGTGGATATTGCTGACGGCGCGCAGCGGTTCGCCCGCCTCGTGCACCGCGAGCTCCGCGGTCAGCCGCTCCCGCAGCAGCCGGGCGCACCGGCGCTCCGCGTCGCTGTCCCCGTCCGGCAGCCCCTCCCCGGCGGGCAGCCGGTCGAGGGTCGTGCGGGCGAGGTCCGCCAGGGCGTCCGCTCCGGCGGGCGAGAAGTCGGGCAGCCGGTCGGCGCTCCCGGGGACCCCGAGGAAGGTTCCGGTGATCGGTTCCAGCTCGACCAGCTCGTCGACGTAGGAATCGGCGAGACGGCGGGGGAGCAGTGCATGTGGGTCTTCTGACATGGACCCATCCTGATACGCGCGGGCCGGTTCGTCACCACCGGCCCGCGCGTCTTCACGCTCTCCCCGCGGCGTGGTTCAGCCGCCGGCCGGTACGTGCAGGGCGGCCGGAAGCGCGGACAGCCGCGCGGTGAGCACCAGCGCGCCCTCCTCGGTCCGGTGCTCGACGGGCAGGCCGGAGCCGCGCATCACCGCGGCCATGCCCGCGTCCGAGCCGGGCAGCACGGCGTACACCACGTCGCGGCGGGCCCGTGCGGCCACCGCCAGCAGCGACCGCAGCAGCGCGCTCCCCACGCCGAGCCGCTGCCAGGCGTCCTCCACCAGCAGCGCGACCTCCGACTCCTCGTCGTCCCACAGCAGATGGCCGAGCGCCACCACCTGGCCGTTCGCTGTCTCGGCGGCGACGCTCCGCCCGTGACGCGGGTCCAGCAGGTGCGCCAGGTAGTGGTCGGCCTCCCCGGCGGGGCCGTGGTAGCGCTGGGCCAGGGCCTGCGGCGAGCACCTGGCGTGCATCGCGCGGGCGGCGGGCAGGTCGGCGGGCCCGGCCGCCCGCAGAACGAGCCGGTGGCCACCGGCCGTCACCATCTCGCGCCGCGGCTCGTTCGCTGGTGCGGCCGTGGCCGGACAGGGCCGTCCCGACCGGTAACCACCGGTCGGGGGCACAAGCCGGAGGCGGGGGAAGCGAATCGAGCCGCGGGGTAGGTCGGAGTCTGCCATGTAAGCACTCTCGCGCTCCGTTGTTGCGCGATCACGAACGCCCTGTGACCGGAGGGTAAAGGAGGCTTACGCGAAAAATATGCCGTTCGCGGCCTCTGGGGCACACGGCGCCTCGGGCGTCGCCCGAGGCCGCAGCCGCACCGTTCATACGATACCGGCGGGCGGTACGTCGCAGCGGCCCGTGCGGCGGAACGCGTCGACGGCGCCCCGGACGTGGTGCTCGCCGGGGACCGCTCGGAAGGGAGCGGCGCGGCGCCTGCCGCTCCCCGGTGCCCGGCGGGTCTCACGACGCCGGGCCCAGCACCTCGGCGAGCGATCCCAAGGCGCAGAAGTGCCGGGGCCGGCCATGTCGAGCGGTACCGCCCACCGCCGGGTCAGAACAGCGCCCGGGAGCTGAGGGACACCTTCATCTTTCCGAGCAGCGGGTGCCAGAGGTGGCCGGGGTCCGCCTCGACCGCGGCGATGAAATCGCGCATCGCCGTCAGGGCGACCGGCTCCTGGTCGTCGTAGACGTCCCCCTGCAGCAGCTTCAGGACATCGATCCGATAGCGGGGGTCCTGGACGAATGCCGTGAACAGGATGTTGAGGCGGTAGTAGATGGAGATGAACTCGTACCAGTTGGACACGCCGCGCCGCAGCTTCGCCACGTAGTTCTCGAACCGGCCGGCGCTGAAATCGCCGCCCTGCGCGGCGGCGATGATGTCGGCGCAGGCCAGCCGGGCGCTGTTCATGGCGACGCTGACACCGCTGGAGAAGATGGGGTCGACGAACCGGGCGGCGTCGCCGACCATGACCATTCCGTCGTCGCACACCTTGCGCATGCCGTAGCTGTAGTCACCCTCGGCTTTGAACGGGCGGACCCGCACGGCGTTCTTCAGCGCGTCGTGCAGCAGCGGCCTGCTGCCCACCGAGTCCCAGAAAAAGCCTTCGAGATCGTCCGCGCTCTCCCGGAACCGCGCCTTCTGGGTGACGACCCCGACCGACGTGATGGTGTCGGTGATCGGGATCTGCCACACCCAGGTGTCGCTGAGCGGCAGGAAGTGAATGAAGATGTACTCGGCCTGGTTCTCGTCGTTCGCCAGGGCCTCCCGGTCGAGCCCTTCGAACCAGCTGTGCACGGCGTACTGGTTGAACACCGGGTCGGGCACCTTCACCTTGAGCTGCCGCCCCAGGAGGGTGCCGCGCCCGCTGGCGTCCACGACCATCCGCACCGCCACCTCCGCGGTCGTCCCGCCGAGCCCGACCCGCAGCACGGGACGGGTGCGGTCGGCGAAGTCCACGCCGCGCACCCGCACCCCGGAGTACACCTTCGCCCCCAGGCTCTCCGCGTGCTTGAGGAGGATGTGGTCGAACCGGCCCCGGTCGACGTGGAAGGTGTAGTCGCGGTCGACGCCGAGCTGATCGCGTTCGTTGAACAGCACGTCGGCCGCCCCGAGGCCGTGGTCGTGGACCTGGAAGCCGAGCGGGTCCACCCCGTCCGCGTTGGCCGACGTCCACGCGGCGCCGTACTTGCGGGGAAAACCCGCCGCCTCGATCTTGTCCATGGCGCCGATCTCCAGCAGCACCGGCGTGGTCGCCGGCACCAGCGACTCGCCCACGTGCTCCCGCGGGAAGAACTCGCTCTCGAAGACCGCGACCGTCAGACCGGCCCTGGCCAGGTAGGAGGCGGCCGTGGAACCGGCCGGGCCGCCGCCGATGATGCCGATGTCGTAGTCGTAAGTCATCTGTCCTCCAGTCAGCGCGCGGCGCTCTGCGAGCGAAGAAGCAGGATCAGGTCGGTGATCGTCTCCAGCGTGCTGAAGTGCTCACCGGTCATGCGCGCGGGCGGAACCCGCACGCCGTACTCGGTGCGGATGTGCGCCAACAGGCGTGCGGTGCGGACCGAGTCCAGCACCCCCAGCTCCAGCAGCTGACTTTCGGGGGTGATCAGGTCGGCGGGCACGCCCGTTTCGAGTTCCTCCTTCATATAGCGGAGCAACTGGTCGAGCAGCGTCGCGCGATCTAGTGCTCTGACCGCATAGGTTCGCCGGGTTGGGGGGCGTGACGGTTGGATGTGTGGTGACGTCCGTTCCGACCGCTGGAGGTGCGGTGGCCGAGCCTGTCCGTGTGTGCAGACTGACCGACCAGGAGGGGCAGAAGCTGCAGCGGATCGTGCGCCGGGGCAGCACCAGCTCGGTGCGCTACCGGCGCGCGATGATGCTGCTGGCCTCGGCGGGCGGCAACCGAGTTCCGGTGATTGCCCAGCTGGTGCAGGCCGGCGAGGACACCGTCCGGGATGTGATCCACCGGTTCAACGAGATCGGCCTGGCCTGCCTGGACCCTCGGTGGGCGGGAGGCCGTCCCCGCCTGGCAAGAGCTTTCGCGACGCCCAGCGATGTCTCAAACGCAACGTCTGCCCGCCAGATCTTCAAGACCCGCGAAGGAAGGAATCAATCGAACGAGGAAGAGCTCCCTCAAGGGGCTTGACGCGGCGCAGCAGTCTCGGGGCTGTCCCGCAACTGCTGGAAGACCGCGCCTCGAAGGGGATCGGCGATTGAGGAACGATCGTTCTTGACTGATCGTTCCTCAACTGTCTACTGTAGTGGCCATGGGCAGGCCAAGAGCATTCGACGAGGACGAAGCGGTGCGTGCCGCCGTGGGTCTGTTCGGCGGACGCGCGTATGACGGTGTGTCCGTTGACGATCTCGTCAGCCACCTCGGCGTGCACCGCAATAGCCTGTACAAGACGTTCGGCAGCAAGCGCGGCCTCTACCTGATCGCTCTGCGCCGCCACCTCGCCGACGACGTCCGCCCTTTGCTCGACGCCCTCGCCGGCGCATCGGACGCCGCGGCCGCGCTGCGGCTCGTCACGTCGGCCGACCTCGACCTGCTTCTACTCGCGGCGATCGAACGCGCACCGGTCGACGAGGAGGTCGCCTCCGAGGTGAAGACCGCGTTGGCCGCCGTCGACCAGGCGATCGCCGACGCGCTCGGCGTTCCCGCCGACCTGGCCGCCGCCCTCACGGCCGCTGCGCTGGGCATCCTCTTGCGCGGCAACCCCGACAACGCCGCCACCGCGCTGACCCAACACCTCAGCCCTCTCACCTGAAAAGGGAACCCGACATGGCACTGATACGCATCGACGGCGACGACCTCGTCGTCGTGATCGAGGGTCTCGACAAGCTCTGGTCCTTCAAGGGCAGTCTGACCATCCCGCTGGCCAACGTCCGTGGCGCGACCGCCGACCCCGGTATCGCCACCGAACCCAAGGGAATCCGCGCGCCGGGCTCCCACATACCCGGTGTGATCACCGCGGGCACATTCCATCAGGATGGTGAAACGGTCTTCTGGGACGTCAAGGATCCGTCGAAGGCTGTCGTGGTCGAACTCGCCGACGAGAAGTACGCACGCCTGGTTCTCCAGGTCGACGACCCCCGCGCGACTGTTGCCCTGGTCGAGAACGCCCTTGTCTGAAAGGAGGTAGGCCAACGTTTCGCCACTTGGCAGCGGCTTTGATGGCACTGGCCGTCGTCACCGCCACTCCGGCCGAGGCGACGCCCGGTCTCGTGCCTGCCGCCGACCGCGAGGTCGTCTTCACGGCCGACGGGACGACCGCGTACGGCACCCTGCACCTTCCCAAGCATCGTGCCGGGCAACGGCTGCGGGCGGCACTGCTGCTGCCCGGCAGCGGACCCACGGACCGCGACGGCAACCAACCGCCCGGGTCCGCACCGGACACCCTGGCACAGTTGGCCGACGCGCTCGACAGGGACGGAATCGCCACGCTGCGGTTCGACAAGTACGGCACCGGCCGCACCGGGCTCGGCGCCTACCAAGACCACCCGGAGGAACTCGACTACCCGGCATTCGTCCGCCAGGCACGGGCCGCCTACGAGTCGTTGCGCGATCAGCCGGAGACCGACCCGCACGCGCTGCTGGTCGTTGGGCACAGCGAGGGCGCGATGACGGGACTGCTGCTGGGCGGCACCGTCCGCCCGCGCCCGACCGGCCTGGCGCTTGTGCAACCGCAGGCGATCCGCCAGCTGGACCTGGTCGCGCTCCAACTCAAAACCCAGATCGCCGAAGCGACCCGGCAGGGCCAGTACACACCGGAGCAGCAACGCGCTGTCAACGCGGCCATCGATGCCGCCGTCACCTCCCTGCGCGAACACCGACCGGTCGACACCACCGACCTGCCCCCCGCGATCGCCCAGCTCTTCGAGGCGTTCCAAGGCCCGAACGCCCGGTTCGTGGAAAGCAACGACGCCGTCTACCCACCGGACACCGCCGCCGCACTCCGGCCGGGGACCAAGGTGCTGCTGACGTGCGGCACGAACGACGCCCAGGTCCCTTGTGCCACAACGAACGCCCTGACGACCGCCCTGTGTCACGCGCATGCTGGTGGACCGGGCCGAGTGGCGCTGCCGGGAGTGGACCATCTGCTGCACGACGCCGACCACCCGACCACGCTCGCGCCGCCCGTACTCGACGCCCTGCGCCGGTTCGCTCGACACTGACGCCGACCGAGGACGTCCCCCGACTTCTAGTGCTCTGACCGCACAGGCTCGCCGGATCGAGTCAGGCTGCACTGGCGAGGGGGCGGCCACCCCAGCGAATGCCCTTCTCGCTGCGGATGCGGGCCCGTTCGCGTCGTTCGGCGGCCAGGACGTCGCGGTGGCGGGCGTTGGCGTTGCACCAACGAAGGTAGGCGTGCAGGGCCCGGGTCTGCACGGTGTGGTTGGGGTGGTGTGAGTTGGCGACGGTGAACTGCCGCAGCGGGCCGAAGTGGGCCTCGATCGGGTTGGCCCAGGAGGCATAGGTCGGGGTGAAGCACAGCTCGACCTTGTTCTTCGCCGCCCAGCGGCGGATATCGGCGCCCTTGTGGGCGGACAGGTTGTCGAGGATCACGTAGACCGGTGCGCCGTCCGGGCGGGCGGCGCGGATCGTCTTCAGCGCGGCCAGAGTATTCGCGGCGCCTTTCCTGCGGCGGTTGACGCCCCACAGGCGGTCGTCGCCGACCGAGTAGCAGCCGTGAAAGTACCGCACGCTGTGGGTGCGGTGGTAGGTGGCCGGCAGCCGGTCGGGGTGTTTGCGTTCGGCCCAGCCCGCGCCCGCGGTGGGCCGGATGCCCAGCGGGCCGAATTCATCGAGAGCGAAGACCCGGTCCGCAAAGCGCTCCAGCACCTCCTCGATCCGGTCCAGCTTGGCGTCGCGCTCGGGGTCGGGGGACTCCTTCCAGGTCTTGGTGCGCTGGAAGGCGACACCGCGGCGGGCGAGCAGACTGCGTAACGTCTCGCGGCCGATGCGGATGATGCGGCCGTGGGCTGTGCGCAGATAGGCGACGAGCTTGCGCAGCGACCAGCGAGTGAAGGGACGGCCGAGTTTGGTCGGGCGGGTAGTGGCCGTCGCTACGACGAAGTCCTCGTCGTCAGGGGTGAGCAGGCGGGGACGGCCTCCCGCCCACCGAGGGTCCAGGCAGGCCAGGCCGATCTCGTTGAACCGGTGGATCACATCCCGGACGGTGTCCTCGCCGGCCTGCACCAGCTGGGCAATCACCGGAACTCGGTTGCCGCCCGCCGAGGCCAGCAGCATCATCGCGCGCCGGTAGCGCACCGAGCTGGTGCTGCCCCGGCGCACGATCCGCTGCAGCTTCTGCCCCTCCTGGTCGGTCAGTCTGCACACACGGACAGGCTCGGCCACCGCACCTCCAGCGGTCGGAACGGACGTCACCACACATCCAACCGTCATGCCCCCCAACCCGGCGAACCTATGCGGTCAGAGCACTAGGTCCGTCATGATTTCTCCTGGGGTGAGGGCAGTCCCGGTGCGCGCGCCACGATGTACCTCGTCGGCAGTTCCAGCGGTTGCCCGTCGGATGTGCGCTCCGTGGTGTGCATGGGGATGTCGCCGTCGGCGACGACGTCGAATCCGTTTCCTTCGAACAGCCGCCGCAGGCGCCCGTCGTGGGCGGGGGCGACGGGGGCGCCGAAGGAGAAGTGGGCCGCCAGCCCGGCCGTCTTGGGCAGCGGTGCGCCGCTGTCGAGCAGCTCGGCGACGTACCAGCCGGTGCGTTCCGTCAGCTCCTGGGCGAACAGGACCCCGAACTCGCCGAGCAGGAGCCTGATCGTCGTCAGCATCCTTGCGCGGTTGTCCGGTGCGAGCTGATGCAGCACCCCGCGCATGTAGACGTTGACGTCCCCGAACTCCGCGCGCAGCGCCGCCGCGGCGTCCTGGTCGAGCAGGTCCGCGCGGCGGTAGGCGGCATTGGGCGCCGCGTGCGACGTGGCGGCCAGCTCCACCGCGGACTCGGCGATGTCGAGTCCGATGACCCGCCGGAAGTGCCGCGCCAGCCACTGCGTCTGCCGGCCGTTGCCGCACCCGATGTCGACCAGCGGCAGCAGCGGGTCGGCGTGGTCACGGAACAGCGGCAGATGCCGCGCCGCGGTCAGCTGGGGTGACGAGTCCCAGAGGGCGGCTCCGGGCGCGGCCGGAAGCGTCGACCAGAAGGCGTCCCAGGCCGGGCCGGTCATGCGCCGACCTCCTGCGCCACCAGGCCGCCGAGCGCGGCGCGGTCGATTTTTCCGTTCGGCGTGCGGGGAAACCCGCTGACCACGTGTAACGCGTCGATGGTCATGTACGGCGGCAGGAAGACCGCGCAGTGCCGTCGCAGCTCCGCGAGTCCGGGCGCACGGCCGGTCTCGGGGACCACGAAGGCGTGCAGCCGCGCGTCGAGGTCGGCGCCCACGACGAGCACCACCGCGTCGCGTACCGTTTCGTGCGCGACGAGCACACCGTCCACCTCGGCCGGCTCGATCCGGTAGCCGCGGACCTTCGCCATGTCGTCGACCCGGCCCCGGTACTCCAGCAGGCCGTCGGCGTCGTACCGGCCGAGATCACCGGTGCGGTACGGACCGGCCTGTGGCTCCCCGCCCCAGTAGCCGAGCATGACGGTCGGGCCGCTGACCAGGATCTCGCCGCCGTCCAGCGACACCTCGTCTCCGGCGACGGGTGATCCGATCGGAACGGCCGCGGTACGCGCGAGGTCGGCGGCCGTCACCTCGTACGAGGTGCACACGTTGGTCTCCGTCGGGCCGTACCAGTTGAGCATCCGGACGCCTGGCCATCCGCGGCGCAGGTCCTTCAGCTGCTTCAGCGGAAAGCGCTCGCCGGCGAAGACGCAGGCGCGCAGCGCCCCCGGCCCGCGTTCGAGCAGCTCGCCGTACTCGGCCATGAGCACCAGCGCGGACGGCACCGAGTACCAGACCGTGATCCGGCGTTCCAGCAGGAAGTCGACCAGCGGTTCCGCGGCCTGCGCGAGGGTCTCGCCGATGAGGTGCACCGACGCGCCGGCCCGGAAGGCTCCGTAGAGGTCGAAGACCGACAGGTCGAAGCTGAACGCGGCGTGGTTCGCCAGCCGGTCGGCCGCGGTGAGGTCCAGCTCCCGGCAGGCCCAGTCGACGAACGCGAGCGCGTTCCCGTGGCTCAGGCAGACGCCCTTCGGCGTTCCCGTCGACCCCGAGGTGTACAGGATGTAGGCCGGGTCGGCCGGCCGGACCGGATGATGCGCGGCGCCCGGGCCGTGGGCCGCCTCCTTGAGGAGATCCGCGCAAGGTAAGGAGACGGTGCCGGCGACCTGCTCGCCGTGGTCCGTGACGATCAGTGCCGGGCGTGCGTCCGCGGCGATCCGGGCGACCCGCTCCCGGGGATTGCTCCGCGGAACGGGAACATGGATCGCGCCGCACCGCAGCACCGCTTGGGCGACGGCCATTCGATTCGGTCGTCTTCTCCGTCCACACCAGGACGCGGTCGCCCGGCCGGACGCCGCGACCGCGCAGCGCGGCCAGGTACGCGTCCGCGCGTGCGTCGAGCGCGCCGTAGCTGAGTTCGGTGGCGAGGTCGTGGACCGCGAGCGCGTCCGGCGTCCGGGCCGCGGCATCGACCACCAGGCTGTAGAGGCTCACAGTCCCATCTCCCGGGCGATCAGCTGACGCTGGATGTCGGACGTGCCGGAGAACGTCGTGGCGGGAGCGGCGTCGCGCACCTGCTCCTCGATCCCGTACTCCGTCAGGAAGGCGCGGCCCCCGAAGATCCGGCCGGCGTCGAGCGCGGTGGCGACCGCGGCCTCGGACACGGCCAGTTTCGCCATGGCGACCCACAGGGAGGGGTCCTGGCCGCCGTCGATCTCGGCGCAGGCCCGGTAGAGCAGGAGCCGTCCGCTTTCCAGCCGCAGCTTCATGTCCGCCAGCCGGTCCGCGACCGGCTGGAGGTCGGCGAGCCGTTTCCCGAACTGCCGCCGCTCCCGCACGTACCGGACGCATCGCCGGATGAGACGTTCCTGCTGCCCCAGGTAGATCGCGAACAGGCAGGAACGTTCCCACTGCATCGATGTCTGGAACACCAGCTGTCCCTGACCGGCGCTTCCCAGCACCCGGTCGTCCGGCACGAAGCACTGGGTGAACACCACCTCGCCGGCCTGGCAGGCCGCCAGTCCTGACTTCTCCAACGGCGGTCCCGCGACCAGACCGGGGGAGTCGCGGTCCACGGCGAATGCGGTGGAACCGAAATAGCCGCCTTCCGGGCCGGTTGCCGCATAGGTGACGTAGAGATCGGCGACCGGTCCGTTGCTGACGAAGCTCTTGACCCCGTCAAGGAGATATCCGCCGTCGACCTTGGTGGCCCGGGTCGCTAATCGGGAGACATCCGATCCCGCCTCCGGCTCCGTCATGGCGTTCCCCGCGATCAGATCTCCCGCGCACAAGGCGGGAAGCAGTGCCTTCCGGGTCTCCGGGAGTGCGAACTCCAGCACCGGCCGGACGCAGGCGAAGAGATGGGCCGCGGCGGCGAAGAGCAGTCCGGTATTCGCGCCGCCTTCGCTCGCGGCCTCGTATAAGAGGGCCGTGTCGAGAGCGCCGAAGCCCGCACCGCCGTGCTCCTCCGGGACGGCCGCGCCGAGCAGTCCGAGGCCGGCCAGTTTTTTCCAGTTATCCCGGTGGAATCCGGCAGCGGAAGAACCTGGGGGAAGTTCGCGGGCGGCTGCCTCCAGCCGCGTGTACCGTTTCTGTTGTTCAGCGCTCCGGTTGAAATCCATGAGACGCCTTTCACGAAGCGGTGGCCTGATGAGCGGCGGACCAGTGCGGCGTCTCGGTGATCTCGATCACGGCACACGCGATGTTCAGCCCGGGCCCCACGCCGAGTATCAGGAAATGGTCCCCGCGTCCCAGTTCACCGGAGAGCAGAAGCTGTTCGAGCGCCACCACCTGATCACTGGCACCGATATGGCCGACGGTGCGCCCCTGTTCCCACGTCGAAAGGGACATCGGCAGACCGAGCGGTGTCATCGCCCGTCCTTCGACGCGTTCTCGCGACCCGTTGGCGTAGGCGACGCGGGAGACGTCGTCCATCGTGATTCCGGCTTCGTCGAGTGTGCGGCTGATGAGTTCGTCCTGGGCGGCCACGAGTTTCAGCGGACCGGCCGGGTCCTGGTCGGGACCTGCCAGCCAGCGTTCCTTGGAGTCGCCGAAGTTGAGTTTGCCCGGCAGGCCGGCTCCCGGCGGGAACAGGGGCTCGGGCCCGCGGTGCATGGCCTCGTACTCGGGTAGCGTGACCGCGTTGACGGACTTGAGCCGGGCGAACCCGTTTCGTCGGCTGAGAACGACGGCGGAGCCGGCGTCACCCATGACGAAGTGCGGGCTGAAGCGCCAGCGTTCCAGCAGCTCGGAGGTGAAGTTGTCCCCCGAGGTGACGAGCGCCGCCTCGTGCTCGGCCGAGGCCATGAGATGACTCGCCGCGAGCTCCAGGGCGGAGAACATGCCCATGCAGCCCTGTCTGACCTCGGCCGCGGTGGCCCGCCCCGCGCCCGTGTGCCGCTGCACGTAGTACTGCGGACACCAGCCGTGGGGGCCCTGATACCACACGCTGATGTAGAGCAATAAGCTGAGGGACTCGGGATTCTGGCCGGCCCGTTCGAGCGCCTGCCGGCAGGCCCGCACCGCCATCTCGGGCGCGGGGATCTCGCCCGCGACGGTGACACTGGTGATTCCGTATTCCTCTGCGGCGGTCCGGTCGATAAGCCCCCGCTCAACCGCCCATCCCATAGGTACCCGGTCGGGCAGGAATGCGCCCAGACCGCTGATCAGTACATTGGAGGCCTTCATGGCCCGCTCCAGATTCTCTCGGTCACGTATCGTATCGAATTGCCCGCATCGGAACGATGGTGTAGTGGAGAACTGTGCTCGCCGCGGTCGTGATAATCGCGGCGGAGAAGAATGGGAAAACGAGTACGTAGAGGAACGTGAAGGAGGAACGTGAAGGAAGGTGTTTATGCCAGAACGATCCGTTCTGTCGGTACCTCTGACGTGAGAACCGCGCCGTCCGGAGGAGTAATACGTCTTGGCTGTGCATCGACATACTCATGCGCTGACTCCGGAAGCCACCGTGATTAGGGTGCACCCCGTTTCGGCATGCGTCAAGACGCTGGCCTAAATGCGGAGGATAGTGAGTAGATAATGCGGGCCATAGGGGCGGAAACGATGCCGTGATCTGGCCATGGGGTGCACGCGCCGTCGCCGCCGGAGCGCTGGGAACAAAGTAGCGTACGCCGGAGTACTGGGGGGCGAAATGGCCTGCGTTCTACCGGAGGTGGTCGTCAGGCTGGACTCCCGCCGTCGAGCCAGTACGCCCGCGTACACAAGGGCACGATCGGGCAAGCCGGTTCCGGCCTCGCCGCCCGCATGGTTCGGCTGAATTTCGCCGTCAGGTACTTCATCGCTCTGCGACCTCGTCCGCCTTCGGCTCGCGGCGGGCCCGCGGGAGCGACGCAGGCGGGTTACCGGGCGGCCGGGGGTTTCCTGAGCGACCACCCATGAAAGCCGATCAGGGCCCATCTGCCTGCCTCCGGGAGGGAGATCGAGTCCGGTCTGTCCGGGTGTCCGTGACGCCGAGGTGAGCGACTGGACATATCCGAGCCGCCTCGGGTGGGATGAAGCCGTGGCAGACGACGCGGATGACAAGGCACTGGCAGTTTTCGAAGAGCACCGCGGCACCCTGTTCGGCGTGGCCTATCGCATGCTCGGTCGCGTCAGCGACGCCGAGGATCTGGTCCAGGAGGCGTGGCTGCGCTGGGCGGGCGCGCCGCGGGACGACGTGGCCGAGCCGCGCGCCTACCTGGTCCGGGTCGTCACCCGTCTGTCCATCGACCGCCTGCGGCAGCTGAACGCCCGCCGCGAGACCTACGTCGGCCCCTGGCTGCCGGAGCCGTTGCCGACCGACCGGGCCGCCGCGGGGCCGCAGTCGGCGCCGGACGGCGCGGAGCGCGCGGTCCTGGCCGAGACCGTCTCCTACGCCGTGCTGCTCGTGATGGAGTCGCTGTCCCCGCTGGAGCGCGCGGTGTTCGTGCTGCGCGAGGCGTTCGGCCTGCCGTACGCGGAGATCGCCGCCGCGCTCGGGCGCAGCCAGCCCGCCGTGCGGCAGTTGTCGGGGCGCGCCAGGCGGCATATGACGGAACGCCGCCCCCGCTTCGTCGTCGACACCGGGCAGCAGCGCGACCTCACCGAACGTTTCCTCGCCGCCGCCACGCAGGGCGACCTCGACGGCCTGCTGGCGATCCTCGCGCCCGAGGTGAGTCTCGTCGGTGACAGCGGCGGCAAGGCCAAGGCGCCGGTGCGGGTCATCAAGGGCGCGGACAAGGTCGGCAGGTTCAGCGCGGGCATCGGGCGGCAGGCGCCGCCGGCGGCCGGTTTCCACTTCCTCGACGTGAACGGGGGGGTCGCGCTGCTGGTCACCAGCGAGGGCAGGCCGCACAGCCTGCTCCTGCTTGACATCGCCGACGGCCGAATCCAGCGGGTCTACCTCGTGGCCAACCCGGACAAGATCGGCCATCTGCCGCCCGGCTGACCCGGCCCCGGCTACAGGCCGCCGGAGACGCGCAGTACCGCGCCCGTGGTGTACGACGCCTCGTCCGACAGCAGCCACGCGACGGCGCCGGCGATCTCCTCGGGGCGGCCGGGCCGCTGCATCGGCACCCGGTCCTGCTTGCGCCACGGCCGCTGCGGGTCGCCCATGGTGGCGTGCATGTCGGTGAGGGTCATGCCCGGCTGCACCGAGTTGACCCGGACCCCGTCGGTGGCCAGTTCCTTCGCCAGGCCGGTCGTCAGCGTGTCGACGGCCGCCTTGGTCGCGGCGTAGTGCACGTACTCGCCGGGGCTGCCGAGCGTCGCGGCGGAGGAGGAGATGTTGACGATCGAGCCGCCCGCGCCGCCGTGCCGGGTCGACATCGCGCGGGCGCCGCGCCGCGCGCACAGGAACGTGCCCAGCACGTTGACGTCGACGACCCGCCGCATCACGTCGGTGGCCGTCTCGGTGAACCTGCCGAGGGGCCCGGTCACTCCGGCGTTGTTCACCAGGCCCGTCACGGGGCCGAGCACCTCGGCCGTCGTGTCGAACAGCCGGTCGACCTCGCTCTCCACGGACACGTCGACCCGGATGGTCACCGCCGCCCGGCCCGCCGCGCGCACCTGCGCGGCGACCGCTTCCGCGGCCTCCTCCTCCGCCACCCAGCCGATCGCCAGATCGTGGCCCGCCGCGGCGAGCCGCACCGCGGTGGCCGCCCCGATGCCGCGGCTGCCGCCCGTCACCACCGTGACGCGCCGCCGCTGCCGTTCCGCATCCGCGGGCCTGGCCGGATGGGGCGCCTGATCCTCTTGTTCGCTTTGATGCACGAACAGACCCTACGTGCCCCCGATTGGTCTTGACCAAGCCACCCGCCCGGCCTAGGGTCGCTACATACGCAACAACCTTTCATAATCGCGTCGGCCAGGGACAGGACCGGCGCAGGGGGAGGCAGGGTGAGCATGAGCCGGCCCGACCAGCAGCAGCCCGAGCCCAAGTACTGGCACCTCAAAACCGTTCTCTCGCAGGCGCTCGACACGGAGTTCTCCGTCGGCCAGACCCTGCCGAACGAGCGGGAGCTCGCCGCCAGGTTCGGTGTCGCGCGAGCCACGCTCCGGCAGGCGCTCGACCAGCTGGAGCTGGAGGGCCGGCTCCAGCGCCGCCGCGGCGTCGGCACCACCGTCGCGCCGCCGCGCTTCGGCGTCGACGTCAGCCCCGGGCAGCACACCTGGCCCGGCACCGCCGGCGACCCGTGGGTGGCGACCGACTGCACCGTGGCGGTGCCGCCCCGCGCGGTGGCCGATGCCCTGGGGATGGCCGCCGACCGGCCCGTGGAGACCGTGCGGCGCACGCTGTTCACCCACGGCCAGCCGATCGGGACGGAGCACCTGTTCATCCCGCCCGGCGTGCTGCCCGCGGGGGAGTGGGCGGACACCGCGCGCGGCGCGGACCGCGCCGGGGCCGTGCTCGCCCGCCTTCAGCTTCTTCCCTGGGGCGGCCGGGACCGCGCGGTGGAGCTGGGCTCCGCCGGGGCCGACGCGGCGCGGCTCCTCGACCGGCTGCCGGGCTCGCCGGTGCTGATCGTCACCACCGGGTATGCCTCCGGGGGCCGCCCCGTCGCCGTCGGGGTGGCCACCTACCGGGCCGACACCTGCCGCCTCACCTTCGGCGACCAGGAGCCGCTGTCCCTCACCGCGGGCTGACCTCCCCGGTCACCGCGAACAGTTCCTCCTCCACCCGGTCCAGGGCCAGCCGCAGCGCGCCGGTGGCCACGGCAGCTCCGCCGAGCGCCGAGGCCACCACGCGCGGCGTGCGCAGACAGTAGCGCTCCAGCTCGTGGCGCAGCGGGTCGACCAGCCCGTCGAGGCCCGCCGCCCAGCCGCCGATGACCACCAGCTCCGGGTCCAGCGCCAGGACCAGCGCGGCCACGTCGTGCACCAGGCGTTCGACGAACCGGCCCACCGCGGCCCCGGCCCGCCGGTCGCCTCCGCGCGCCGCCGCGAACACCCGCGCCACCGCCTGCTCGTCCAGCGGATCGAGCGGCTCGCCCGAGGTGGACAACAGGCGCTCGGGCGTCGCCTGCCGGCCGAGCAGGTGCAGCGCCCCTATCTCCCCGGCCGCGCCGCCGTGCCCGCGGTGCAGCCGCCCGTCGATCAGCGACCCCGCGCCGGGGCTCAGCCCGGCCAGCACCATCACCACGTTGTCGGCGCCGGTCGCGGCCCCCACCCAGCGCTCCGCCAGCACGGCGGCGTTGGCGTCGTTCTCCACCAGGACCGGGCAGCCGAACGCCGCGGCGAGCCGTTCACCCAGCGGCAGCCCCGTCCAGCCCGGCAGCGCCGTGCAGAGCCCCACCGACCCGTCCGCCACCACGATCCCCGGGCTGCCGACGCCGACCGCCCGCAGCGTGCCCGTGTCGACCTCGCACTGCGCCAGCAGCTCCGCGGCCACCGCCCGCACCCCGGCGAGGCGCGTCTCGGCCGTCGCCCGCGTGGGCACCTCGCGTGCCACCGAGCCGAGCCGGTGCCCGGCCAGGTCCGCCAGCACGGCCGAGAGCCGCCGCGCCCCGATCTCGATGCCGAGCAGCCGCCCGGCCTCCGCCCGGAACCGGAACCGGCGGGCCGGGCGCCCCGGGCGCCGTCCCTCCGCGGCCCCCGCCGCGCCGCTCTCGGCGACGAGACCGGCCTCGGCCAGCCCTTCGAGCACCACGTCGAGCGTCGGCCGCGACAGACCCGTCGCGCGCGCCAGATCGGTCAGCGAGCAGGAGTCGGCGGCCCGCAGCGCGCGCAGCACCGCGGCCGAGTTGATCTTGCGGAGCAGCGACGGATCACCGCCGGTGAGACTCCCCACACCCGCCTCCCGGGCCAGAACGCTACAGAATCGCCCCCGGAGCGTACGCCGCCGCCTCGGGGTACCGCTTCACGACTTCTTCGACGCGGCCGAGCACCGCGGAGACCTGCGCCGCCGCCGCTCCCGTGAAGGACAGCCGGTCCGCCATCAGCGCGTCAAGTCCCGTGCGGTCCAGCGGAATCCGCTCGTCCGCGGCCAGCCGGTCCAGCAGCTCGTTGCGCTCGGCGCCCTCCCGCATCGCCAGCGCGGAGGCCACCGCGTGCTCCTTGATCACCTCGTGCGCCGTCTCGCGGCCCACGCCCGCCCGCACCGATGCCATGAGTACCTTGGTCGTGGCCAGGAACGGCAGGTAACGGTCCAGTTCGCGCGCGACAACGGGCCGGAACGCGCCGAACTCGTCCGTGACGGTCAGGAACGTCTCGGCGAGCCCGTCGAACGCGAAGAACGCGTCCGGCAGGGCCACCCGCCGCACGACGGAGCAGGACACGTCGCCCTCGTTCCACTGGTCGCCCGCCAGCTCGCCCGTCATCGAGGCGTAGCCCCGCAGCACCACGGCCAGGCCGTTGACGCGCTCGCACGACCGGGTGTTCATCTTGTGCGGCATCGCGGAGGAGCCGACCTGCCCAGGCTGGAAGCCCTCCGTCACCAGCTCCTGCCCCGCCATCAGCCGGATCGTCCTCGCCAGCGAGGAGGGCGCCGCGGCCAGCTGGACCAGGGACGTCACGACCTCGTAGTCGAGCGACCGCGGGTAGACCTGTCCCACCGAGGTGAAGACCTGCCCGAAGCCGAGGTGGCCGGCGACGCGGCCCTCCAGCTCCGCGAGCCGCCGCTCGTCGCCGCCCAGCAGGTCGAGCATGTCCTGCGAGGTGCCCACCGGGCCCTTCACCCCGCGCAGCGGGTAGCGCGCCAGCAGCTCCTCCACCCGCCCGAGCGCCACCAGCAGCTCGTCCGCGGCCGAGGCGAAGCGCTTGCCCAGCGTGGTGGCCTGCGCGGGCACATTGTGCGAACGGCCGGCCATCACCAGCTCCGCGTGCTCGGCCGCCAGCCGGCCGAGCCGCGCGAGCACGGCCACCGCCCGGTCCCGCACCAGCTCAAGGGACCGCCGGATCTGGAGCTGTTCCACGTTCTCCGTCAGGTCGCGCGAGGTCATGCCCTTGTGCACCTGCTCGTGCCCGGCCAGCGCGTTGAACTCCTCGATCCGCGCCTTCACATCGTGCCGCGTGACCCGTTCGCGCTCGGCGATCGAGCCCAGATCCACCTGCTCGACGACGCGCTCGTAGTCCTCGACCGCCCCGGGCGGCACCGGCACGCCCAGATCCGCGAGCGCCCGCAGCACCGCGAGCCACAGCCGGCGCTCCAGCACCACCTTGTACTCGGGGGACCAGAGGGTGGCCAGCTCCACCGAGGCGTAGCGGCCGGCCAGAACGTTCGGAATGCGCGGCTTGTCAGTCACGCCACCGGATTCTACGGGTAGTCCTCGACCGGCAGCGGCGCCAGATCAGGACGCTTGGGCGCAAGGCCGTCCCCCGAGGAACGGCCGCTCAGCCGCCGTCCGATCCACGGCAGCAGGTGCTCCCTGGCGAACCTGACGTCCGCCCCGCGGCGCACCGCCCAGCTGCCGGGCGCGGTCAGCGGCAGCGGCTGGTCCCAGTCGAAGCCGGGCTCGAAGCCGAGGCGCTGCCACACCGCCTCCGCCACCCGCCGGTGCCCCTCCGCCGTCAGGTGCAGCCGGTCGTCGGCCCACAGCCGCGGGTCGCCGAGCGCCCGCGACGCGAACAGGTCGACCACCAGCGCGCCGTGCCGCTCCGCCAGGTCGTCGATGAACGCGAACAGCGTCTCCATGCGCGTCCGGTACCGTTCGAGCACCGCGCCCCGGCGGCCGGGGCTGCGCATCAGCACCAGCTGCCGACAGGACGGTGCCAGGCGCGCCACCGACTCCTCCAGCAGCCCGCAGATCTCGTCCAGATCGCAGCGGGGCCGCAGCACGTCGTTCAGCCCGCCCACCAGGGTCACCAGGTCGGCGCCCATCGCCGCGCCCGGCGCCGCCTGCTCCTCGGCGATCTGCCGCATCAGCTTGCCGCGCACGGCGAGATTGGCATAGCGGAAACCGGCCCTGCGGGCCGCGAGCCGCTGCGCCAGCAGGTCGGCCCAGCCTCGGTAGGTGCCGTCCGGCATGGCGTCGGACATGCCCTCGGTGAACGAGTCGCCCAGGGCGACGAAACTGCGGAAATCAGGTGCACTGTGCATGGCGACCGACATCGTAGTCAGCCGCCGCACCCGCACGCCCGCGGGCCCGGCCGCGGCTGTCTGCCGCGGCCGGGCCCGTAGGCCTGCCGGGGGCCTCCGCCACGCGAGTCCGGTAACGCGAGTCCGGTAACGCAAGGGGGCCTTCGCGTGGCCGGTCAGGAGCCGAAGTCCTCGGCCTTTTCCTCCTGCTCGTCCTCCGCGAGGTGCATCGCGGCCTCCTCCGCGCCCGCCGCGCCGCCGTCGATGCCGACGTCCGCCGCTGCGATGCCGTCGGTGCGGCGCAGCGTCTCGTTGTCCGCGCGCACCAGGCGGCCCGCCCGGTCCTCGCCGGACAGCTCCGCGGCCATCGGCTCGCCCGCCATCCCCGGCTGGTCCCCGATCCCGTTGCCGGCCGGCTCCGAGACCTCGGGCACCTCCTCGGCCAGCCGCTGGTCGAGCGTCTCCCGCTCGCGCTGCTCGGCGGCCGTCGTGCCGTAGTCGTTGACGGCGAGCGGCTTCTCCGGCGGCGAGTAGCCCTCGTCCAGGGTCTCGTCCAGATCGCCCTGGCCCAGCGCGTTGTCCAGGTCGACGTCCGTCGGGTCGTCGCGGGTTCCGTAATCCGGCGGCTGGTAGACCTCGTCTCCCATCGCCTCGTCGTCGAGCGCCGCATCGGGCGCCGCGGGCTCCGACCTGTCGTCGGACATGGCGCAACTCCCTCCCGTTCAGTTTCCCGCCGGGCCGGAGCTGCCCGCGAACAGCACCTCGGCCAGGTCGTCGTCCAAAGACGTGCGGACCTTGTCGGCCAGTCCGCCGACGGTGGCCTCGTCGGTCACCTCGACGACGCAGCGGGCCTCGTGCACGGCCTTCGGCATGTCCGCGCCCGACCGTTCGGCGACGCGGCCGAAGAACTCCTCCCGGCTCATCCGCACGCCGGTGGCCGGCAGGTCGGGGGCGTAGGCCACGCGGAGCAGGTGTTCGCCGATCTCGCGCGGCAGCTGCGCCGCGAGCTTCTCCGCCAGCGGCGGCGGAATGCGTTCGGCAAGGGTCTCCAGGCTGGCCCGCGTGGCGCTCTCCGCCGCGCCCCGGCTGTCGAGCCGGGCGCGTGCCTGAACCTGTCCTATGAAGTCGTCGTGCTGCATGATCGCCTCCCCTCGGCTCGCGGCCCGGGTTCCCAGGCCCATGGGGGCAAAACCGGCAAACGGCGGTGAACCGGCCGGGCTCCGGCTCAGCGGCCGAGCGCGGCCATCGCGGCGTTGTGCCCCCCGATGCCGCTGACCCCGCCGCCGCGCACCGCGCCCGCCCCGCACAGCAGCACGTTCGCGTGCCGCGTGGCCACCCCCCACCGCGCGCCGCTCCCGCCGTCCGCGGCGTCCTCGGCGTCCGCGGCCGCCCAGGGGAAGGACAGGTCGCCGTGGAAGATGTGGCCGCCGGGCAGGGCCAGCTCCCGTTCCAGGTCGAGCGGCGTCCTGGCCTCGATGCACGGCCGCCCGTCCGCGTCCGTGGCCAGGCAGCCGGCGAGCGGCTCGGCCAGGTGCTCGTCGAACGCCGCGAGCGTGGCGTCGAGCAGCGCGCCGCGCGCCGCCTCGTTGTCCCGGGCGAACAGCCGGGCCGGGGTGTGCAGGCCGAACAGCGTCAGCGTCTGGCAGCCCCGCGCGGCCAGCCGCGGGTCGAGGATCGAGGGGTCGGTGAGTGTGTGGCAGTACACCTCGCTCGGCGGCGTGGCGGGCGGCGAGCCGTCCGCCGCCTGCCGGTGGGCCGCCGCCAACTGCCGGTAACCCTCGGCGATGTGGAACGTTCCGGCGAACGCCTCCCGCGGGTCGGCGGCCGGGTCGCGCAGCGCGGGCAGCCGCCGAAGCAGCATGTTGACCTTGAACTGCGCGCCCTCCGCGGCGGGCGGCGGCGGGTCGCCGAGCAGCGCGGCCAGCCCCTGCGGGGACGCGTTCACCAGTACCCGCGCCGCACCGACCGTGCCGTCCCCGGCCGGGCCGCGGAACGCCACCTCCGCGGTCCTGCCGTCCGCCGCGACGGACGTCACCTCGTGCCCGGTGCGGATCTCGGCCCCGGCGGCGCGCGCCGCGCCGGCCAGGGCGTCGGTCACCGCGCCCATGCCGCCCACCGGCACGTCCCAGTCCCCGGTGCCCTGCCCGATCACGTGGTAGAGGAAGCAGCGGTTCTGCGCGAGCCCCGGGTCGTGCGCGGAGGCGAACGTGCCGATCAGCGCGTCCGTCAGCACCACCCCGCGCACCAGGTCGTCCTCGAAGGCCGCCTCGATCGCCTCGCCGATCGGCCGCTCGAACACGGCCTCCCACGCCGCGTCGTCCCCGACGAGCGCCCGCAGCCCGGCCCTGGTGGGCAGCGGCTCGGTCAGCGTCGGGAAGACCCGTTCCGCGATCCGCGCCGTCATCGCCTGGAACCGCCGCCACGCGGCGTACTCCCGGTCCGAGCCGGTGAGGCGCGCGAACGACTCCCGGGTGCGGCTCTCTCCGCCGCCGATCAGCAGCCCCGTCGGCCGGCCGCCGCGGACCGCCGGGGTGTAGGAGGAGAACCGCCGCTTGCGCAGCGCCGTGCGCAGCCCGAGATCCGCCGCGATCCGGGCGGGCAGCAGGCTGACGAGATAGGCGTAGCGGGAGAGCCGGGCGGCGACCCCGGGGAACACCTCGTCCGACACGGCCGCCCCGCCGGTGCGCCAGGATCGTTCGAGCACCAGGACACTGCGCCCGGAACGGGCGAGGTAGGCGGCGGCGACGAGGCCGTTGTGTCCGCCGCCGACGATCACGGCGTCGTACGACGCGAGGGCTGGCATGGCCCCTGCCTAACACGCGGCGCGCGCTTCCGGCCAGTGTCGCGGCCGCCCCTGGCACTCCGGCGGCACCTGGCTTAAAGTCCCGGCAGGCGGGGGCGAGAAGAGGGGGAATCCCATGGAGCAGCAGATACGTGTCCCGGCCGTGCCCGTGCCCCTGCGCCCGTTGAACCGGCCGGCCGACTGGTCCGTCGACGGCGATGGCGCCCTCACGCTCGGCGCGGGCCCGGGTACGGACCTGTTCAGCGATCCCGGCGGTCCTGACCGGTTTGCCAACGCCCCCGCGCTCATCGGGCGCGTCGAGGGCGACTTCGTGCTCACCGCCCGCGTCACCACCGGCCTTGCCGCGACCTACGACGCCGGCGTCCTGCTGCTGTACGCCGGCGAGGACAACTGGGCCAAGCTCTGCCTCGAAGTGTCCCCGCAGGGCGCCCCCACCGTCGTGTCCGTGGTGACCCGCGGTGTCTCGGACGACTGCAACGGCCTCACCCTCGACTCCGGCGAGGCGTGGCTTCGGGTCGCCCGCGTCGGACCGGCCTACGCCTTCCACGCCTCGACCGACGGCGGCTTCTGGCACCTCGTCCGGTACTTCGCGCTGACCGCGGGTACGGAGGCGGGCCCCGGGCCGGCCCCCGGCCAGGTCCCCGAGGTCGGCTTCCTGGCGCAGTCCCCGACCGGCGCCGGGAACACCGTGCGCTTCTCGGACATCGAGTGCGCCCCGCGCACGCTCGCCGACCTGCGCGGAGGCGGCTGAGCGGCCGTCCCGCCGCCGTAGGGTTGAGGGTCGTTGTCCGTCCGTTCCCTCGACCGTCCTCCCGAAGGAGCCCATGCAGCCCGACACCGTCCCGCCGACCGGGGAGACGCCCCCGGCCCCCAGCATCCGCCGCATCCTCCGCCTCTTCCACCCCTACCGCGGCCGCCTCGCGATCGTCGGCCTGCTGGTCGGCGCGTCGTCCCTGGTCGCGGTCGCCACCCCGTTCCTGCTGCGCGAGATCATCGACGTCGCCCTGCCCGAGCGCCGGACGGGTCTGCTGGCGCTGCTCGCTCTCGGCATGATCCTCACCGCCGTGACCAGCAGCGTCTTCGGCGTGCTCCAGACGCTGATCTCCACCACCGTGGGCCAGCAGGTGATGCACGACCTGCGCACCGCCGTGTACGCGAGGCTCCAGCAGATGCCCCTGGCGTTCTTCACCAGAACCCGCACGGGCGAGGTGCAGTCCAGGATCGCCGACGACATCGGCGGCATGCAGGCCACCGTCACCTCGACGGCGACCTCCCTGGTCTCCAACCTCACCGCCGTGGTGGCCACCGTGGTGGCGATGCTCGCCCTGGACTGGCGGCTCACCCTGGTGTCGCTCGCGCTGCTGCCCTGTTTCGTGTGGATCGCGCGCCGGGTCGGCCGGGAGCGGCGGCGCATCACCACCCAGCGGCAGCGGCAGATGGCGGCGATGGCCGCGATGGTGACCGAGTCGCTGTCGGTCAGCGGCATCCTGCTCGGCCGCACCATGGGCCGGGCCGAGGCCCTGACCCGGGACTTCGCCGCGGAGTCGCGGGAGCTCGTCGGTCTTGAGATCCGCGCCAGCATGGCGGGCCGCTGGCGCATGGCCACCATCGGCATGATCATGGCGGCCATTCCGGCGCTGCTGTACTGGTCGGCCGGGGTGATGTTCCAGCTCGGCGGCAGCCCCCCGTCCATCGGCACCCTGGTCGCGTTCGTCACGCTGCAGCAAGGGCTGCTGCGCCCGGCGGTCTCGCTGCTGTCGACCGGGGTGGACATCCAGGCGTCGCTCGCCCTGTTCCAGCGGATCTTCGAGTACCTGGACCTGCGGCCCGGCATCACCGAACGGCCAGAGCCCGTCGAGCCGGAACGGGTGCGCGGCGAGGTGACGTTCGAGCAGGTGACGTTCGCCTACGAGACCGCCGGCCCGCCGGCCCTGGAGGGGATCGACCTGACGGTTCCGGCGGGCGGCTCGCTCGCGCTCGTCGGACCGACCGGGGCGGGCAAGAGCACCCTGGGCTACCTGGTGCCGCGCCTGTACGACGTGACCGCGGGCCGGGTGACCCTGGACGGCGTGGACGTGCGGGACCTGAGCTTCGCCGCGCTGGCCGGGGCGGTCGGGGTGGTCTCCCAGGAGACGTATCTCTTCCACGCCTCGGTGGCCGACAACCTGCGGTTCGCACGGCCGGAAGCCACGCAGGAGGAGATCGAGGCCGCGGCACGGGCGGCCCAGATCCACGACTACATCGCGGCGCTGCCGTCGGGGTACGACACGGTGGTGGGGGAGCGGGGCTACCGCTTCTCCGGCGGCGAGAAGCAGCGGCTGGCCATCGCCCGCACCATTCTGCGGGACCCGCCGGTGCTCGTCCTCGACGAGGCGACCAGCGCCCTGGACACCAGGACGGAACGGGCCGTGCAGCAGGCGATCGATTCCCTGTCCGCCGGCCGCACGACCATCACGATCGCCCACCGGCTCTCGACCGTGCGCGACGCCGACCAGATCGCGGTGCTCGACGGCGGCCGCGTCGTCGAACTCGGCACGCACGACGAGCTGATGGTGCTCGGCGGCCGCTACGCCGACCTGGTGCGGCGGGACGGCGAGGCGCCGCGCACCGCCGTCGAGGCGACCTCGGCGACCTCCTGACCACCCCGGCCGGCCCTCGGGCCGCCGGCACACGTTCATAAAACTGTGCGAACGGTCGTGCTACTATCTCGCCGTCGGCGCTGCCCACCGCCGACCCCAGGGACAGGAGACCGCACATGAACCTCAGGGCAGGACTGCTGCGCGCCGCCCTCAACGGCACCGGCCGCGTCGCCCCCCGCCTCGCCGGACGCTGGGCCCTCGGCCTCTTCGCCCACCCGGTGACCCGCGTCGCCGTCCGCCCCGCCGAGGAGCCCGTGATGCGCCGTGCCCGGCGCGGCGAGCTGACGGTGAACGGCAAGACCGCCGTCGTCCACCGCTGGGGCGACGGCGAGCGCCCCGTTCTGCTGATGCACGGCTGGCTCTCCCGTGCCTCCCGGTGGAGCCCCATGATCGAGGCGCTGGCGGACCGCGGCTACAGCCCGGTGGCCTTCGACGCGCCCGGCCACGGCGAGGCCGGCGGCCGGGGCACCACGATCCTGGAGTATCGCGAGCTGGCCCGGCGCCTGCACGCCGAACACGGCAGGTTCGCCGCGGTGATCGGCCACTCCGTCGGCGGCCTGAGCGCCTTCCACGCGCTGCGCGGCGAAAGCCTCGCCGACCGGCTCGTCACCATCGGCGCCCCCGCCGAGTTCGGCTTCCTCGTCGACAGCTTCTGCGCCAGGGCCGGCCTCGGCCCCTGGGCGCTGCCGCAGCTGCGGCACGGTATCGAGGAACGGATGTTCCCCGGCGAGCGCGAGCTGTGGGCCCGCTTCTCCGCCACCCACCATCCGGCCGGGCTGCGGATGCCGCTGCTCATCGTCCACGACGAGGCCGACGACATGGTCCCCGTCGAGCAGTGCCGCCGCCTGGTGGCCGCCTACGGCGAGCAGGCCGACGTGATGCTGACCCGCGGGCTCGGCCACCGCCGCGTCATCGCCGACCCCGCCGTCATCGAGGCCGTCCTGGACTTCGCCGCCGCCACCGACCCCGTTGCGTGAAAGCCGAACCCGCAACCCGCAACCCGCAACCCGCGGGCAGCGGCCCGCAGCCCGCGGCCCCTTGCCTCAGGCCGCCGCCGCGGCCAGCCGGGCCGAGATCCCGGCCGCCGCACGCCCGTAGCCCGCGTCGTCCGCGTGCAGCGCGGAATCGTTGTTCGCCATCTCCAGCAGCGCCGTCAGCTCGAACGCCAGCTGCGGAACGTCGAGGTCCGCGCGCAACTCGCCGGCACGCCGCGCCTCCTCCACCAGCTCCCGCACGTGCCCGACCCACTCGCTCCTGGCCGCGGCCACCGCGTCGCGCACCGGGCCGCTGCGCGCGCTGAACTCCGCGGAAACCGAGGTGAAGAAACAGCCGCCGGGGAACACCCGCGACCGCGAGTAGGCCAGGAACGCCTCGCACAGCCGCCGCACCCGGCCGAGCCCCGGCGGCTCCTCGGCGGCCGGGCGGGCGACCTGGTCGGCGAAAACGGCGCGCGCCGCCCTGATCGTGGCGAGCTGCAACTCCTCCTTGGAGCCGAAGAGGGCGAACACCCCGCTCTTGCTGAGCCCCAGCTCCGACGCGATGCGGCCGATCGACAGGCCGTCGAGCCCCTCGACGGAGGCGATGGCCATCGTCCGCCCCAGGACCAGTCGGCGGGTCTGGTTCCCCCGCTCCACCCGCCCGTCGGTCCGCGCACCGGCCATCTCGTGCCGCCCTTCCTCCCGCAGGACCTCATCGTAACGAAGCCGCTGCGGCGCCCGGCCCGGCCGCGCGGCGGCTCAGCGCAGGCGGCCGGCCTCGGCCAGCGCGTCGAACGCCGCCTGGTCCACCAGCGGGGTGCGGTGCCGGTCGGCCAGGGAGAGCCAGGCGATCTCCTCGATCTCGTTGCTCGCCCGCGGAGTGCCCTCGTGCCGCGCCGTGTAGCAGGCCATCCGCACCAGCGTGCCGTCCGGGTGGCCCTCGGCCTGCGCCGTGTACGTGCCCACGTGCTCGGCCGAGTCGGGGTCGAGCGCGACGGCCAGCTCCTCCCGTACCTCCCTAACCAGGGTCTGCACGTCGCTCTCGCCGGGCTCCCGCTTCCCGCCTGGGATGTAGAACAGCTCCTTGCCCCGCGAGCGCGCCCCCAGGATGCGCCCGTCCGCCAGGTGTACCCAGGCCACGGTGTCGATGAGCCGTCCCACTGCCGTCCCCCTCGGGTCGGTCCGCACCCGCGGTGCGTTCCGCTGCGTTCCGCCGGGTACGGCCTCTCGTCCCCGGCGCCGGACGATGATGTCATGGAGGGCAGGGAGGGCGTGATGGAGAACCCGGAAGACCCCGGCCGGTGGCCCCCCGGCAGCGGGCCGCTGTGGCTGCACCCGGACGACGACCTGGCCCCCAACCGGCCGGGCGAGACCCTGTACGGCAAGGTGGCCGCGCTGCCCACCGGCGCCGCGCGCCGGGCGCGGATGCGGCTGCTGCGCCGGGGCGCGGAGGCGGATGCCCTGCGCTCCTCGCTCCTCGCCGAACAGACGGCGGGCGCCCGGCTCGACCGGCTCGGCGGGGCCGGCTGGCGCGTGCTGCACTCGGTACCGCTGCCGGGCGACGCGGACATCTCCCACATCGCGATCGGCCCCGGCGGCCTCCTGGTGTTCCGGTCCGTGCTCCGCCGTGGCGCCCGCGTCGAGGCGGGGGAGGACGTGGTCCGGATCAACGGCCGCCGCACCGAGCCCGACGTGCGGCGCTGCCGCGGGGACGCGCGCCGCGCCGCGCACGCCCTCGGCCGCGCCTGCGGGCACCCGGTCACCGTGCACGCGCTCCTGGTGTGCGTCGGGGCGGCCCGGATCGGGGTCACGTCCGCGCTGCGCGATGTGGAGGTGCTGCACGAGGACCGGATCGCCGGGCTCGCCGCCCGCGGCGGGGTCCTGAAGCCGGACGGCATCGAGGCGGTGTACGGCGTCGCGCGGGACCGCAGGACCTGGCACCACGCCTGAACGGGCCGCGGCCAGCCTCAGCGCACCGTGGGCCTGGCCACCGGCTCGGGCTCGGGCGGGAACACGCAGAACTCGTTGCCCTCCGGGTCGCACAGGACGTCCCACTCCGTCCCGCCGGAGCGCCGCCGCAGCACTCGCGCGCCCAGGGCGATCAGCTCCTCGGTGTCGCCGCGGACGTCGAGATGCAGCCGGTTCTTCGCCGTCTTCGGCTCGGGCACGGGATTGATCCAGATGAGCGGCCCGGCGCCGGACGGGTCCCGGATCGGCACCGGCCACTCGGGCGGCGGTTGTTCGCCGGGCGGCGCGGCGCGGCGCTCGTAGCCGAGCACCGTGCACCACCAGTCGGCGAGTGTCTGATGGTCGTTCGCGTCGAGGGCGAGGTCCTTGAAGCGTGCAGGTGGCATGGCCGGAAGCCTCTCACGGCGCCCCGCGCGGGCCGGGTCAGTCCGCCACCCCGGACTCCGCCACCACTCGCTCGGGCTTGACCCGCACCAGCAGCTCGCCCGGCACCCCGTTGCGCGCGCCGAACTCCGCCGCCCGGTCCTCGCCCATGTACCGGCCGCCGATCCGCTCCGCCCAGTCGCGCAGCTCCGCCGGGTCCCCGCTCAGCTCGGCGCGGCCGTGCATCACCACGAAGCCGAACGGCGGCACCTCGTCGTCGACACACAGGGAGACCCGGTCGTCCGCGGCCATGTTCCGCGCCTTCACGGTCCCGGCGCCGGTGGTGAGGATGATGTCCTCGCCGTCCAGTACGAACCAGACCGGTGCCACGTGCGGGCGGCCGTCCGTGCGCACCGTCGCCAGCTTCGCCGTTCTGGTGCCGGCCGCGAGGAACGCGCGCCACTCGTCCTTGGTCATCGTGTGTCCCATGGGCTCATGATCGGTCATGCCCCCGGGCCCGGCCACCGGGCCGGCAGGCCGTGCGGGTGGGCGGTGGCGAGCATCTGCACCGGACCGGTGCCCGACCGGACGGACAGCCGGAACTCCGCCCCGCCGTCGGACGGCTCGAAGGAGACGACGGCGAAACCGGCGTCCGGCCCGGACGCCCTGGCCAGCCGGTCCAGCTCGCGCTCGACCGCCGCCCACTCCGCCGCCGGCACGTACTGCCGCATCACGGAGTGCCACAGGACCGTCAGCGTGCCGGGTTCGAGGTCCATCTCCGACAGGAACTCGGCCGCGCCCGCGGCCTCCACGGTGGCCGGCACCTTGGCGGCGATACGCAGCGCGCCGTCGAGACGCTCGAGCCGCGCGGTCTGGTCCGGCCAGACGTAGGCGCGCAGGGCCAGCGAACCGTCCGCCGACAGCGGGTCGATCGGTGAGGGGTCACAGCCGCGCCGCTCCACGATCCGCAGCGCCTGGTGCCGTGCGGCGCCCGCGAGCAGCCAGTCGGGTACGGCACCGTCCCAGGCGTCCGCGAGCAGTACCGAGGAGTCCACCGGACCCCAGGAGAAGTCGCCCGCCACGTAGCGGAACTGCTCCGCCCGCAGATTCAGGCCCGCGCTCGACCCCAGCTCGAACAGCCGCACCGGGAGCTGGGCGGAGGGAACGGCGTACAGCAGGCCGGCGAGCAGCAGAGACGCGCGCCCCACCTCGTTCGTCTGCGGGGGCCGGCGCAGCCAGTCGCCGATCCACTCCGGCTCCGCGGCGACCACCGCGCGGAACGCCGGCCAGGCCGCGTCCGCCCGCCGGAACGTGCCGCCGGTGCTGGGGTAGTGCGCCGCCAGGTCCGGCGCCCGGCCGGTCAGCGCCAGCGCGTGTACGGCGCCGAAGAGGCGCAGCGGCAGCGCGTCGTCCACCACCGTGTCCGGGTGCCCCGCCACCGCCGCCGCACACGGTCCGCCCATCCGGACGTCGTCCGCGGCCCGGCTCATGAGCGCCGCGTACAGCGGCGAGCCGAGGCGCGCGCACGACCGGGACTGCTGGGCGAAAATCCCGGCAACGTGTTCGCGGGGCATGCGTACTCCTCCCGAGGGGATGCTCAAGATCATGGGGCCCGGCGGGGGTTGAGTGGAAGACCTGCCGGAGGAATATGCCGTGCGATATTTCACCGACCGGGGTGTGCCGTCCCGTATCCGTGCCCCGATTGGCCGTGATCATGACAGCTACGGCGTGGTCATCCGGAAAAGACGCCGTGCAGGCCGCTCCCGTGAGCGGCCGAAGGGCGGGCCTACGATGGGGAGTCATGAGCGCTCCCCGGATTGTCGTCTTCACCCGCACCACCGGCTTCCGGCACGACTCCATTCCCGACGGGATCGAGGCGTTCCGCGACCTGGGCGCGGAAGAGGGCCTGGAGGTATCCGCGACCGAGGACCCGGATGAGCTGGCCGCCGCCCTGCCCGGCAGCGCCGCGGTGGTGTTCCTCTCCACCAGCGGTGACGTCCTCACCGACGACGGGCGCCGCGCCCTGCGGGCCCATCTGGCGGACGGCGGCGGCTTCATGGGCGTGCACGGCGCCTCCACCACCGAGTACGGCTGGCCCTGGTTCGGCGAGGACGTGGTCGGCGCCGTCTTCGACGGCCACCCCGAGCTCCAGCGGGGCGTCGTCACCGTCGAGGACCACGACCACCCCGCCACCGCCCACCTCGGTGACCGGTGGGAGTTCACCGACGAGTGGTACAACTTCTCGGTCAACCCGCGCGGCCGCGTGCGGGTCCTGGCCACCGCGGACGAGACCACCTACACCGGCGGCCGGATGGGCGCCGACCACCCCATGGTGTGGTGCCATGAGCTGGCGGGCGGCCGCTCCTTCTACACGGCGCTCGGCCACACCTCCGAGTGCTTCGGCGACCCCGGCTTCCGCCGGCACCTGCTCGGCGGCCTGACCTGGACGGCCCGGCTGGCTTAGGGCCCTCGTCCGCGCGCGGGAACGGGGGCCCGCCGCCCGGGCCCCGGATCAGTCGTCCGGGTCCGTCAGTTCGACGGCGCGCAGTGCCGCGGCGGGCGCCGCCTGGTCGCCCGGCCGTGCGGCCATGACGTCGAGCGCGGTGTCGGCGAACTTGATGACGTGCTCGTTCCCGTGCGCCGCCGCCCGCTCGAACAGCTCCCGCGCCGTGATACCGCCGGCCTCGCCCGGCGGGAGGGGGCCGCCGGGCGGTGCGTACGCGGCGACGACGCCCGCGGCGGCCTGCCACGCCGCCGCCAGGCTCGCCGGCCACAGCGCGCGGGGCAGCGCGGGCAGCGTGCGCAGCACCGCGTTGGGGGCGGTCGCCGCGTGCACCAGCATCACCGGCTCCCCGTGCCCGTGCGTGCCGTAGTAGCCGACGGCGGCCTGCACCAGACCGGCCAGGCGCTCGCGGACCGCGTCCGCGTCCTCCGGCATCCGCTCCGCCCACCCCGGCAGCCCGGTGAGCCCGCCGAGCCGGTGGTTGATCCCGCCCGACCGGTCGCTCACCGGCCGCACCGCCCGCAGCGCCGCCTCCGCGCCGTCCGGCGCCGGGAGAACGGCCACGCCCGCGGGCAGCCGCTGGTGCCGCGCCGCCCAGTACCCGAGGGCGTGCGCCAACTCCGCGATCCGCGGCGCGTTCCCGCCCTCGGCGAGCAGCAGCCGCACGGCGTGGCCCACTCGGATCACCGGGTGCGTCGCGGAGGCAGTGATGCCCGGCAGCAGCAGCGGCCACCACTCGGCCAGCACCTCGCGCCAGGGGCGTTCGGCCAGACGCTCGGCGAAGTACACCGGCCAGTCGGCCAGATGGCGGGCGTCGCCGAGTGCCGCCGCCCAGTTCTCCGTGGTGATCCGTCCGTAGGACGCCGGTTTCTCCTCCAGCCGTCCGCCGTACGCGTCCAGCCATCGGTGCACCCGCGCCCCCTGCCCGTGCCGGGCCAGGGCCTCGACGGCCATCGGCGCATGATTGCTCAGCCAGCCCTTGAACTCGGGCCCTGTGGCGTGGAGGCGCAGCAGCGCCTCGTCGAGCGTTCCCGCGGCGTGTGTGTCCATGCCGCCGACGCTAGGCCGCCACCGGGCCGGGCCGGAACGGTCCGCGGACCCGGCCCGCCTGCCCCGTTCGCCCTAGGACGGCCGCCCGGCCGCCCGGCCGCCCGGTCCGTTCCGGATAGGGTGAACCGCCCAGGTGGAGGAGCGGCGTGAGAAAGGGAGCACGATGACGGAACTGCGGGTTGCGGCGGCGGTCGGCGAGGCGTTCCCCGCCCTTGCGGTGGCGGCCGTGGTCGCCGGGGACCTGCGCGGCGATACCCCGTGGCAGGAGACGGAACGGCTGCTCGCCGAGCTGGAGACGGCCGCCGCGGACGGCGACTGGTCGCCGCCCGCCGAGTCCGACCCGGGCCTTGCGTCCTGGCACGCGGCGTACCGGGCGTTCGGCACCAACCCGCGCCGGTTCCGGCCCAGCGTCGACGCGCTCTGCCGCCGCCTGGGCAAGTCCGGCCGGCTGCCCCGCATCAGCCCGGCCGTCGACACCTACAACGCGGTCTCCGTCGGCCACGGGCTGCCCGCGGGCGCCTTCGACCTGGCGGCCGTCCGCGGGGACGTCGAGCTGCGCTTCGCCGCTCGTGGCGACACGTTCACCCCCTTGGGGGAGCCCGACACGACGGAGGAGGCCAGGACCGGCGAAGTCGTCTACGCCGACGCCGCCGACGTCCTCACCCGCCACTGGAACCACCGGGACAGCGACCGCACCAAGGTGACGCCCGCCTCCCGGGAGGTCGTGTTCCTGCTGGAAACGGTCGAGCCGGGGACCGGCCGCAAGGTCCTGGACCAGGCGGCCGATCAGCTCGCCGGGCTCCTCACGCCGCACGCCGCCGTCGTCGACACCCACCTGCTGACGCCCGACCACCCGGCCGTCCGCCTCCGCTGACGGCCCGCGGGCGGCCTCACGGCCGCCTGCCGAGCAGCGCGACCAGCCGGTCCTGCCGCGAGGCCCGGTCCGCCACCGGCACCGGCGGGCCGAAGATGCCCAGGCCCTGCCAGGTGTCCGCCTGCCCGCTGGCGTAGTCGAGGCACAGCGCCACCAGATCCTCGTCAAGCCGGTCGTCCGCGCCGATCCCGCGCGCCAGGTCCCAGGCGTGCACGGCCAGGTCGAGCGTCATCTGCCGCAGGTAGTCGTCCGCCGGAATCCGCCCCGCGCTCGTGTGCACCGGCGTATCGCGCGCCCCAGGGGCCCGGACCGCCGCCCGGGAGGCCGAAGCCGCGGAATCCCAGGCACCCACCGGGTCCTCGCCCAGCACATCGCCCTCGAACCGGTCGCCCACCTCGTCCAGCGTCGCGCCGCGCAGCAACCACGGCGCCCACAGGTGCTCCCCGGTCAGGTGCCCCACCAGATCCCGCGCCGACCACTCCGTGCACGGCGTGGCCGACGCCCACTGCTCCGCGCCGACCCGGTGCACGCGCCCGCCGAACTCGTCGAGCCCGCGTTCGAAGCCGTCGACCAGATCCATGGCGCATCCCTTCAGCCGCGGAGCAGAACCACCTCCAGCGTACGCGGGCCGTGCACGCCCTCAACCCGGCTCAACTCGATGTCGCTCGTCGCCGAAGGGCCGGAGATCCAGGTCAGCGGGCGCGCCGGGGACAGGCGCGGCAGCGCCTGCGGCACGGAGTCGACGACCTGCCCGGGAACGCGCACCACGCAGATGTGGTGGTCCGGCACCAGGGTGATGCGGCGGCGGCCCTGGTCGGGGGAGCCGTCCAGCACGATCGTGCCGGTTTCCGCGATGGCCAGGGCGCAGCCGGTGACGACACTGTCCACGGCGTCCAGCTCCCGCGCGGTGGTCTCCGCGGCGTCCGCGACGCGCGCCGCGCCCGTCGCCGCCAGCCACTCGGGCGGCAGCCCCGGCGGCACCACCACCGTCTTCGCCCCGCGCGCCGCGAGCAGGTCCGCGACGAGGCCGGGCAGCCCGGCGGCGTCCGTGCGGTGCACGAGCGCGCGGTAGTCGGCCAGGTGCTCCGCCAGCATCTCGGTCGCGTCGGCGGGCGCGTGGGTGCTCAGGTAGTCGCGCGGGACGTGGACGTCGGCGGGCTCCTCCGTCCGGGGAACGTCCGCCAGGGCCCGCCTGATCCGGCCCAGGACGAGGTCACGGCTGCTCATCGGTCCTCCCGCCCGCCGGTGCGGCGCCACCAGTCGCGGAACGATTCGGCCGGCACCGCCGGCACCTCCCGCGTGTCCGTCCAGGCGCGCCCCGGGCCCGGCAGGCGCCCCGGGTGGAGGCGGCGCGTGCGGGCGGCGGCCCGCTGCCCGGCGCGCAGCACGCCCGGCCGGTCGAGCGCCCAGCGGGCCGCCCGCATCGCCGCCCGTTCCGCCGCGTGCCCCTTGGCCGGCTTCAGCCGGGTCCGCTGCCCGCGCACCGTGGCGGGGCCGCCCTGCACCACCCGCTCCCGCAGGTGCACCAGCACCTCGGGGATGTCGATCGCCACCGGGCACACCTCGTAGCAGGCGCCGCACAGCGACGAGGCGTACGGCAGCGAGGCGTCCACCTCGCTCGTCGTCCCCCGCAGCTGCGGCGTCAGGATCGCCCCGATCGGCCCCGGGTACGCCGAGCCGTAGGCGTGGCCCCCGGCCCGCTCGTACACCGGGCAGACGTTCAGGCAGGCCGAGCAGCGGATGCAGCGCAGGGCCTGCCGGCCCACGGTGTCGGCCAGCGCGTCGGTGCGCCCGTTGTCCAGCAGCACCAGGTGGAACGCCCGCGGCCCGTCGGAGTCGGTGGTGCCCGTCCAGGTGGAGGTGTAGGGGTTCATCCGCTCCGCGGTCGAGGAACGCGGCAGCAGCTGGAGGTAGACCTCCAGATCCCGCCACGTCGGGACCACCTTCTCGATGCCGACCACCGAGATCAGCGTCTCGGGCAGCGTCACGCACATCCGGCCGTTGCCCTCGGATTCGACCACCACCAGGGTGCCGGTCTCGGCCACCAGGAAGTTCGCCCCCGAGATGCCGACCTTCGCCCGCAGGAACTTCTCCCGCAGGTGCAGCCGTGCCGCCTCCGCCAGCTCGCCCGGCCGGTCGCTCAGCCCGACGGGCGCCGGACGGCCCCAGTCGGCCATCCGCTCCGTGAAGATCTCGCGGATCTCCTCGCGGTTGCGGTGGATCGCCGGCACCAGGATGTGCGACGGCAGGTCGTCGCCCAGCTGAACGATCAGCTCCGCCAGGTCCGTCTCGTAGGCGCGCACCCCGGCCCCGGCGAGCGCCGCGTTCAGCCCGATCTCCTGGGTGGCCATCGACTTGACCTTGACGACCTCCCGCTCCCCGGTCTCCCGCACCAGGCGTGTCACGATGCGGTTGGCCTCCCGCGCGTCGGCCGCCCAGTGCACCGTGCCGCCCGCGGCCGTCACCGCCTCCTCGGCCTGCGGCAGGTAGTGGTCCAGGTGCCGCAGCGTGCGGTCCTTCACCGCGGCGCCCGCCGCCCGCAGCGCCGCCCAGTCCGTCAGCTCGCCCACCGCCGCCGCCCGCTTGTCGCGGATCGTGTGCGTGGCGTGGGTGAGGTTCGCGCGCAACCGCCCGTTCGCCGTGGCCGTGGCCGCGGCCGCGGGGAACGCGGGCATGCCCAGATAGGTGCCGCTCACCACTGCTCCTTATCCGTACTGGCCAGGATCTCCGCAAGGTGCACCGGGCGCACCGGCGAGCCCAGCCGGGCCAGGGTGCCCCCGATGTGCAGCTGGCAGGAGTTGTCCACGGTGCACACCGCCTGCGCCCCGGTGCCGATGATGTGCCGCGCCTTGTCGGCGCCCATGGCCGCGGAGACCGCCGCGTTCTTCACCGAAAACGTGCCGCCGAAGCCGCAGCACTCCTGCGCGCCGGGCAGCTCCACCAATTCGAGGCCCGCCACCGCGTCGAGCAGCCGTTTCGGCTTCGTGCCGAGGCCGAGCATCCGCAGCCCGTGGCAGGTGGGGTGATAGGTGACCCGGTGCGGGTAGTAGGCCCCGACGTCCGTCACCCCCAGCACGTCGACCAGGAACTCCGTCAGCTCCAGCGTCCGCGGCACCACCGCCTCCGCCGCCCGCGCCAGCTCCTCGCCCCTGCCCTCCGCCGCCGCCTTCGCACCGATCCGCGGATAGTTCTCCCGCACCATCGCCGCGCACGAACCCGAAGGCGTCACGACGTAGTCGAAGCCCTCGAAGGCCGCCGCGAACCGCCGCACCAGCGGCTCGGTCTCCCACCGGTACCCGGTGTTGAACTGCGGCTGCCCGCAGCACGACTGCGCCTCGGGGAACTCCGCCTCCACGCCGAGCCGCCGCAGCAGCGACACCACCGCCCGGCCCGTGCGCGGGTACAGCGTGTCGTTGATACACGTGACGAACAGCGCGACCCGCATCCCTTTAGTCCTTTCCGCCGTCGGCCAGCCGGGCGGCCGCCCGTTCCCACGCGCGTGTGCCGCCCGAGGGCTCATGGTGCCGCAACGCCTGCGTGCCGCGCAGCAGGCCGCGCAGTTCCGGCAGCCCGCCCCGCACGCCGCCCGCCGCCCTGGCCTGCACCAGCAGGTTCCCCAGGGCCGCGGCCTCCGCGGGGCCCGCCACCACCGGCAGCCCGCAGGCGTCCGCGGTCAGCCGGCACAGCAACTCGTTGTGCGCGCCGCCGCCGACGATGTGCACCACGTCGACCTCGCGGCCCGAAAGGCGCTGCGCGTCGGCCACCGCCGCCCGGTGCGCGAGCGCCAGCGAATCCAGCACGCACCGCACCGTCTCCGCCTCGTTCCGCGGCTCGGGCTGTCCGGTGCGGCGGCAGGCCGCCGCGATCCGCTCCGGCATCCCGCCCGGCGGGATGAACTCCGGGTCGCCCGCGTCCACGACGGAACGCAGCGGCGGCGCCTCGGCCGCGCGCGCGAGCAGCGGCCGGAGCTCCTGCGGCGAGCCCGCCGCCGCCCACTCGCGCAGGCATTCCTGGAGCAGCCAGAGCCCCATGATGTTGCGCAGGTAGCGCACCGTGCCGTCCACGCCCAGCTCGTTGGTGAAGTTGGCGCGGCGGCTCTCCTCGCTCAGCACCGGCGCGTCAAGCTCCACCCCGGCGAGCGACCACGTGCCCGTGGCGATGTACGCGAACCGTTCACCCGCCGCGGGCACCCCCGCCACCGCGGAGGCGGTGTCGTGCGAGCCGACGGCCGTCACCGGAACCTGGCCCGTGAGCCCCGTCTCCGCCAGCACGCCGGGCAGCAGCCGCCCCGCCGGATCGCCCGGCCGCCGCAGCGGCGCGAAAAGGCCCAGGTCGACCTCGGCCGCGCGGGCCACCTCCCGCGACCAGTCACCCGTGCGCGGATCGATCAGCTGGGTCGTCGAGGCATTGGTCAGCTCCGTGCCCGCCTCGCCCGTCAGCCAGTAGGCGATCAGGTCGGGAATCAGCAGCAGCCGCCGGGCGGCGGCCAGTTGCGGATCGTCCCGCGCCGCCGTCAGCTGGTACACGGTGTTGAACGGCAGGTGCTGGATGCCGGTCCGCGCGTACAGGCCGGTCGGCGACAGGCGTGCCGCGAGCCGTTCCGCCATGCCCTCGGTGCGGCCGTCCCGGTAGTGCACCGGATTGCCGAGCAGCGCGCCCGACGCGTCCAGCAGGCCGTAGTCCACCGCCCACGAGTCGATCCCGACCCCCGCCAGCCGCCCGCCGGTCTCCCGGCCGGCCGTCCGCAGCCCGGTCAGCACCCCGCGATACAGCGCCAGGATGTCCCAGTACAGCGTGCCGCCGACCCGCACCGGCTCATTGGGGAAGCGGTGCACCTCGCGCAGCGACAGCTCACCACCGCCCGCGAAGCCCAGCATCACCCGCCCGCTCGACGCGCCGAGATCCACCGCGGCGAACGGGCGGCCGCCCCCGCCGGCCTCGGCGGGCGGGGGCACCTCGTTCCTGTCGTCGGTCACGTCTCCCATGCCGCCCACGGTCAGCGCAGGAACGCGGCGGCCACCCCGGCGTCCACCGGAATGTGCAGGCCCGTGGTGTGGGAGAGGTTGCCGCCGGTCAGCGCGAAGACCGCGTTGGCCACGTGCTCGGGCAGCACCTCACGCTTCAGCAGCGTCCGCTGCGCGTAGAACTCGCCCAGCTTCTCCTCCGGCACCCCGTAGACGGCGGCCCGCTTCGCGCCCCAGCCGCCGGCGAAGATGCCGGAGCCGCGCACCACGCCGTCCGGGTTCACGCCGTTGACCCGGATGCCGTGCTCGCCCAGCTCGGCCGCGAGCAGCCGCACCTGGTGCGCCTGGTCGGCCTTCGTCGCGCCGTAGGCGATGTTGTTCGGCCCGGCGAAGACGCCGTTCTTCGACGAGATGTAGACGATGTCGCCGCCCAGGTCCTGCTCGATCATCACCCGGGCCGCCTCCCGCGACACCAGGAACGAGCCGCGGGCCATGATGTCGTGCTGGAGGTCCCAGTCGCGCACGGTCGTCTCAAGCAGCGGCTTGGACACGGAGATGCCCGCGTTGTTGACGACGAGGTCCACGCCGCCGAACGCGAGCACCGCCGCCCGGAACGCCTCCCGGATCTGCTCCTCCGAGGTGACGTCCACCGTGACCGCGACCGCCCGGTCCGAGCCGCCCAGCTCGGCCGCGACCTCCTCGGCGGCCTCGGCGTTCAGGTCCGCGACGACCACGCAGGCGCCCTCGGCCGCCAGCCGCGCCGCGGTCGCCCGCCCGATGCCCGAGCCCGCGCCGGTCACCAGCGCGACCCGCGTGGCCAGGGGCTTCGGCGCCGGCATCCGCCGCAGCTTCGCCTCCTCCAGCTCCCAGTACTCGATGCGGAACTTCTCCGACTCCTCGATCGGTGCATAGGAGGAGACGGCCTCGGCGCCGCGCATCACGTTGATCGCGTTCACGTAGAACTCGCCCGCGACCCGGGCGGTCTGCTTGTCCTTCCCGAAGGAGAACATGCCGACCCCGGGCACCAGCACGATCGCCGGGTCCGCGCCGCGCATCGGCGGCGACGTCTCGTCCGCATGCCGTTCGTAGTACGCCCGGTACTCCGCGCGGTACTCCTCGTGCAGCTCCTTCAGCCGTGCCACGGCCTGCTCCAGCGGCGCCCCGGCCGGCAGGTCGAGGACCAGCGGTCGCACCTTGGTGCGCAGGAAGTGGTCCGGGCACGACGTGCCGAGCCGCGCCAGCCGCGGGTGTTCCGCCCTGGCCAGGAAGTCCAGCACCTCATCCGTGTCGGTGAAGTGCCCCACCTGCGGCCGGTCGGCGCTCGCGATCGCCCGCACCACCGGCGCGAGCGCCGCCGCGCGCTCCCGGCGCTCGGCCGCGGGCAGCGCCACGTAGCCCTCGCGCACCGGACCGAACGGCTCGGCCCTGCCGCGCCGCTGGAGGAACTCCTCGGCCGTGCGGATGATGCGCAGCGAGTTCCGTTCGCACTCCTCGCTCGTCGCGCCCCACGCGGTGATGCCGTGGCCGCCCAGGACGCAGCCGATGGCCTGCGGGTGCGCACGCTGCACGGCGGCGATGTCCAGGCCCAGCTGGAAGCCCGGCCTGCGCCACGGCACCCACACCACCTGTTCGCCGAAGCACTCCTTGGTCAGCGCCTCCCCGTCCGCCGCACAGGCCAGCGCGATACCCGAGTCGGGGTGCAGGTGGTCGACGTGGGGCGCGGCGACCAGGCCGTGCATCGCCGTGTCGATGGAGGGCGCCGCCCCGCCCTTGCCGTGCAGGCAGTAGTCGAACGCGGCGACCATCTCGTCCTCGCGCGCCACGCCCGGGTAGACCTCGCGCAGCGCCCGCAGCCGGTCGAGGCGCAGCGCGGCCAGGCCGGCGGGCCGCAGCGTGCCCAGGTCACCGCCGGAGCCCTTGACCCACATGAGCTCCACCTCGCCGCCGGTCACCGGATCGGTCGCGGTGCCCTTGGCGGAGGTGTTGCCCCCGGCGTAGTTCGTGTTGCGCGGGTCCGCGCCCAGCCGGTGCGACCGCGCCAGCAGCTCGGTCACGGCCTGGTGTTCCTGCGTCGTCATCGGTTCAGGCTCCCCATCCGGCCTGTTGGCCGCCCTTGCGGTTCTCCGTGATCTGCTCGGCCCAGCCCGAGCGGTGGTAGGCCGCCACCGGGTCAGGGGCCAGGCCCGACTCCGCACGCAGCTCCGCGAGCAGCGGCCGCACGTCGGTGTTGAAGGCGTCCATCAGTACCGCGTTCGCGCCCAGCACGTCGCCCGCGGACTGCGCGGCGCCCAACGCCTCGCGGTCGACGAGCAGCGCCTTGGCGGTGGCCTCCTGGACGTTCATCACGGAACGGATGATCGCCGGGATCTTGGGCTCGATGTTGTGGCACTGGTCGAGCATGAAGGCGACCCCGGGGCCGAGCCCGCCGCCGCCGACGACCTCGCACATGATGCGGAACAGCTGGAACGGGTCGGCCGCGCCCACCATCAGGTCGTCGTCGGCGTAGAAGCGGGAGTTGAAGTCGAAACCGCCGAGCTTCCCCTCGCGCAGCAGCAGCGCCACGATGAACTCGATGTTGGTGCCAGGCGCGTGGTGCCCGGTGTCCACCACGACCTCGGCCCGGTCGCCGAGCTTGAGGCAGTGCGCGTACGCCGTGCCCCAGTCCGGCACGTCGGTGGTGTAGAAGGCGGGCTCGAAGAACTTGTACTCAAGCAGCAGCCGCTGCTCCTCGCCCAGCCGCTCGTACACCGCGGCCAGCGCCTCGGCCAGGCGGTCCTGGCGGGCGCGGATGTCGTCCTGGCCTGGGTAGTTGGTGCCGTCGGCGAACCACAGCTTCAGGTCGCGCGAGCCGGTGGCATCCATGATGTCCACGCACTCGAACAGGTGGTCCAGCGCCTTGCGCCGCACGGCGGCGTCCGGGTGGCAGACGCTGCCGAGCCGGTACTCGTCCTCCTGGAACACGTTCGCGTTGATCGCGCCGAGACGCAGCCCCCGCTCCTCGGCGTGGCGCGCGAGCGCGGCGTAGTCGTCGACCTTGTCCCAGGGGATGTGCAGCGCGACGACCGGGGCGACCCCGGTGTGCCGCTGCACCTGCGCCGCGTCGTCGATCTTCTCCCAGGGGTCGCGGGGCACGCCCTCCTGGGCGAACACCTTGAAGCGGGTGCCGGAGTTTCCGTAGGCCCACGACGGGGTCTCTATGGACTGCGAGGACAGGGCCGCTTTGACGGCGGATGGGGCGGTCATGCGATCAGGGCTCCCAAGGTGCTCAGCGCCGCTATGAATCGTTTCACTACCAGGACGCTAAGAGCGCCCGTCACATGCTGTCAAGGGAGCGGACGACGGTCGTCGGGGTTCCTCGCGGGCTCGGGCACCGATCCGGCGCGGCCGGGCCTTTCGGATCTTGACGGCGCGCGCGGGGCGTGGCTAGCTTGCCCGCGGGCATATGAATCCTTTCAGAAGGTCACCGGAAGAAGTATCAGAAGAGGTGAGGTCGTGCAGCGCGTCTGTTTTCTGCTGAAGGTCAGGGCGGACCGGATCGAGGAGTACCGGGCGCGGCACGCCGAGGTGTGGCCCGAGATGCAGCAGGCGCTCTCGGCGTCCGGCTGGCACAACTACTCGCTTTTCCTGCGGGAGGACGGCCTCCTCGTCGGCTACCTGGAGACCGACGACTTCGCCGCCGCACAGGAGGCCATGGCCGCCACCGACGTCAACGCGCGCTGGCAGGCCGAGATGAGCGGCTTCTTCGAATCCCTGGACGGCGCGCGCCCCGACGAGGCCATGCGCCCGCTCACCGAGGTCTTCCACCTCGCCTGAACCACCGGGTGGGGCACGGCCGCCACCCGCCGGGTTGCATACCATGGCCCGGCGGTGAGAGCGCTCACGAGATGAACGGGGCACGGACATGGCGCACACGGTGGGGATCAAAGAAGTGGCCAGGCAGGCCGGGGTGTCGGTGGGGACCGTGTCCAACGTCATCAACCGCCCGCACATGGTCGCCGAGGAGACCCGGCAGCGGGTCCAGGAGGCCATCGCGGAACTTGGGTACGTCCGCAGCGAGTCCGCCAGGCAACTGCGCGCCGGCCAGAGCCGGATCATCGCCCTGCTCGTGCTCGACATGGGCAACCCGTTCTTCGTGGACGTCGCCTCCGGCGCCGAGCGCGTCGCCCGCGCCTCCAAACTGGGCGTGATGCTCTGCAACAGCGCGCAGAGCACGTCGGAGGAGAGCGACTACCTGTCCCTGTTCGCCGAACAGCGGGTCCGCGGCGTCCTGGTGACGCCCGCCGACATGTCGGGCCGCAACCTGGCCGACTTCCGGCGGCACGGCATCCCGTTCGTCTTCGTCGACCGGGTGCTCCCGAGCGCCGAGGGCTGCTCGGTCTCCGTCAACGACGTCCTCGGCGGCACGCTCGCCGTGCGCCACCTGCTGGCGCAGGGGCACACCTCGGTCGCGTACGTCAGCGGACCGATGTCGCTCAAGCAGTGCCAGGACCGCAAGGAGGGCGCGGTGGCCGCGCTCGCCGAGGCGGGCCTCGGCGAGGACGCGCTGCGCCACGTCGAGGCCGAACGGCTCGACGTGGCCTCCGGCCGCGACGCGGGCGCCCGCCTGCTCGGCATGCCCGCCCGCCCCTCCGCCGTGTTCTGCGCCAACGACCTGCTGGCCCTCGGTGTCCTCCAGGCCCTGTTCGCCGCGGGCGTCGGCGTACCGGACGAGGTGGCGCTCGTCGGCTATGACGACATCGAGTTCGCCGCGGCCGCCGCGGTGCCGCTCACCTCGGTCCGCCAGCCCGCGGTACGGATGGGACGGCAGGCCGCCGAACTGCTGCTGGAGGAAACGGGCGAGGACGCGGGACTCCACCGCCACCAGCGCATCGTCCTCGACCCGGAACTGATCGTCCGCCAGTCCAGCCTCGCCGAACGGCGCTGAGCCTTCTCGCCTCGTAGCGTGGTGCCATGAGCGACTCCTTCCGCACCACCGTCCTGCACATCACGACCGGCACCTCCGAGGCCGTCACGGACCTCACACGCGACTGCGAGTCGTTCCTCGCGGAGGCGGCGAGCGGGGCCGACGGCCTGTTCAACATCTTCGTCCCGCACGCCACCGCGGGCGTCGCGATCCTGGAGACGGGCGCCGGCAGCGACGACGACCTGCTGTCGGCCCTGCGAGACCTGCTCCCCGCGGACAACCGCTGGCGCCACCGCCACGGCGCCCCCGGCCACGGCCGCGACCACGTCCTGCCCGCACTCGTCGCCCCCCACGCCACCCTCCCGGTGCTCGGCGGACGCCTGCAACTGGGCACCTGGCAGTCGATCTGCCTGGTCGATACGAACGGCGACAATCCGGACCGCCAGGTGCGGCTGAGCTTCCTCGGCTGAGCTTCCCCGGCTGAGCGGACCTGGAGACGGTGGAGCGGCCCTTTGACGGCTGTGGGAAGTGCCTGCTCGGGCCGCAGGCGCGGCCCGATGCCCCGCTTCGGGATGACCCACCGGTGACAAGCCATCCCGGGAGCGACACGCGGTCCGGAAACCACTTCTCACAGGCTGCAACGGGCGTCGGCGGGCGGGGATTCGAGGTCGAGGAGATACGCGTCGACCACGTCATCGACGCACTTGCTGCCGCCGAGGAGGTAGGCGCCGTGCTGCTTGCCGTCGACGGTGAGCAGGCTTCCGTCGAGAGCTTGCGCCATCGCGATGCCGCCCTCGTGCGGCGTGACCGGATCGCCGGTGACCGACACGATAAGCGTCTCCGGGAGGCCTTCGGCATCGGCGAGCCAGGGCTCGTCGCGTGTCGGCGGCGCGGGCCACGCCTCGCATTCGCTGTGGTAGTTCCCCGCCGTGAACACGTCGAGGTCAAACATTGGCGCGACCTCCCCGATCTCGCGTGCGAGCGCGGTCTGTTCCTCCGGCGTCGGACGGGGCGAGTCCATACAGCGCACGGCGATGTTCGTGTCGAAGTCCAGGCCGTAGGCGCCGTCCGCCGTGCGGGCGTAGAAGGTGTCGCGCAGGGCGAGCATCTCGTCGGCGTTCCCTGCCTCGAGCTCAGTCAGGGCGGAGATGACGTCGGGCCATTTCGCTTCGGAGTACAGTCCACCGCTGATGCCGAGGTACACGTCCCAGACGCTCAGGTCCCGGCCGCCGGCGGTCGCCGCTGGTGTCTCGACAAGCGGCTGGACGATCTCGTGCAGGCGATCGTTCGCAGCCGCGGGGTCGGGGCCGAGAACGCAGTCGGGCGATTCCGCGCACAGAGCGGCGAGGTCGTCGAACCGTGCCTGCAGGCCGGTGAATGAGGAGAGGCGGAACTCGCTCGCCGTCAGGTCGGGCGAGACGGCCCCGTCGAGCACGATCGCGCGGACCTTCTCGGGGTAGGTCGCGGCGTACATGGCGCCGAGCTCGGAGCCGTAGCTGTAGCCGAGATAGGTCAGCTGGTCGTCACCGAGCACCTTGCGCATGATGTCCATGTCGCGCACGACGCTCGCAGACCCGGCGTTCACGAGGTTCGCGGTGCCGCCGGAACCGTCCGCGCAGCGCTCCGCGAGCTCGACCGCCTCCTCGGCGCTCGTGATGTCGTACACCGCGCCGAACCGCGGCACGTCGCCCGCGTCGTACTCCTCGTCGGTGTAGCAGTTGAGAGCGGGGGTCGACGACGCGACCCCGCGCGGGTCGAAGCCGACGATGTCGAAGCGCTCGGCGACGGGGCTTGCCTGCCACAGTGGCAGGGTGGACGCGACGAAGTTGGTACCGGAGCCTCCGGGGCCGCCCGGGTTGATCAGCAGGGAGCCCTCGGCCTCGCCCGTGGCGGGGAGGCGCATGAGCGCGATGTGCGCCCTCTCGCCCTCCGGCTCGTCGTAGTCGAGCGGAACGTTGACCGAGGCGCACTCCAGCGCCGGGTTCGCGAACAGCTCGGCGTCCGCCGCGCTCGTCGCGGTGTTCTCGCATCCGACCCAGTCGAGCTCTTGCTCGAGGTAGGCGCCGAGGCCCGCATCCGCGCCGGAGTCCGGTGGAGGAGAAGCGGGCGCGCATCCGGCGAGCGGGAGGAGTGCGGCCGTGGCGGCCGCGGCGAGCACGGTCGCGAGGTGTCGGGATCGTTCGGGGAGCCGAGGACGTGGGCGCATGCGTTTCTCCTATGCCAAGCCGCGGTCGGGTACGAGGGTGCGGCGGCGGTGACGGATTGTTCTTGGGTTGGGGCGCTGGGCAGCAACGTGACCGGTCGGTGCGGGGGTGTCAGCTCTCGATCCCGTCGGTCTCGGCGTCCAGGAGCCGGTGATGGCGGAAGGTAGGCGCTCGTTCGATCCCGCGAGGCCGGCGGGAGAGTTGGGCGCGCCAGGTGAATCCGCCGCGTGCCTTACCTGCTCGCGGCGACCCCGAAGCTGTCCGATCCGAGCGGGAACCGGACCGGCATATCGGAGGTCCGCACCTGCCGGTCGTCCCGGTAGAGCGAGGCCCGGCCCGACATGTGATCGATTTCCGCATCGCCGTCGGGGCCTTCGAGCCCGTCGACGCCGTGGGGGTCCTTCCGATCGCCCTGTCCGGGGTCGTTACGGGACGGAGTACCGCCACGACGTTTATCTAGCATGGGCATGCTAGATAAAGTAGCACACGCATGCCAGAAAGCGGCTAGGGTGGTGTCATGCCCAAGAGAGTCAATCCGGATGCCCGCCGAGAGCAGATCGCCGACGCCGTGATCGACGAGATCGCCGCGCACGGGGTCCGCTCGGTGACCCTCGCCCGGATCTCCGCACGCACCGGCCTGGCCATCGGGAGCATCCGGCACTACTTCGGCGACACCATCCGCGAGGTCATGCGCTTCACGTTGGGCGTCCTCATGCAGCGCGCCGCGCAACGCGACGCGACGATGTCCGACGACCCGGTGGCACGGATCACGGATGTGATCGCGTTCGCCGCGCCGACCAGCGAGCAGGAGCGCCGGGAGAACATCGCGTTGGTCGAATACCGGGTCATGGCGCGCACGGACCCGGAGCTTGCGGCCGACATCGCTGCGACGTCTCTGGCGGGCGCGGAGTTGGTCCGCTCGTTGCTGCGCGATGCGCTGGCCGACCGCGTGATCGACGAGGAGGCGCTGCACCGCGAGGCGCTCCTGCTGTTCGCCCTGATCGAGGGCTTCTCGCTCAGTTCGGCACTCTTCTCCGAACCGTTGCGCGAGACGGACGTCCGTGCCGTCGTGAGGGCAACCGTGCAACGTCTGCGCGACGCCTATCCGCCTGCCGGAAAAGCGGCCGAGGGAGCGGCTGGAGCTCCTGAGGCCGCCGAGGAGTCACGGAACTACAGCTAGCACGTCATCGACACAACGCTCAGGTGGTTGTCCGGACTGTCCGAAACCGACGACCATCGTTGACACCTGGGGCTTCGATCACCGCGGAGATCCGCATGTCGAAGACCAGCCCCCGCTCGACCGTGAGGACAAGCGCCGCGCCGCGAGGGCTGGACCGGGTCCGCCTGGTGCCTCCGGTGGAGAGCGGGACCGGATGCTCAACTCCCGGCCGCTTCGCGGCATCCTTCGCGAGGCAGTTTCCGATGAGCGCGGTGTAGGCGTCGGGCACCCCCGACAGCTGAGGGGCCTCGTGCACCACCCGGTAGTTCACGGCATGGGCCGCGCCGCTCCCGAAGGGCGGACGGCCCGTCGCGGCGTAGGCGAGCACCGCGCCCAGGGAGAACACGTCGGCCGCCGGCTCGGCCAGGTTGCCCACGATGTGTTCCGGAGCCATGAACCCGGGTGTGCCGACCACCAACCCGGTGCCCGTCAGCTGGGTGTCGTCCGCGGCGCGCGCGATGCCGAAGTCGATCAGCCGCGGTCCGTCCGCCGCAAGGAGCACGTTCCCCGGCTTCAGGTCCCGGTGCACCACTTTGCAGCCGTGCACGGTGGCGAGTCCCTCGGCGAGGCCCGCGGCCAGCAGCCCCAGCGAGGTCTCCGGAAGGAAGCCGCACCGGGTGATCGCTTCCTGGAGAGACGGCCCGGGGATGTAGGCCGTGACCAGCCAGGGCGGATCGCCTTCCGGGTCCGCGTCCAGAACATGCGCCGTGTAGAAGCCGCCGACCCGCTGGGCCGCCTCCACCTCGCGCTTGAACCGCCGCCGGAAGTCCGGGTCACGGGCCAGCTCGGGCCGCACCAGTTTCACCGCCACCAGACGGCCGCCACGCGAGCGACCGAGGAAGACCAGCCTCATACCGCCGCCGCCCAGCCGCTTCAGCAGTCGGTACGCACCGATCCCCGGGCATCCTCCGGCCGCAGGTCCTCCACGCCGCTTCCTCCCCTGGCTCACGTCACCGGTATGTCCCGTGCCGGCGCCCCTCGTTGGAGGATATTTCAGGGGGCGGCGAACGAGACCTACCTGATCCATGAGGCGGTGCCCACGCCGGGGGGCAGGGGGATCGAGCAGCCGTCCGGAGGCGGACCGCGCTCGACGCGCCCGTCCCGTCCGCTGAGCGCCGCTGCGCCGCTGCGCCATCGTCAGCGGCTCAGCTGCCCGCCGCGCTGTGCGGTCAGGGCTTGACCATGACGTAGGTCTCGCAGACGGTCTGCGAGCCGGTGGGCTGGCGGGTGAAGTTGTCGAAGACCTCGATGTCGCCGAAGCCGGCCCGGGCGCCCAGCCCGACGATCTGCTCCTGCGCCCACGCGTACAGCTGGTGGGTCTCGCTGCGTCGGACGTAGGCCTGGGTGGTGTCATCGCGCAGGAACATCAGACCATGCCAGTTGTAGGTGCCCTTGATGGCGGTCCGAGTAATGCTCATGAGCAGTGTGAACGGCCCGCTCTCGATGACCCGGGCGGTGGGGGTCGTGTGCGCCACCCAGGACTCCGCGTGGCGTTCGGTGTACATGTCGAAGGTGAACGTGCCGCCGGGGCGCAGCACACGGTGGACGGACTCGAAGGTCCTCAGCAGCGTGGTGTCGTTGGGCAGGTGGACCAGCGCGCCAGTGCTGACGACCGCGTCGAATTCGTCGTCCAGGGGGAATGGCCGGCAGCTCGGCTTTGACAAGCCGGGCCCGCTCCTGTGAACGGATCTTCAGCTCGGCCTGTTGCAGCTGGGCCGAGGACCGGTCGAGGCCGGTGACGTCGTATCCCCGCTGGAGCAGTTCCCGGAGGAGCAGGCCACTGCCGCAGCAGAGGTCAAGGACCTTGTCGACCTGTGCGCCGCGTTCCCGCCAGCTCTCGTGGACGAAGTCCGCGACCTGACTCCGCGGCGCCAGCCTGAACTTGTCGACGCACCACGCGTCGGCGGCGTCGTACCCCTCGGGCAGGAACGAATAGGGGTGGGACGGTTCGGTGCCTTGTACGAGCATGGATCGGTTCCTCTCGACGTATGGCTGCGTTCGACTGTCACGGGCGTGGCGGGTGGGCCGCCCGGCCGGACGACGCCTCGGGCCGGGCGGGCGGCCCGCCGGGCTTGACCGCGACGTAGGTCTCGTAGAGGGTCTCCGGGCCGGATGGCTGGTGCCGGTAGTTGTCGAAGACCTGGACCCGCCGGAAGCCGGCCTGGACCGCCAGGTCGGTGACCCTTTCCTGGGGCCGGGTGTGCACGCGGTGGACCGCGCTGCTCCTGGTGTACGTCTGAGTGGCGTCATTCCGCAGGAACTGCACGAAGGTCAGGTCGTAGGAGTCCTTCGCGGCGGGCCGGTGACAGGCGAGGAAGAACGTGAGCCCCCTGCTCTCCAGGTTGATGCCCCGCGGAGCGTCCTCCGTGTACTCGAAGCACCGCTGCATGAGCGCCTCGCTGAACAGGTCGAAGATGAAGGTGCCGCCGGGACGCAGCACGCGGTGGACGGCCTGGAACGCCTGGAGCAGCACGGTGGAGTTGGGCACGTAGGTGAACGCGCCCCCCGCGCAGACGACCGCGTCGAACTGCTCCTCCAGCGGGATGGCCGGCAGCCCGGCCTCGACCAGCCGCACCTGTGCCGAACGTCCGAGCCTCTGCTTCGCCAGCTCCAACTGCGTGGGGGAGGCGTCGAGGCCGGTGACGCCGTACCCCCGCCGGACGAGTTCCCTGAGCGTCAGGCCCGGGCCGTAGCACAGCTCCAGAACCTTGTTCACCGGGGGGCTGTGCTCCTCCCAGATCCGCTGCATGAACCCCGCGACCTGGTCGCGCGGCGCCTCGTGCCAGTCGGTGAGGAACCACGAGGCGATCACATCGTAGTTCTCGGCCATCTCGTCGTTGGGAGTGACGGATTCGGTGACTTGCGAACCCATGCTTCGGTTCCTTTCGGGTGACAGCAACCTGAATCGAGCTGGGGGCGCGTAAGCGGAATAACCGAAAATAAGGGGTGCCATTCGTATGTCAGACGGCTTTGCGGGTAAGCACGGGTGACGGGCTTTCCGTTCCGGTTCCCGTCTATGCGAGGCCCTGGAAGGGTCCACGCGTGTGGGTGAGATCGGGGTACGGGGGAGGGGTACCGCTCGCGCGCCGTGCGGTAATTGGCGTTGCCAAACCCATCCGTGCCCGTAGTTTCGCGATGCGTTCGCGTGGCCGGGCCGGGCGAACGGAATGCCGTACGGGACCAGCGGTTTGCCCATCGGCGGCCTGGCGCAGCCTAGCCCCTGTGAACGACATCAACGCGTCGAGGCCGCCCGGCTCGGCGTCGGCGCATGGGCCGTGAATCCGCGCCGATTTCGCGGAAGAACCTTGCCGGCAGTCAGGTACGCATGCATGCAACGAGGAAAGGAAACCCCCTTGGTGACGCCGACCGCGAGCCCCGACGCCGGATTCGCTGACATCACACGTCTGGCCGGCTCCTACTGCGCGACCCGGGCGCTGGTGAGCGCCTTGGAGTTCGACCTTTTCACCACTCTGCACACCGGGCCCGCGACCGAGGAGGAGATCCGCTCGGCGCTCGGTCTGCATGGTCGCGGACTGCGGCACTGGCTCGGCCTGCTGGTGGCCCTCGGTCTGCTGAAACGGGACGGCGACCAGTACGGCAACACCCCCACGGCGGACCTGTACCTGGCGCGTGCTGGGCTGTGGTACATGGGGGACTTCATCCGAAAGGTCATGATCCCGTCCCTCGATGACCTGTCCGCTGCCCTGCGCACGGGGGAGCAGCAGGGTCCCCAAGGAGGCATGGGGACCGTTGTCGACGATCCCGAGCTCCTCAGGTCCTCGATCATCACGATGGACATGCTGACAGGCGACGTCGTTCCCTCACTGCTCGCCGCCTACGAGGGCTGGAACGGTCAACGGACCCTGCTCGACCTCGGCGGCGGACGCGGAAGCGTGGCCGCGCAACTGGTGGCCGCCCACCCGCACCTCAGTGCCGCCGTTTTCGATCTGCCGGCCATGGCCCCGCTGTTCGAGGAGCACATGGCCCAGCGAGAAGCGACCAGGGCACCGGCCTTCCATGCCGGTGACTTCTTCACCGACCCGCTCCCCACGGCCGACATCGTCCTCATGGGGAACGTCCTGCTCGACTGGGAGACCGAACAGCGGAAGCTGCTGGTCCGCAGGGCCTACACGAGCACCAACCCCGGCGGCGCGCTCATCGTGTACGACCACAGGCTGCAAGGCACCACCGCCGGCGGCCAGGAAAGCCTGATGCCGAACCTGCTCACGCTGGCCCTGTGCGGGGTCTCGGAGTACACCCTCGACGACCTGAGCGCGGACGCCAGGACCGCGGGTTTCGACGCGGTCGAGCACCGGCCCCACGGCTCGCCGCCGCGCCCCGTCGTCGTCTGCCACCGGGCCCGGTGAGAAGCCCGCCGCCGGGGCTACGGGCCGAAGTCGACCGTGCCGCGTCGGCGGCCGCGGTGCAGGAGTGATGCGAAGGCCAGGTGGGCCATCACCAGCCAGAGGACGCCGACGAGCAGGCCCAGGGCCGCCCGGGCGAAGACGTAGGCGGACGAAGCGTCCTCGGTCAGGCCGCGGAGGGCGCGCAGCAGGTGCGTCAGGGGAACGATGTCGGCGATCCGGCCGATCCAGGGCGGCCAGTAGCCGATGGGAACCTGTACGCCGCAGAACGCCATCATCAGCAGGGCGGTGACGCCCCGGGCCTCGACGCGCTCGTAGCGGGAGATGAGGGCGCCGATCCCGGCGGGCGCACGGGTGGCGATGATCCGGCCGTGGTCGACGAGGGAGACCCGGTCGCAGACGGCTTCGGCCTCGGCCATGTCGTGGGTGGTCAGCAGGATGGTCCTGCCATCCGCGCGCAGGGCGTCCACCAGGACGCGGAAGTCCTGTGCGGCGACCGGGTCCATGCCGACCGTCGGTTCGTCGAGGGTGAGCAGGGGCGGGTCGGCGACCAGGCCGCGGGCGAGGTGAAGACGCTGTTTCATGCCGCGGGAGAGGGTGTCGACGGTCGTCGGCCCGGTGCGCCAGGCCCATGCGGTCCAGCAGGGCCTGGCAGCGTCGGCGCAGCCCGGTGCCGCGCAGGCCGTACAGCGCCGCCCAGAAACGCAGGTTCTCGCCGACGGTGAGCCGCCCGTAGAGTCCGCGGTCGCCGCCGAAGACGATGCCGATGGAGCGTTTGACGGCGTCGGCGTCCCGGACGACGTCGCGGCCCATGATGCGGGCGGTGCCCGAGGTGGGCAGCAGGACGGTGGACAGGATGCGGCACAGCGTGGTCTTGCCCGCCCCGTTGGGGCCGAGCAGGCCGTGGACCTCGCCTTGTCCGACGCTCAGGTCCACGCCGCGCAGGGCGTGCACCTCGGAGCCGCCGCGCCTGCCGGTGCCGTAGCGGTGGGTGAGGGCGCGGGTCTCCACCGCTGCGGCCCCGGCCGTCATGACAGTTGCCCGGCCCCGCGCCCGGGCTCGCCCCTCAGCTCCGTCGGCGCGTCCAACTCCCGCAGGGCCGCTTCGTACCGTTCCTGGGCGACGATCTCGTGGGTGACCAGGAGGTAGTCGCCGACGGGGGTGAGCAGAAGGGCTTCGTCGCCGTAGCGGTGGACGCGCGCACGGTCCCAGTCGGTGCGTCCTTCGGCGGGCCGCAGCGGCATGCCGTACAGGGCCGTGCCCGCGGCGAGGGCGGCGTCGATGTCCTTCGGCGGGGCAGGCGGCGCGGAGTACGCGGCGCGGCGGGCCCGTTCGCGATCGACCTCGGTCTCCAGGGCGGCGCTGAGGCCGGACAGGTGCCCCAGGGGCAGGCGGGTGGCCGCATGGTCCAGCAACTCCCGCAGTTCGGGGGCGAGGTGGTACTCGGCTGCCGCCGACACCAGTGCCTCCGTGGACGCGATGGGGGTGGCGCCGAGCAAGTGGACATCGATGATGTCGCGGGCGTGGAAAGGCCGTTGCAGGCGTTCCTCGGCCAGGGCGAGGAGGTTGGCGGCGAGCGGGTCCTCGGGCATGCGCGGGCGGACGGGGAAGACGCCGCAGTCGCCGACGAGAGCGGCGGTGGCGACATCCACGCGTATCTCGGGGTCGAGCAGCGGGTCCTCGGCAGGCCAATGGAGGGCGACGACGGTGTGGCGGATGGGCGCGCCGAGTATGGAGACGCCGATGTACAGCGGGGTGCTGTCGGCCGTCAGGAGGCGCACCGCGCGCCAGAGGTCGGCCTCGCCGTCCGTGACGAGGTCGAGGTCGCCCTGGGGGCGCAGGATGCCGTCGGGGTAGTGGCGCGCGAGCATCGGCCCCTTGACGACCTGTACGCGGGCCCGGTCGGCGATGTGGGCCAGCACTTCCTCGTAGTGGCGGGCCCGCCGCCGGGCCCGTCCGAGTTCGCCGCGGGCCGCCTCGCTCATGGGGTGGCCGTGGTACTCGAGAGCGGAAAGGACGAGGTAGGGCAGGGTGTAGTGGGCTTTGCGGGCGCTGAACAGCAGGCGGCCGGGGCCGTGCTCCTCAGGAACGTCCAGGGCATCGTAGAGCGTCGAGAGATCCATGGCGGAGACGTCCAGGGTCGGGAGGCCGGTGGTGGCGAGGTCCGTTGTCGGGCGGTTGGTGTCAGGTGTCGTCCGGGCCGGCGGGACGCCGCCAGAAGACGTGGTCGACCTCCCAGCCGCGGGCGACGAGGGAGGCGACGACGCGGTCGCCGTGGCCCGCGGCGAGGTGCGGGGCGGGATGGATGACATTGCCGATCAGCGGAAGCCGGGCGTTCCGGGCGTGGGCGATGGCGGCGGCGGTCAGCGCGGCGGTGCCGGCCCGGCGTGCCCCCGCGTCGCCTTCCACCAGGACATCGACCAGGTCGATGTAGTCCCGTCCGGTGACCGGGTCGTGGGCCTCGCCGAGCAGGGTGAGGTGGCCGATGGCCGGCCCGTCGCCCTGGGTGGCGACGAAGGAGACACGGTCGGGGGCCTCGATGATGTCGCGGGCGACGGCGTCCGCGGTGGCGGGGTCGGCGGCGACGCCGTGGCCGGCGCTGCCGTCGATGAGAGCCTTGACGAGCCAGCGGGCGATGGCCGCCTCGTCGGTGGCCGGGGCGGCCGGGCGGACGGCGAGCGGCGCCTGGCGGTGGCGGGCGGGGTCTTCGGGGGACGCGTCCGCGGGCCCGCCGGTGTGGCGCAGGTAGGTGACGTGCCGGTGCCACGGCTCGGCGAGGGTGACGTGGGCCGGGGCGCGTACGAGGATCGGCCGCGCGGCGCGGTTGCCCGCCCCGGCGATCCGCAGTGCCTCCGCCAGCCGGGTGGCGTCCTTGAGAATGCTCTCGGCGCAGAACTCGACGAGCAGCCGCCGCTCGTCCAGCAGCGGATCGTGCTGTTCGTCCGCGACGAAGCACTGGCCGTGGAGCCGGTGCAGCAGTTCGGCCTCGGCGGCCGCGGCGAGGTAGTCGGGCGAGGCGTGGGCGGCACCGGTGATGCCGACGGGGTGGGCGGAGTCGCTCATCGTGCCTCCGGACGCGGGACGGCGACGAGGCCGGCCGGCAGGCGCGTGGCCGCTTCCCGGACGCCGTCCGCGGTAAGGGCAGCGATCCGCCCCGGCTCCTGACGGACCGGAATTCGATCGGCAGCTGTCATCAGGAATCCCTGTGTCGAGAATTTCGGAGCGTCCGGAATGCCGCCGCAGCGGCGTGCCGCGGCGGCATTCCCTGGCACCGATCCGGCTCAGCGGTTGGACTTGGGCTTGACCTTGACGAGCCGCGGACGCATGGTGATCAAAGGCATGATTTCCCCCCTCTCTGCTCGGTGAGGCATTGAGTTTCCATGGGAACGGGAAGGCCCCCGCCCGGAATTCGGGGGCGGCCTTACCTCCCTGGAAAAGCTTCGGGCTCCGGCGATTTCGCCTCAAGTGGTTGTCCGTTTCCCGTGAATCGGACAACGGGCCGGGGGCCGCTCGGACCGGCACGACATGACGGGTCACCGGGGGGTAGGAGCGTCCTGATAACGGGTGACCAAGTCGGCCAGTCGCGTGTGCAGCTGTCCGGGCGCGTGGTGCGGCGGCCGGCCGAGGAGCGCCGCCTCGGCCGCACTCCGCCGTCCGAGCCGTGCGTCACGGGCGGCGTAGCGCACACAGAAGAGAGCGTCGGCGCGGCGGTCGGCCGCGAACAGGCTGCCGGCGTCGGCGAGTGAACGGGAGTCGACGCCGGGGAGCTTCCCCGCGAGGTCGAGCGCGCTTCGGACCTCTGCCTCGTCGGCCTGGTGGGGCACCTGCCACAGGGCCAGCAGCGTCGCGAGCAGTTCCGGGTGGCCGCCCGCCGTCAGGTCGGCCGGCAGCCACTTGGGCTTGTGGTGGCGCGGGGACCGGAGCGCCAGCACGGCTACCGCAAGGTCGTGGGCCGCACCGCGCAGCGCGTGCCACGTCCGCGCCACGGAATCGGGGGAGGCGGGGCCGGTGGGCGCGGTCCGCCGCCCGGCGGCTGTCACGGCGCGCCGTACCCCGGCCAGGTGCCGGGCGATCGCGTCGGCCGGCGGGCGCAGGGCGGCGGCCCGCTCCGCCCAGCGGGCGGCGAGCCCCTCCGGGTCCCACACGGGCAGGCCGACCAGCCGGTCGACGGCGGACAGTCGCTCCAGGACCGTCTCGAACCCCATGTCCGCGGGCCCGCCACCCGCCGCGACGCCCGCCGTGCCGGTCCCGGCCGCCTCCTCCGCCGCCGTGAAGGCGTCCTCGATGTCCGCGAGCGGCACGTTCGTCGACGTGACGCGTATCCCGTCCACCGTGCTCCGGCTGACTGCCGAGGCGCCCGCCTCCCTGACGATCAGCAGGTTCAGGTCGGAGTCGGGGCAGGCACGGTTGCGGGCGGTGGACCCGGTGGCCAGGACGGCCCGTACGCCCCGCTCCCGTCGCAACCGCCGCGCGACGTCCCAGGACAGGTCGACGCGCCGCACGCTCGGGCCGCTGGAACGGAAGGCGTCCACGCCGCACAGGCGTCCCTGGGCGAGCAGCTCGGCCGCGCGGTCACGGTCGAGGCCGTCGGTCAGGGTGGCCACCGCCCGGCGGTGGCCACCGCGGTCCACGAAGGGCCGCGCCAGTACGGTCTCGGGGTCCAGGCCGCGTTCGGTGAACGCCCGTCCGATCCCGGTGCGCCCCGGCGGCAGCCCGAACCATGTGTGGGCGTCGTGCAGCGCCTCCACGGCACCGTTGCTCAGGTGGACCCCGTTGTTCGTCCGCCGCACCGGCTCCCCGTCGGCGGCCCCCAGCGGGAACAGGCCGGCCAGCGCGTCGCCGCGCAAGCTGCCCGGCAGGGCAAGCGCCGGATCGGTCGCGCCACAGAACTCGGCTCGCATCCGCGGCCAGGGCAGCGCGGCCGGCGAATGCGCGGTGACGAGGACGGCGAGCGTTCGGTTGTCGCTGTGCTCCAGGCGGGAGAGGACTCCCGGCATGTGCGGGTTGATGACCACCAGCGCGCGTCCGTTGTGGAATCCCGGCTCCTGGTGGACATTGACGAACAGGCAGTCCCCGATCTCGTTGGGACCGTCGATCTCCCGGCTGTCCAGCCCGCGCAGTTCGGCCGAGCCGGTGCTCCACTTCTCCAGCAGTTCCTCGCTCAGGCCGCGTTCCTCGACGATCTGCCGGGCGGTGACGACCTCGATGTCCTGGGGGCGGGCCCCGAACCGGCGGACGAACTCGGGCCGGTCGTAGATCTCCAGGAAGGCGAGGCGCTCCTGGGCCATCAGCGTCCCGCGCTCGGCCAACGCGGCGGGCGTCAGGTAGTGGGCGGCGGCCTTGCCCCGGTTGCCGCTCCCGCTGCCGTCCGTCAGCCGCGCGCGGCTGGCGAGGTAACCGCACTCGGCCAGCCGAGCGGCCAGCTCCCGCAGGGTGCTCGGCAGCACCTCAATGCCCGGCTTGAAGACCAGCACCCCGCTGAACTCGGCCGGGACACCCGCCTCGTGGGAATACCGGGGATGCTGCCACGAGCCGTCGCGCAGTACGGACCCGAGGTCCGGCGATGCGCAGGCGTCGGCGTCGGGCACCCGGCGCAGGCGACGGCGCACCGCGGCGGCCGCCCACCAGGTGGGATCGCAGCCGGGCCGGTCGGGAATGACGAGCTCGATCCGCGGGCCAGGGGACGCCGTACGGATCTCGGTACGGCCGGGAGCGCCCGCTGCACCGTCCGCGGCCTCCTCCGCCTCGGCGCCCCCCGTCACATCGGCGATCCAGGCCAGCAGCCGTTCCCGGTGGTGCGCACCGGAGATGCTGATCACGCTCACGCCGGGACCGTCGCTTCCCGTTCCTCCTGGGTCCGTTGCATGGCCCGCGCCGCGCAATCCAGGCTCTCCTCGATGACCGCCTCGTCGTGAGCGGCGGAGACGAACCAGTTGTGCGTGGGGTGAACGAGAGCTCCCTCGGCCGTCATATGGATCGCGAAACGGCTCATCCAGGCGTGTTCGGTATCGCCGTCCACGGTGACGGTGGGCATGGCGGGCGGCCCGCTGACGCGCAGCGGGACCCGGTGGCGCCGGGCGAGCGCGAGCAGTCCCGAGGTGAACTGCTCGCCGCGGGCCCGCAGCACGTCGACGGTTCCCTGCCGCTTCATCAACCGCAGGCTGGCCAGCGCGGCGGCCATCGCGCTGCCCGCGTTCCAGAAGGTGCCGGCGGCGAAGACCTCCGCGGCCGCGTCCCTGAGGGCGTCCGTACCGGTGACCGCGGCCAGCGGCCAGCCGTTCGCGATGGCCTTGGAGAAGCAGACCAGGTCGGGCCGGTAGCCGAAGTGGGCGTGCGAGCCGCGCAGATCGAGGCGGAACCCGGCCCGTACATCGTCGGAGATGAGCAGTGTGCCGTGCCGGTCGCAGTGCTCGCGCAGGGCCGCGAGCCAGGCCGGGTCGGGCAACTCGGCGGCACCGGGGATCGGGTGGTGGAACGGGGTGATCGCTACGGCGGCGAGCTGCGGCCCCCGGGTGCGGAACAGCGCCTCCAGCGCGCCGAGGTCGTTCCAGGGCACGGTGACCACCGCGGAGGAGTCCGAAGAGTCGCGCCCGGCCCCGGAGTTGCACCAGGCGCACCAACCGTGTGAACCGTGGTAAGCGCCGTCCACGCAGGCGACGAGCGAACGCCCGGTGTGGGCGCGCGCGGTGAGCAGGGCGATCCACGTCGCGTCGGAACCGCTCTTGCCCCATGCCGCCCAGGCGGCGCCTTCCACCGTGGCCACCAGCAGCTCGGCCAGTTCGACCGAGCGCGCGGTGGCCTGGCTGAGGCATTCCCCGCGGCTCGCCTCCTCGGCGACCGCGGCATCGACCTCGGGCTGTGCGTAGCCGTGCACCGAAGTGCCGTAGCCGCACAGGAAGTCGGTGTACCAGTTCCCGTCCACGTCCTGGACGCGTGCGCCCTGGCCGCGCTCGGCGAACCACGGGTAGTGCTCGGGGCTGAGGACGGCAGGGAACTTGTTGTGGCCCCAGACCCCGCCGGGGATCACCTGGGCCGCCCGGCGCAGCAGCGTCCGGGAGGCCGGATAGCGCGCGGCGGCCGTGCTCTTCGCCGTGCTCTTCGCCGTGCTCTTCGCGGAGCTTGCCGCGGGGGAGGTGCGGTTCATGAGGAATCCTCCGTGCCGTGCGTCTCGGGGCCGCCGCTGATCACCGGCGCAAGTCGTTCCAGGTGCTGCGGGAATGCCTGTGCCACGTCGTCGGGACGGGCGATTGACTGGTCGGCGAAGTCGAATCCGGGCGCGACGATCTCGCTGATGAGGCCGTGGCCGACGTCGTCCGGCAGCCGGCTGGCCTTCCACCAGCCGCCCGGGCACGTGAACACCGGTACCTGCCCGCGGCGCGTATCCGTGCCCATGACGACCTCGTGCAGGGTGCCGTCGGGGGAGAGTAGTACGTACTCGATGGGGCCACCCGAGTGCAGGAAGTGCGTGATGTGCGCGGTGTTGAGGTGCAGGTGGCCGGTGGGAGAACGGGCGTCGAGCAGGTAGTGGATGGTGTTGGCGTACGGCCGCGGGCCCCGGAATGTCGTCATGGACGCGGCGGACTGGTACAGCTGGCGGTAGTAGCCGCCCTCGACGTGGGGAGTCAGCTCCAGCAGCCGCGCGAGTTCCGCGCCCTCCGGCGTGGCGGGCCGGGCCGCCGGGGCGGAGGGCGCCGCTGTCCGCTGCCCGCCCTCCCCGGCCGATGCGGGCTCCCCGTCCGGCGCGTACTCCCACGTGCCCGTGCCCGGCACGACGGCCTCGCTCCACAGGGCCCGTTCGCCCACGGCCAGTTCGATGCGGTGCCACTGGCCCGCGGGAACGGTCAGCTGGTAGTGCTCGCCGTGTCGCGGGGACTCGCCGAGGAACTGATCCCGCTCGCCGTGGTCGGCCGTGCGGGTGCGCAGGCGCAGGCGCAGCCGCCCGTCGCCGAAGGCCGCGGGGTGGCGGAACAGGATGAGGTCGCCGGTGCAGCGCCGCCAGCCGAGGTGGCGGGCGGCGGTGTCGAGCATGCGGGTGCGCCACCGCATCGGCGCGGTGACGAGCGGCCGGCCGCCGTACCCGGGGTGCCCGCCGGCCGGTCCCGCCCAGCCTCCCGCCGGGTCGGCCGTCAAACGCAGTCGCGGTGCGAGGTCCCGGGCGCTGGTCATGTTTCGTGCTCCTTGTCCCCGGGCCGTCCGTCAGTAGCGGTACCCGGCCGGCTTGTACGGACCGTCCACGGGCACTCCCAGGGAGCGGGCCTGGGCCTCGGTCAGCGTGGTGAGACGGACCCCGAGCGCGGCCAGGTGCAGCCGGGCGACCGACTCGTCGAGGTACTTGGGCAGCACGTGCACCCCGACCGTATACGGGTCGGCCGAGGTGTACAGCTCCAGTTGGGCCAGCACCTGGTTGGCGAAGGAGCTGGACATCACGAAGCTCGGGTGACCGGTGGCGTTGCCGAGGTTGAGGAGCCGGCCCTCCGACAGGACGATCACCGAGTGGCCGCCGGGGAAGACCCACTCGTCCACCTGGGGCTTCACCGCGATCCGCCGCACCCCCGGCACGGCGGACAGGCCCGCCACCTCGATCTCGCCCTCGGCGTGCCCCATGCTGCCGACGATGGCCTGGTGCTTCATACGGGCCATCTGCGCCGCGGTGACGACGCCCTCGACGCCGGTGGCCGTCACGACGATGTCCGCCACCGGGAGCATCTCTTCGAGCGTGGCGACCTGGAAACCGTCCATGGCCGCCTGGAGCGCGCAGATCGGGTCGATCTCCGTGACCACCACCCGCGCGCCCTGGCCGCGCAGCGCCTGCGCGCAGCCCTTGCCCACGTCCCCGTACCCGCACACCACCGCGGTCTTTCCGCCGATCAGCACATCGGTGGCTCGGTTGATGCCGTCGATCAACGAGTGCCGGCAGCCGTAGATATTGTCGAACTTCGACTTCGTCACCGAGTCGTTGACGCTGATGGCGGGGAACAGCAGGGCGCCCGACTCGTCGAGGCGACGCAGCCGCTGGGTACCCGTCGTCGTCTCCTCCGTCACCCCGACGAGGCCCGCCGCCAGCGTCGTCCACTTGCCGGGCAGGTCCGCGAGCGTGCGGGCGACCAGCCCGAGCATCGCCTCCTCCAGCTCGTCCGCGGCACCGTCCGGCGACGGCACGCGGGCGGAGCGTTCACAGGCGGCGCCGCGGTGCACCAGCTCGGTGGCCGTGCACGCGTCGTCGAGCAGCAGGTTCGGGCCCTGCCCGTCCGGCCAGGTCAGGGCGCGTTCGACGCAGTGCCAGAACTCCTGCGGACTCTGGTCCTTCCACGCGAAGACCGGCACTCCGCGCGGCTCCCCCGCGCTGCCCGCGGGGCCCACCGCCACCGCGGCGGCCGCCGCGTCCTGCGTGGACAGAACGTTGGAGCCCGCCCAGCGCACCTGCGCGCCCAACTCGACCAGCGTCTCGATGAGCACGGCGGTCTGGACGGTCATGTGCAGCACCCCGGTGATCCGCGCACCGCGCAGCGGCCGGGCCGCCCGGTGATCCTCGCGAAGCCGCATCAAGGCCGGCATCTCATGCTCGGCCAGGCGTATTTCCCCGCGCCCCGCGGCGGCCAGCGACAGGTCGAGGACGTGTAAGTCCGCTGCGGCGCCGGGCCGCGTCGGTGCGGGGGAGGCGGGCATTGGTGCGGAGGCGGTACCAGTCAGAGCGACACTGGCGGAGGCGGAAGTCATTGCCGGTAGTCCCATCATCTGCGGTCCACTGAGGCTTGGCCATCGTTCCGGGTCGGGGAATCACGAGCGTTGCCCAGGACCTTCGGGCACTCAAGGCGTTGTCCGGAGCTGGGGCCGAACGGACAACTCCGAGCAGGCCGCCGCGGCGCCGCACGGGACCGTTTCCCGCAAGGAAGCAAACGGACAACCCCTTGCCGCGCCCAATCGCTGTGCACACACTGGCGTTTGCGTTCCGCACCGGACCGCCGGTCCCGCTTTCCACCCCTGAGGAACACGAGAAGGGTGTTATGCCATGCCCGAACCCCTGCCCGAATCTCTACCCGAATCTCTGCCTGAACCGATTTCTGGAGCCCGGCCCGAGGACAGCCGTTCCCTCGTCATCCGGCCCGTCGGCACCCTGCTGGTCCTGTCCGGACCGTCCGGTACCGGAAAGACCTCCCTCTCGCGGGCGATGGTCGAAAAGGACCCCACGCTGGCCACCACGCGCTCGGTCACCACGCGAAAGCCGCGCGGATCGGGCGAGGAGCACTACGATTACGTGTCCCGCGAAGTGTTCCTCAAGATGGTGGGCAACGGTGACTTCGTCCAGTGGATTCACCCGTCGTTCGACGAGTACTACGGGACGCTGCGGGCCCCCGTGGAAAAGGCGCTGTCCGAAGGCCAGGATCTGGTCTTCGACTACTGCACGGAGGGATATCTCAACCTCAGGCGGTTCTACCCGGAGCAGGTCGTCGGAGTTTTCGTGATGGCCCCCAGCGTCGAGGCCATGGCCGTCCGCCTCAAGGGCCGCGGCAGCGAGAGCCCGGAGGAACTGGTACTGCGCCACCACATGGCGGCCAAGGACTTCGCTTTCGTCGACCAGCACGACTACCACGTGATCAACGACGATTTCGACGCGGCCCTGCAAACCCTGCTGGCCATCCGCAGGGCCGAGCAGGCCCGGATGTCCCGTCAGCGGGCGGTGCTCGACGTCTACGCACAGCACGCCGAGCCGACCCTGCTGCGCTACTACTGATGCCGCTGTGCCCGCAGGCCGGCGGCCAGTTCGCGCACGTGGACGGTGAGCAGACCGTTGCAGCGGTACGTGCCCGCGGCCGTCAACTCCAGCAGGTTGGCCTGGTACAGCCGATCGGCCACGCGCATGGCGTTCCCGAGCGACATCCCCAGCAGCCGGGCCGCGTCGTGCACGGAGAACTCCGCGGAGTCCGCGCGTTCCGTGGTGCCCGCGCGGGCGGCGGCGTCGATGACCCCGAAAGCGGATGCCAGGTCCGTGCCCAGATCGCGGTGGGACCAGGAGAACACGGTGCGCACCGAGGCGGCCATGTCGTCCGCGCAGCTGAGGAGGTCGAGCCGACCGCGCGGGTCGGTCATTCCGGCGAGCACCTCCTCCGGGCCCGTGCCGGGGGCTGCCGAGAGGCGTTCGGCCAGGACGCGCAGGGCCAGCGGCACATGGCCGCAGTACGCGGCGAGCCGGGTGACCGTCTCGGGGCGCGCGTTCCCCATACCGGGTCCGGCGACCTTGCGCAGGAGTTCGGTGGACTCCTCGGGGGCGAACGGCCGCAGGGAGAGCCGTACCGCCCCGTCCCGGGCGACAAGACCGGCCAGCCGGTTGCGGCTGGTCACCAGCACCACGCAGCCAGGGGTGCCGGGCAATAACGCCCTGACCTGGTCGGCGCTCGCGGCATTGTCCAGAACGACGAGCATGTGCCGCCCGTCCAGCAGCGTGCGGAACAGCGCGGACCGCTCTGCCGGGCCTTCCGGAATCGCAGTGCGGTCGACGCCCAGCGCGCGCAGGCTCGCGGCCAGCAGCTCCTCCGTGGGCGCGGGGCGGCCGGCGGGACCGTAGGCACGCAGGTCGTGGAAAAGGATGCCGTCGCCGAACGCGGCGGCATTGCGGTGCGCCCACCGCAGCGCGAGTGCGGTCTTGCCGACCCCCGGCATCCCGTCGACCAGCAGCACCATTGCCCGGCGGCGGGAGTGCGGCCGCGGTGCGGCGATGAGGTCGAGCTGCTCCAGCTGGCTGCGGCGGCCGGTGAAATGGGATGTGTCGGGCGGCAGTTGAGACGGACGCCGGGCGGCCCGCGGGGCGGGGCCCGCGCCCGCCAGCCGGTGGGCCAGCAGCAGCTTGCCGCCCGCGGACAGGGCCTCGTCGCATCGGCGGGCCAGGTCGAGCGAAGCCCGTTTGCCGCCCGTCTCGATCCTGCTGAGGTGCCCCTTGCTGTAATGAATCAGCTTGGAGAGCCTGGCGAGAGAGACGCCCTGCGCCATGCGCTCCTTGCGCAACTCGCTGCCGAACACCACCGTCATCGCGCCCTCATTTCTGGTCCGGACTTGCAAGGACGCGCGGTGTCCCGGCCGCTTCGCGGAAGGCCGGACGCCGCACACGCCCCCGGGCGATCCGGCCCGGAGCCCGACGGACGGACCGCCGTCGTTCCCGGGGCCGGCACTCCCGACGTCGTGGCCCCGTCCACGGGCCTGTCCACCGGGACATCGGGAGCCATCCTGACAACGGCGCTTTCATGCGGCTTTGCTGGCGCGAGGCGCTCTTCGTCCCGGGAGGGACCGCCACCGAAGACCCCGGATCGCCGTTCGTCCGGCCCGCACCCGTGCGGACAGCGCGCACGCACGGGATTTCGGGACCCCTGCCGAGCACCCTCTGCTTCGATTTCCTCCGTCGCTCCCCGGCGTTCGTGGCAGCACGGTCGGCGAGGCGGCTTCAGCCAATCCGGGACCCAAGCCCCTGCGGAAAGTGAGGCACCCATGTACGAAGAGGTCAAGCTTTCGCCAGAAGAGGTCGATCGCGTCATGGGCATCATCGCCCAGGCGTTCACCGACATGGAGGCGGTCGCCGCGGGTATCGGCGGGCACGCCGGCACGGTCGGTACCGCCTACAACGGCACCGGCACCGCGACCGCCGTGGAGACCTACGAGGGCCTCGGCCGGGCCGGCCAGGCCCTGGCCAACGCCCTGGAAGGGCTCTCCCAGGACCTCGGCCTGACGTCCAGCACCGGCCGGGAAACGGACGACGCGGCACATGGCGCGCTGAACAACGTGGTCCCCGCCAACATGTCCTCCGACCACTCCATCGCCGCCCAGATCTGACGCGGCCACCGGCACCCAAGCGACCGAAAGCGGAAACGAGCCAGGAGAAATCATGGCCTTCAACGGGTTGATTCAGTTCAGGAACGACAACCTCGACGGTATCCAGTCCCAGACCGTCGGCCAGCAGGAGCAGTACACCGAGATCTGGGACAACGTGCGCACGCAGCTCCTGAGCCTCGTGCAGACCGGCCAGGTGGACGCCCAGATCGGCGGAACGCTCGAATACCGCGACGCGATCTTCCGCCGCGAGGCCACCGGCTACGACGAGAGCGTCACCTCGCAGAACACCGCGATGCGCAACGTGCAGAACATCGGCAACGAGGGCGGCGCCGCCATGGTCAGGGCCGCCGCCGGCGGCCGGGCCTGACCGGGTACCGGCACCGGGGAACCGGGTCCCGAGAGACATAAGGGGAGACACCATGGACACCGTCACGATGAACATCGCCGCCCACCGGAACGTCGAGGCCGCCGTGGGTGAGCGCGACCGACTCGCCAAGTTGATGGAGGCCACCGGCAGCATCGGCTCCAACGCCGGCATGTTCGGCCGCGTGCCGAACGGGGCCCGGGCGGCGGCGGTGCTGAGCGCGGCCGCGGCCGGCGTGACCCAGCAGGTGTCCGAGGGCGGGCGGACGGTAGACGACATCCGCGGCAGCGCCGCCGCGGCGGCCCAGATCGGCGAGCAGTCCGACCAGGAGGCCGAACGGGCCCTGGCGCAGGCACGAGCGGCGGCCCTCGGGCACTTCGACGCCGCGGCCACCAGTCGGCTTCAGACCGCCACCAGGATCGAGCAGGCGGAGACGTCGGCGCGGGCCGGAGGCTGGTGAGGTCATGAGCATCGCGTCGGCCTCGGCCCAGTTCAGGGAAACGATCGAGACGATCAAGAGCGCTCACGAGTACGAGATCCGGGCCGCCTCCGGAGCGTGGTTCACCCTGGCCAACGCCGGGGTGGCGGAGAGCACGGTGCTGGCGAGCACGGCTCAGGAGGCGGCCGCGGAGCCGGGCGTCGGCCTGCGGGAACTTTCCGAGCGGCTGGTTCAGATGACCGACTTCACCTCGGGCACCGCGGCCCTGGCCCAGCAGATCTCGGCTCAGCTCCAGCAGGCGGGGGACCACACGGCGCGGGCCGTGGCGGAGGCCCTCGTGCTGGAGTCGCAGTTCGATGAGCTCATGCAGCAGCGGCAGTCCCTGTCGACATCCGCGCACGCCGAGCAGGCCATGGAGGGCGCGATAACGGCCCTCACCGCACGGGCGCAGGCGGTGCTCACGGCGCTGGACCAGGAGTACGCCAACGTCATCGCCGGGGAGGCGCCGACGGCGCCCAGGAGCACTGGCCCCGGCGGCCCGGGCACCGCGCCGGTGGCGCCGGCGTCCGCCGGAGCCGGTGCTCCCGGCGGGGCGGCCGGGCCGGGCGCGGCCGGGGCGGGCGCGGCCGGGGCGGCGGGGGCGGCGGCCGGCCCGGCGGGCGCCGCGGAGGCCCCGGCCGCCGATCATCAGGCGCCCAACGGCAGTGCCGTCGGGGCGGGGGAGTACCCCCACTCCAGCGTGATGGGGCCGGAGCACGGCGACTTCGCCGGGTGGCAGCGCGACCCGGGCACCGGCTACCTGGTCGATCCGGCTACCGGGCGGGAGTTCGACCCGGCGACCGGCCGGTGGATCGACCCGGTCACCGGCAAGCCGTTCGGGGAGGCCACCGAATATGCCGCCCGGCTTTCCGGCCTGGGCACCGGCTCGGGCGGCCTGGCCTCGCCGGCCGGGCTGGCGCTGGTCGCCCCGCCCGGCGTGGCGGGCGGGGGCTCGGGAGGTCTGGCGGGCCTGTACGGCGGTGTCCTGCCGCCGAGTATCGCCCACGCCGGCCCGGCCGGCGGTCAGGTGCTGAGTCAGGCCATGCGCAATATGGACCGGAACGCGCACGTGGCGACGCAGATGGCGATGCGCGAATCGGCCCAGGGGGGACGGCCGTTCATGCCGCCGCCGGCGATGGCCGGGGCCGCCGGGGCCGCGGCGGGCGGCGGCCAGGGACGCGGGGGGCGGGGAGCCAGGAACGGGCGGCTCACCGACCTCATCGAGGACCCCGAGGTCTGGGCCCCCCGCCGAAGTGCCACCACGGGCGTGCTCGGCGAGTAGCCCCCGGAGGACCGCGAGCAGACGCGAGCAGACGCGAGCAGACGCGAGCAGACGCGAGCAGGAAAAGGAGAACGCAGATGTCCGCAGATGGCCTGTGGTACATCCCCGAGGGCTTCCGCGAGGCCGCGCGGGCCAGCACGGAGACCGCGGAAGCGGCGGAGAACACCGGGCGCCGCCTCGGCCAGGTGCAGGTGAACGCCGCGAGCTGGGGCGGAGCCGACGCCTTCGTCAACGCCCTGACCACCACACGCGACGTCCAGGCCCGCGGGGCGGCCCTGGCGGCTGAGGGCCGGCGGAACATGGCCGGCGCGGACAACCAGGTCGCCGGCATCGGCGAGGAAGTGGACGTCGCCGCGGGACAGGCGCTCGGCGCGGCGGCCGCCCACGTTCAGGCCGACCGGAGCGTCGCCGACGGGATGTAGGAGACCCCCGCCCCCGGCACCGGACAGGAAGGGAGTGGTTCGACCATGGTGGACGCTGGCTATTTTCGGTTCACGCACGAGGAAGCGGTACGAGACGGCAAGAATCCCTGGAAACTCCGGACCGACTTCGACGCCGAGATCGATCTCGATGACATGGTCGCCACGGGAAACGCCTTCGTCCGTGCGGCCGGGGAGGCCCAGGTCGCCGAGGATCTCGCCGCGCGTGCCTCCCAGTTGTCGGAACAGCCCGGGGGCATGGGCGGGCAGTCCATAGTGGACGGCGAGGGGCGGCTCATCGAGACGAACAACGCCCTGCCGCGCACCGAAGCCGAAACTGCGGTCGATTTCATCTTCAGGGCCATGAACGCGGCGCACCACGCCGAGGAGGAAGCCCGCAGGCTCATCGAGCGGCCCGAGCTGGACTTCAGGCACGAGCGGAACCAGGACAACGCGATATCCGAGTGGAACGAGTGGCTGATCGCCCTGGGCCAGGCTTACGACGAGCAGTACGCCGGACTGTCCCCCGAACTCCGCCCCAGCTCGCTGATCGTTCACCACGACAGCGGAGAGACGGAGTACGCGCAGATGTCGGGGAACACCTTCGCCCTCCCGGACTCCAGGGCCGCGTCGATCCGCGCCGAGCATCTGAAAGTCGCGACGGAGGACGCCGGAAGCACCTTTGACACGATCAACGGCGAGATCATCGCGTACCGCCGGGAATTGGCACACATAGGAAACGAGCTGGGCGGGCAGGGCTACGACCTGGCGGGGGACCCGCTCGGGGTGTTCGCCACCCCGCAGATGGCGCAGTTCTCGGCCGAGCAGCTCAATGCGGAACTGGCGCGCGACACTCCCCCGGACCGGCACGTCATCGAGATGCACACGCGGAATCTGGCGGCCATCGGGCGCGACATCCACGGGGACCCGCCCGATCCGTCCCAGGGGCAGAGGGGACGGATGAGCCCTGGCGACCGCGCCTACCTGGAGGCGTTCCACAACACGCTCACCGCCGACTCGCTCGCACAACTGGGCCGACCGGACGTCCCCGCCGGCGTGCAGACCAGCGTCGGCAACAGCATCACCATGCTGATGAACCCGGCCATCGGCGGTATGGACCCGGAAACGATGGGTGCGGAGCAGGTTCCCGCGTCCATCCGGAGCTTCGTCTATGACTACGAGAACTCCCTCGCCCACCGGCTCGGCCCTCTCAGCTCCCAGGAATTCAACGGTTTCGGCACCCTGATGTCACGGGCGACCGTCGCCGCCGGCGACGAATTCTCGAAGGCTCTGGCACACGCCGCGGTCGACATCGAGAAGATCAACGAGGAGCCACGGCGTGCCGGTGTGCCGCCCGAGAACACGGCGAGCAGCGGAATGCTGGAGGCGGCGGCGCTGAACACCGATGCCTCCGCCGAGCTCCTCGTCGATCCGGGGTTCCGCGGCGGCCTGCTCTCCCAGGGCTGGGACAGCAGCACGGGGGCCGCCGAACTCGTCCGGAGCGGCACCATGATCCCGCCGGGTGTGCCCGAGGGGAGCCCGTCCGGCCGCATGCATCTCGACGCCGCGTACCACGTGCTCGCCGACGCGCCGATGCACAAGGAAGCCATCCTCGGGACCGGTATGTCGGCGGACAATGTCGAACTGCAACGCGCCATCGGCGACACCGCGTTCGCCCACATGGACCTGCTGTCGAGAAAAGCCCACGAGAGCGACACCTGGGAACCTTTCGACGTATCCCAGCCGGTCAACGGAACAATGCGCGACTACGGTTTCGATCTTTCCTTGGAAGAGCGCACTGAACTGTTCGGGCTGATGCAGAAATCCGACCAAGGGGTGCGTCAGGATTTCTTCAACGGCGTGCACCTCTGGGAGGCCGCGACCGCGCGCGACGCCTTGGCGGGGGAGGGGATTCTGGACGGGGGGACCCTCGACAATCTCGGCGGCATCGCGGGAACCGTCGCGAACGTGCAGAGCAGCGTGGAAACGCCGTCCGGCACGGCGCCGTCACTCGCGAAGGCCACGGAAATCGCCGGGCAGGGTGTCGCCCTGATCCCGGATCTCCGGGCCAATCTCGGAGGCACAGGACTGGCCGCGGCAGCGAACCTGCTGGGCGACCACCTCAAGGGCACCGGCGAGCAAGATCTGCAGAATCAGCAGCAGATGAGCGACTGGAGAAGCGAGACGTGGGGCGGCCTCCCCGGAAAACTCGCCCTCGTCGAGGCCAGCGTTGCGAACGGGCGGGCAGATCCCGGCGACTACCGCACATACCTCGACTACGGCGATGAGACATCCATAAACCAGTACCTGGCAAGAATGACTACCGCCAATCCGAACGTGGTCGGTTACCTGCACACGTTCGATGAAGGCTACGACGCCGCCGTGAAGGTGCCGCAATGACCACAGTCCCCGCGTCTTCCGCCTCCACCACCACCGTCCTCTTCCGCCGCCCGCCGCGCGCGGTGCAGCCCGTCGTCCCCGATCAGGAGCTCGTCGTCCAGGCCCCGCCGCAGCTGCCGCAGCCGGAGGACGCCAACTCCTGGATGATGGCGCTGCCCGCGCTGAGCGGACTCGGCTCCGTGATGTACATGCTCACGATGGGCCGGGGCCCGATCGGATACGTCGTCGGCGCGATGTTCCTCATCTCCTGCCTCGCCATGGTCGTCGGGTCGGTCGTCTGGCACCGCGCCAAGACCAGAACCGTCGCCCGCAACGACCGGCACGACTATCTGCGGTACCTGGAGCGCACCCGCGGCGAGGTACGGCGGACGGCGCGGGCCCAGCGCGAGGCGCTGGAGTGGGACGCTCCCCAGCCGGGCGCGCTGTGGTCGGTGGCGGAGAGCCGGCGGATGTGGGAACGGCGCAGCGGGGACGCCGACTTCGCCGTGGTGCGGGTCGGGGCCGGACCGCGGTTTCTCGCCACGCCGCTGGTGGCCGCCGAGACCGCGCCCGTGGAGGACCTGGACCCGATGAGCGCGGTGGCGCTGCGGCGCTTCGTCGACACCCACGCCGTGGTGCCGGATCTGCCGTTGCAGGTCGCGCTGCGGCGCTTCGCCGCCCTGGCCGTGACCGGCGACGCGGCACGGGCACTGGCCCGCGCCGTCGTCGCGCACGCGGTCACCTTCCACTCCCCGGAGGATCTGCGGATCGTGGTCTGCGCCGCCGGCATCGACGGCCCGGAGTGGTCCTGGGTGAAGTGGCTGCCGCACGCGCATCACCCGCAGGAGGTGGACCACGTCGGTCCGGTGCGGATGGCGCACCCGGCGCTGAGCGTGCTGGAGGAGTGGCTCGGCCCGGAGCTCACCCGCCGCACGCGCTTCAATCGCAACGCCGAGCCGGACCCCGAGCTGCCGCACCTCCTCGTCGTGCTCGACGGCGGCCTGGTCACCGGCCTGGAGGCGCTGCTCGACCCGGGCGGGCTCCAGGCGGTCACCGTGCTGGAGGTGAACGGGCGCGCGAGCGGGCAACTGGTCGACGCTCACGGCGTGCGGCTGGCGACCGACGACGGCGGGCTGTCGGTACTGGCCGGCGAGACGCGCGACGAACTCGGGCGGGCCGACGCGCTGTCGGCCGCCGAGGCGGAGGCGCTGGCGCGCCGGCTGGCACGGTACCGCATGGACGGGCGCGCCACGGCCGCCGGAACCGAGGACAGGACCGGGGTCGTGAACACCCTGCCGAGCCTGCTGGGAATCGCCGACCCCGGTCGCCCCGACCTGGCGGCGTTGTGGCGGCACCGCCCGATGCGGGACCGGCTCCGCGTGCCGCTTGGCGTATCGGCCGACGGCGGGCTGCTGGAGCTGGACATCAAGGAGTCGGCGCAGAACGGCATGGGGCCGCACGGACTTCTGGTAGGAGCGACGGGCTCGGGCAAGTCGGAGCTGCTGCGCACCGTGGTCCTGGGCATGGCGGCGACGCACCCCACCGAGCATCTCAACCTCGTCCTGGTGGACTTCAAGGGCGGCGCCACCTTCGCCGGCATGGCGGAACTTCCGCACGTCGCCGCCGTCATCACCAACCTTGAGGACGACCTGACCATGGTCGACCGCATGAAGGAGGCCCTGTCCGGCGAGATCAACCGCCGCCAGGAGGTGCTCCGCGCCGCGGGAAACCTCGTATCCGTCCGCGACTACGAGCGGGCCCGCCAGCGCGGAGCCAACCTGCCGCCGTTGCCGAGCCTGTTCATCGTCGTCGACGAATTCTCCGAACTCCTGGCCCAAAAACCCGACTTCGCCGACCTGTTCGCGCAGATCGGTCGGCTGGGGCGGTCGCTGGGCCTCCACCTCCTCCTCGCCTCCCAGCGCCTGGACGAGGGACGGCTGCGCGGCCTGGAAGCCCACCTGTCGTACCGGATCGGGCTGCGGACGTTCTCCGAGGCCGAGAGCCGCACCGCCATCGGCGTGCCGGACGCCCACCGCCTGCCCAACGCCCCCGGGCACGGCTACCTGAAGACGGACACCGTCACCCTGCGCCGCTTCCGGGCCGCCTACGTCTCCGGCCCCTACCGCACCGGCGAGGACGGCGGCGGCCCGGCGCTCACCGGCGCCCTCGGCGTGCGCCGGTTCCCCGCCGGATACGTGCCGGTGCCGGACGAGCAGCGCCCCGAGCCGGAGCCGGAACCGGCCCCGGAGCCCGACGAGTTCGGTGAGGACGAGGAGCTGGGCACCACCGTGCTCAGCGTCCTGGTCGACCGCATGGCCGGGCAGGCGCCGCGGGCCCACCAAGTCTGGCTGCCGCCCCTGGCGAAGCCCGAGCCGCTCGACACCCTCCTCGGCGACCTCGGGGTGCGCGAGGGACGCGGCTTCGGCAGTCTTTCCGCGAGCGGCGCGCTGACCGCCCGCATCGGCGTCGTGGACCGGCCCTTCCACCAGCGCCGGGACCCGCTCGAACTCGAACTGTCCGGCGCGGGCGGCCACACCGCGATCGTCGGCGGCCCGCTCAGCGGCAAGTCCACGGCGGCACGGGCGCTGATCACCTCCCTCGCGCTGCGCCACACCCCGGAGGAAGTGCAGTTCTACTGCCTGGACTTCTCCGGCACCCTCTTCCCGCTCGCCGGTCTGCCGCACGTCGGCGGCGTCGCCGGCCGCACCGACACCGAGCTGGTCAACCGCACCGTCGCCGAGGTGCTCGAAATGCTCCAGACGCGCGAGGCCCGCTTCCGCGAGCTGGGCGTGGAGTCGATGGCCGGACTCCGCGCCGCCCGCGCCGAGGGGCGGCTGCCGGACGAGCCCTCCCCGGCCGCCGGGCAGCGCGCGGACCTCAGGAGCGACGTCTTCCTCGTCGTCGACGGCTGGCAGGTGATGCGGCAGAGCTACCCGGAGATCGAAGAGGTGCTGATGGGTGTGGCCGGGCGGATGCTGACCTACGGCATCCACCTGGTCGTCACCGGCAACCGGTGGATGGACATGCGCATGAGCCTGCGCGACCTGATCGGCACCAAGGTCGAGCTGAAGCTCGGCGACGCGCTCGACTCCGAGGTCGACCGCAAGCTGCAACGCGACGTCCCCGCCGACCGCCCCGGGCGCGGCATCAGCGCGGAGAAGTCGCACTTCCTGGTGGCGATGCCACGCGTGGACGGCGTCCGTTCCGCCGACGGCCTCGCCGACGGCGTGGGCGACCTGGTGCGGCGCGTCGACGAGGCGTGGAGCGGGCCGCGCGCCCCCAAGGTGCGCCTGCTGCCCACCATCTGGCGCCCCGACCGGCTGCCTCCGGCCCACACGCGGGGGGCCGGAGGCCCGCGGGCCGCCGGGGCGTGGGACAGGCCAGGCGTGGCGATCGGCCTGGAGGGCAACCGCCTGGAGCCGGTCACTCTCACCCCCGGGGAGGACGCGGGGCTGATCGTCGTCGGCGACAGCGAGACCGGCAAGACGGGCCTGCTGCGCGCGGTGGCCCGGCAGGTCATCACCCGGCACACCCCCGAGCGGGCGAAGATCGTCGTGCTCGACCACCGGATGACGATGCTGCGGGAGTTCGACGGCCCGCATCTGCTGGGCTACTCCACGACCCAGGAACGTTCGGCGGAGGTCGTCGGCGGGCTGGCCGAGGGACTGAGGAAGCGGCTGCCCGGCCCCGACATCACGCCAGAACAGCTGCGCAACCGCTCCTGGTGGACCGGCCCGGAGATCTACCTCCTCGTCGACGACTACGACCTGGTCGCCACCTCCCGCGGGAACCCGCTCGCCTCGCTGCTTGACTTCCTGCCCCACGCCCGGGCCATGGGGCTGAACGTCTTCGTCACCCGCCAGGCCGGCGGCGCCGGCCGGGCCGTGCTGGAGCCGGTGCTGGGCCGGATGAAGGAGCTGAACTTCCCCGCCGTGCTGCTCAGCATCCCCAAGGACGAAATGCCCATCTGGGGCGTCAAGCCCGCTCAGCGCGCCAGGGGCCGGGGCCTGCTGCTGCACCGCAGGCTCGGCAACGTGCCCGTGCAGCTCGCGCACGAGGACGCGCCGCAGACACCCGCGACAGCCGACTGACCGCGTGGGCACCGACCACGCAGGCACTGACACGTAGGGACCCATGAGCCATGAGTGCCAGCCTCACCCACCACCCGGCAGCCCCGCACCCACCCGACCCCGCGGCCCGCGCCGTGCCGCGCGCCCCGGCCGGCGCCTCGCCGCCCGCCGCGGCGGCGTTCGTCCGCATCGGCGTCGCCGGACCGGCCGGGCGCACGGACCTGGCCGTCCCGGCCGCCGTGCCGCTCGCGTCGATGCTGCCGATGCTCCTGCAGCAAAGCGGCGAGGGCCCGGGCCCCGACGGCGGTGTCCGGCACGGCGGATGGGTGCTGCGCCGCGCCGACGGCACCCGGCTGGACGCCGCCACCTCCCTCGCCGAGCAGGGCGTCGCCGAGGGGGATCTGCTCTTCCTCGCCCACGGCGACGCCGATGCCACCCCGCCGCTCTACGACGACATCGCCGAGGTCATCGGCGAGCACGGCGTCCGCGACACCTGGCCCGTCCGCGCCACCCGCCACGCCGCCGCCGCGCTGACGGCCCTCGCGGTGCTGACCGGCTGCGCCGCGTTCGCCGTGGCCCCGGGCGCGGTCCCCGGCTGGCTGGCGCTGGCGACGGCGGCCCTCGTCCTGGCGTTCGGCGTGCTGGCGTCGCGCGGCTTCGACAACGTCCACGCGGGAACGTTCGCCGGCCTGCTGGCCGTGCCGCCCGCCGTCGTCGGCGCGGTCCGGCTGCTCGGCGCCGGCCACGACGGGAGCGGCCTGGACGCCGAACACCTGCTGCTGGCCTGCGCGGTGGTGGCCGTGCTCGGCGTGCTGGGCCCCGTCCTGGTGGGCGGTGGGGACGGAACGTTCGCCGCGCTGGTCGTCGCGGGACCGCTCGGGGCCGTGGGGGCCGCGATCTGCACCATCTGGCGCGACGTCACCCCGGCGGAGGCCGCCTCGGTCACCGGCCCGCTCGCGCTGGCACTCACCACGCTGTGGCCCACCCTGGCGTTGCGCGTCGCCCGCGTTCCCGCCCCCCAACTGGCCGCCACCGCCGACGAACTGGAACGCCTCCCCAGCCAGCTCGCCCACGAGCGGCTGGCCGCCCGGGTCGCCGCCGCCCGCCGGGTGCTGGGCGGCATGGTCGTCGGCAGCCACCTCGTGGCGGGCGGGGCGCTGCTGTGGCTCTTCGCGGCCACCGAACTGTGGCCCGGCGTGCTGGCCGGCACGCTGACCGCGCTGATCCTGCTGCGCGCCCGGCTGTTCCGGGAACGGGGGCAGGTCGCCACGGCGCTGGTGACGGCCTTCGCCGGGGCCGCCGGGGCGGCGGTGTTCACGGTGGCCGACCGGGCGGCGCAGACGGCGCCACTGCTGGGCGTGCTGGTCCCGGTGGCGCTGACCGCCGCCCTGGTCGCCGGCGGCGTGGGTATTGCGGCCGGCCGCCGCCGCCCGAACCCCAGGCTGGCGCGGACGCTGGACGTGCTGGAGACGACCCTGCTGGTGGCCGTGGTTCCCCTCGCCCTTGCGGTGTGGGAGGTTTACGGCGCCCTGTTGAACCTGAGGGCGTGAGAGCCATGACCCGTCCGACGCGTCTGCCCGCCACCGTGCTCGTGCTGCTGGCCACCGCCGTGTCCGCCGCCGTGCTGCCCGGTGCCGCCACCCCCGCCGCCGCCTCGCAGCCCTGCCGCACGACGGTGACCGGCGAGGAGATGCCCGGCGGCGCCGACCCGCACCCCCTCATCGGCCAGCTCGGGCTGCACCAGAGCTGGGACCTGTCCACCGGCGCGGGCGTCACCGTCGGCGTCGTCGACTCCGGCGTGGACGCCACCCACCCCGACCTCGACGGCCAGGTGGCCAGGGGCCGGGAGTTCACCACCGTGCTCGACGAGCGCGAGTTCGAGGCGTCCCGGCCCGAGCGGCAGCGGGACTGCGAGGGCCACGGCACCGCCGTGGCCGGGCTCATCGCCGCCCGGCGCACCGCCGGCGACCGCATGGCCGGGGTGGCTCCCGACGCCCGGGTCTATCCCGTCCGCATCGCCGACGGCGTGGACCGGGCCACCGCCGGAACGCTCGCCGCGGCCATCGACGACGCCGTGGCCGCGGAAGTCGGCGTCATCAACCTGTCGTTCGCCGTCCCCGTCGACCACGAGCCGATCCGGGACGCCGTCGGGCGAGCCCTCGACCAGGACGTCGTGGTCGTCGCGGCCATGGGCAACGAGGGCAACGCAGGCGGCGGCGAGGTCCCCATGTACCCGGCCGCCTACGACGGGGTACTGGCCGTCGGCGCGGTGGGCGCCGACGGCACGCCGCTGGACTCCTCCAACGCCGGCTCCTGGGTGGATCTGGCCGCGATCGGCGAGGACCTCGTGGTGGTGTCCCCCGGCGGCGAGGGCTACCGGGTGGAGGCCGGGACCAGCATGGCCGCCGCGCAGGTGTCCGGCACCGCCGCGCTGGTCCGCTCCCGTTTCCCCGCGCTGACGGCAGAAGAGGTGGCCGAGCGGCTGACCGGCTCCGCCACCCCGCTGGGCGGCGGGCCCGACGAACGCACCGGCGCCGGGCTCGTCGACCCCTTCGGCGCGTTGACCCACCTCCCCGGAACGACCGGAAACGCGGGCGACGGGGACGGTACGGGCGACGGGGGCGACGGCGCGGCATCCGCCGGCCGCATCCCGCCGCAGGACCTGCCGCGGGGCGAGCCGCCGCTCAGCTCCTCCGCCGCCACCGGACTGGCCGTGAGCGGCGCGCTGCTGCTGGGCGTTCTCCTGGTGCTGCTGGCCGTGCCCGGAGTGCGCCGGGCCGCCCGGCGCGGCTGGCGGGCCGGCACCGCGCCGGAACAGCGCGCACCGCAGGAGCCGGCGCCGGTGAACGCCCAGGGCCCGCCCGCCGCCACCGTCGCCTGGCTCAACGGCGACGGCGGGGCCGACGGCCACCGGACCCGGAACCATCCCAGCCAGCTGACCGCGAACCCGACCCGGAATCGGACATAGCCATGGCCACGACACGCGAGCAGTCGGAGGCGTACGCGTACGCCAACCGCCGCCAGAGCACCAGCCTCCTCAGAGGGGCGGACGAGGCCCGCCTCGACCCCCGGCGCCGCCTGAACCGGGGGCTGGCCGCCGGTGTGGCGGTCGGCGTCCTCGTCATGGCCGGGTTCGGCATCGCCGGTTGGCTCGGCGGCGGCCGCGGCCCGGCGCTGCCGGCCAGCGGCGCGGTCGTGGTCGGCGCCAGCGGCGACTCCTACGTGGTCGCCGACGGCGTGGCACACCCCGCGCTCAACCTCGCCTCCGCCCTGCTGGCCGGCGGCGGCCGGCTCACCGAGGTGCGGCAGGACACCCTGAACGAGGCCCCGCGCGGCCTGCCGGTCGGCATCCCCGGGGCCCCCGACGCGCTGCCGGAGGCGGACGACCTGCTGGACGAGGAGTGGACGCTGTGCGCGACCCCCTCGGAGACCGGCGGCGATCCGGTGCGGACCGGCCTGTACGTCTCCGTGCCGGGCGTGCCCACGGGCAACGCCGGAGGCGGCGGGGCGACGCTGTTCGTGGAGGCGGACGACGGCAGCCTGTGGCTGCTGACCGCGGGGCGGCGGCACGCCGTCGCCGAACCGGCCGTCCGGGACCTGCTCGGCCTTCGCCGGCAGCCCGTGCGGCTGCCGGGCGAGATCGTCGCCACCGTCCCCGAGGGCCCCGCGATCACCATTCCGGAGCCGGAGCCCGGGGCCGGGGAGGAGCCGGCGGCCGAGCTGCCCTTCGCCGCCGTCGTCGGCGACATCGCCCACACCGACGACGGCGCCGCCCGCCAGCACTACCTGGTCGGCGCGGACGGGCTGACCCCGATCTCCGAGCTGGTCCACACCCTGCTGTCCGGCCAGGCCGGCACGGACCACGGGATCAGCTTCTCCGACGCCGCCCACGCGCCACGTTCCGAGGGCGACCCCGGCAACCCGGCGTGGCCCGAGGAGGTGCCCGAGGCCGAGGTGCCGGAACGCAACCAGCCCGTCTGCGTCAGCACACCGCCCGGCAGCCAGCCGGGCGACACGCCCTGGCAGGCGGCGATCCACCTGCCGCGGACCATGCCCGCCCCCGAGGACACCGTGCCGGTGGAGGCCCACGAGGGCGGCAGGCTGGGCCTGTTGGACCGGATCTACGTGCCGGTCGGCTCGGGCACCGTGGTCCGCGCCGTCACCTCCGCGGGCACCGGCGGCACCTACACCCTGGTCACCGACGGCGGCACGGCCTACCCCCTGTCCTCCCAGGACGCCGTCGAACGCCTGGGATACGACCCGGCCGCGGCGCCGACGATGCCCACCGCCTTCGTGGACCTGCTGCCGGCCGGTCCCGTTCTGTCCCCGGAGGCGGCGGCCCGGGAGCGGGCGGGGGCCGGCGAATGAACAGGAGGAGAGGGACCATGCGACCTCGACGTGCCCGGTTGGGCCGAGCCCGGTTGGGCCGTGCCCGGCCCGGACGTGCTCGGTCGGGCCGAGCCCGGTTCGGCCGCGCCCGGTTCGTGGCCGTGGAAGTGGGGCTCGGCGGCGTGGCCGCGGGCCTGGCCCTGCGGGGCACCTGGGGCCACGTCCTCGCCGGCGCGGGGGTGCTGCTCGCGGTGCTCCCCCTGGTGCGCATCCGCGGGGAGTGGGCGGACCGGCGGCTGCTGGCCCGGCTGCGCCGGGGACGGCTGGCCGTCACCCCGCCGCCGGGGGAGCGTGCCGAGGGCCTGGGCGTCGCCCAGACGCTGCTGCCCGCCCTGACCGTGCGGGAGGTGGCCGACCGCAACGTTCCCGGGCGGCACGGCCTGGGCGTGGTGTCCGACGGGCGCGGCCACGCGGCCGTCGCCGCGTTCCCCGCCGGCACGCTGCCCGCGCTGCCCGCCGAGATCGTGGCCCGGTGGCTGGCGGAGGACCCGGCCCGGCCGGCGGCGGCGCAGGTGATCGTGGAGCAGTTCGGCGTTCCGTCGTGGGACTTCCACCACGGCTTCCGGCCCACGGTCGTCTACCGCCAACTCCCCGCCGGCGGCTGCCCGGTCGCCGTGCGCTCCTGGCTGGTGGTGCGCTACGAGCCGTTCGACGCACCCGAGGCCGCCCTCCGGCGCGGCGGCGGGGAGGACGGCGCGCAGGCCGCCGTGGCGGCGGCTGCCGCCCGGCTGCGCGCCCTGCTGGCCGCCCACGGGGCTCCGACCACGGTGCTCGGCGCGGTCGCGACGCGTCAACTCCTGCGGCAGCTCGGCGACGTGGAGGCGAACGGCGCCGCACTCTCCTCCACCTGGGCGAGTGCGGCTGCCACGCACGCCACACTCACCGCGAGCGTCACCTCGCAGCACGACTGGCACCGCCTGCTGGCCGGCCTCGGCGGCTGCACCGCCGACCGCGTGGTCGCCGCGGCGACCCTCACCCTGGGGGCACCTACCCGGCCCGCCGGGCCCGGCGGCGGCCGCCCCGAACTCCGCGTCCGCGCCGCGGTGCGCGTGGTCAGCCCTCTCGCCCAGCACGCCACCGCCCAGCGCGACCGGCTGGCGGCGGCGGGCGTCACCGGCGCGTCCGCGGCCGACCAGGCAGCCGGCCTGCTCGCCACCCTGCCGCTGGCGCACCCCGCCCGGCCCCTCGACGAGGCCACCGGCTTCGCGACCACAGGAGGTACGCGAGAGCGATGAGCGAACCCGAACCCACCACCCTCGCCCTCGTCCCCCGGGGACGCGGCCCGTCCGAGCCCCGCACCCTCGCCCTGACCGGACCCCGCCCGAACTCTCCCGGCCCCACGGGTCGGGTCCCCACCGGTCCGGTCCCCACCGGGCCCGCCGCCGCGTCCGACCCACCGATACCCGATCTGTCCACCCTCCCCGACGCGGCCTGGCAGGACGACACCGGGACGCCGTTCACACTCACCCCCGCCCGCGCCGGCATCCACCTGGGCACCGACCGTGACGGCCGGCCCGTGGCGCTGCCCTGCCCCCGGCCGGAGGGCACCGGCATAGCGGTCCTCGGCGAATCGCTTTTCGGCCGCCTGATCGCGCTGCGTCTCCTGGCCACCGGCGTCGTGGTCACCGCCGCGACCCGGGAGCCGGGACAGTGGCGGAGCATCCGCCACGCCGCCGGCGAACGGCTCGCGTTCTCCGAGGACCCGGCCGCCTGGCCGCGCCACGCACCCGCACCGCTCGCCGTCGACGCCGGACCGCAGGCGCTCGTCAGCGATCAGCGCCGCGCGCCGTCCTCCGCCGTGGCCGCCGGGCCCTGGCGCACCGTCCTGCACGTCACCCGCACCGTCCCGCGCGGCGCCGCCTTCTGGCACCGCCCGGACGTTCTGCTCGCACTGGGCGCCGAGTACGCCGAGGCCGTCGGCCGCCTGCTCGGCCCCGAGGCCGCCCGCCTCACCGCCCGGCTCGCGCCGGGAGAGATCGTTCTCTTCCGGCCCACCGCGACCGAGATCCTGCGCCCCGACATCGCCCCGGGGGAGAGCGCCGTCCTGACTCCTGGGGCACCGCCCGTCCGGTAATCGCTCCGTTCCCGCGACCGCTCCCCGACAGACACGCCATGATGGGTCGCGACGCATCCGCAGTCACGTGGATCGCGACCGAGGACGTCGAACGGGGCGTCGGGGGAGGGGGAGCACGGCAGTGGAAGCCTTATTTCCTGGGGACCCGTCGGCCATCGGCCCTTACCGGCTGCTCGGGCGGCTGGGCGAGGGCGGCATGGGCCGGGTGTTCCTGGGCCGCTCGCCCACCGGACGGATGGTCGCGGTCAAGGTCGTCCACAGTGAGCTGGCGCGGGAACCCCACTTCCGGCGGCGGTTCCGCGCGGAGGTCGAGGCGGCGCGGCGCGTCCGCGGGACGTGGACCGCGCCGGTGCTCGATCACGACATCGAATCGGCCGTTCCCTGGGTGGCCACGGGCTACGTGGCCGGATCGACGCTGCGGGAGGTCGTGGACACCCTGCACGGGCCGCTGCCGGAACAGTCGGTGTGGGCACTGGCGTACGGTCTGGCGAGCGCGCTGCTGGCGATCCACGGCAACGGGCTGATCCACCGCGACCTGAAGCCGTCGAACGTCATGGTGACGCTGGACGGCCCGAAGGTCATCGACTTCGGCATCGCGCGTTCGGTCGACGCCAGCGTGGTGACGCACACGGGCGGCATGCTCGGCTCCCCCGGGTACATGCCGCCCGAGCAGATCAGGGGCGACGAACTGACGGGCGCGGCCGACGTGTTCGCCCTGGGGGCGGTGCTGGCGTATGCCGCGAACGGGTTCTCCCCCTTCTCGTGGGACGGGGCGCAGACCCACACCGTGATCCACCGGGTGCTGAACGAAGTACCCAACCTCGGCCCGGAGGACGGGCGGCTGACGGGGGACCTGCGGACGCTCGTGCTCCACTGCCTGCTGAAGAACGCGGACGAACGGCCCCCGCTCGCCGGGTTCCCGCCGTTCGCGGGGAGGCGTGCGGGGAACGAGTACTGGCTGCCGTCGGGGCTCACGGCACGGCTGGGGCAGGCCGCGACGAACCTGCTGGCGTTCGACGGGCCGGAGGCCGACCGGCCGCCCTCGTCCTGGGGCCCGCGGCCGCCGTCGGAGTCGCTCCCCGCCCTGCCGTCCGCCTCGGCCGGGCTGCCGGCGAACCGGAGCAGGACCACGGTCGTTCCCGTGGAGCAGGGAACGCCCCCGGCGCCGGCGCCTGGGACGTCGCTGGTGCCGCGGCACTCCCCGCCGCCCGCGCTCCCCGAGCTGCCCGCGTCGCCGCCCCCGCGGCGCAGGGGCCCGGCGCGTTACGCGGTGGCGGCGGTGGCCGGGGCGACAGCGCTGGCCCTGGTCGCCTGGCTGGTCGCGGCCACCACGGGCGGCGGCGAGGAGAACCCGCGGGCGGCCGGCACCCCCGAGGGCACCGGCGATGAGGCGAACACCGAAGCCGGGTCCCTGATCGGCGACCCGCGCACCGCGGACGTGTGCGCCCTGACCGACACCGACGCCCTCGCCGGATTCGGCGATGTCCGTGCGGACGTGGACTACGGGAATTTCCACGTCTGCGACATCGTCCTCCACACCGAGGACGACACCCGGATCGACGTGTCGACGTATCTCCGCCGGGGCACCCCGCCCGAGGCGGCCCGACCCGCCGACAGCATCGCGGGTATCGACGTCGTGGAGGACCCCCCGAAACCCGACGAGTGCGGGCTGGTGCTCCTGCCGCCCGGGGGCGACACCGACGGCATCCTCGTCGGAATCCGCGCCAACCTGGAGGGCGAGGAGGAGGTGGCCGGCGGCCGGCCGGCGCTGTGCTCGATCGCGGAGGAGGCCGCCGCGAGCGCGGCCGAGGTGCTGAGCCGGGGCCCGATCCCCCGGCGTTCACCGGCACACCCGGACGACTCGCTGGCCTGGTTGAACGCCTGCGAGCTGCTCGACGCCGAGGCGCTGGCCGCCGCCGATGTGCGGGACGACGAGCCGACGGTCGGCGTCGCCGACTGGGAGTGCGAGTGGTCCGGCGACGACGACGAACTCGTGGTGGACGTGAGCTTCTACCGCGACCAGCCCAAGGACGGCGAGGACACCCGGCGCAGCGGCTACAAGACCACCGTCGATCCGGCTGACGAAGGCGACCAATGCACGGTCTTCCTCGAATACCGCGAGTACGGCGGGCAGAACACCGAGCCGGCCGCCGAGATGGTGCGTCTGCGCGTCGAAGGGGAGCGCCCCGTGGAGGAGCTGTGCGGGACCGCCGAGGACCTCACCGCCGTCGCCGCGGCCCGGCTACCGGCACGCTGACGCCCGGCGGCGGTCAGTCGCCGAGCAGGGCCAGATCCGCCTTCAGAAGCGTGGTGCTGACCAGCAGTTCCATGATCAGGTTGTGGTTCAGCGTGTTGCCCACCGGCGGCGGAACCTCTTCCTCCAGGAGGCCGCGCACCGAGTGGCTCAGCCGCTTGCGCACATTCGTCACCATGTGCGCGGCCCGGCGCTCGCCCCACCGTTCCCCCGGCTGCAACTCGCTCAGCTCGGCGGCCACCTGCCCCCACGTCAGCGGCTGCGGATAGGGCTCGTTGCGCAGATACCGCTGGCTGAGGCAGACGAGCACCAGCTTCTCGACCGGGCTCAGCGGCCACACGCTGGGCCCGCGCGTCTTCGCCTCGTTCTCCACTCCCGGGAGCGCGGACGGCGACGGCGCGGCGATCCGCACCTCAAGGAGGTGCTCCTGCTTCGGGCCGAGGATGAACAACGGCGTGTAGCCGAACGGCAGTTCGGCCCAGTCGCCGCTGAGCACCAGGTGCGAGGGGGAGAGGCGGATGGGCAGCCGGCCGACATTGTGCAGCACCCAGCGCGTGTGCTCGCGCGTGACGCGCCCGTGCTGTCGGCTGACGTGCGGATCGTCCGCACCGACGCAGACGTGGACATCCGGCTCGCTGCGCCCGAAGACCAGCGGGAACCCGGCGTCGGGCGCGACGCTCATGCCGCCGTTCGTGCCCAGGACGAAGAGCGTGCCCGGCGGTACGGTCGGCGGCAGCCCGCGCGCCAGGCTGCCGAAGTCCCTGGGCAGGATATTGACTTTGCTCGATGAGCTGGGTGCTGGCGGCGTCACGGGCCGTCCCCTCTCCGTGCGTCGCGCCCAGATTACCCCTGCCCTCCGACACCCGGGAGAGCGCATGCCCACGCCACCGCCCCCGGGCTGGCGGAGCAGCTTGTGGGCGGGGCGCCCACGTCTCACCTCGCCCCGGGGCGCGGGCGCCGTAACGAAGAATCGCGCGCGGAACCGATTTCCGGCGGGCCGGCGTCCTGACCGTAGAAATTCATTGTGTGGCAGTACTTTGCGGTAGCGGCCAGGATGGAAGTGGTCAGCGGCCTCGGGGATTCAGCGAAGGAGCAGGCAGATGCCAAAGCCGATCATCGTTCTCGTGCACGGCACCTTCTGTGATTCGTCGTGCTGGGACCGAGTGAGTCTCGCGTTGCAGGAAAAGGGCTATCAGGTCATAGCCCTCGCGAATCCGCTGCGCGGAATGGGTTATGACGACAAGCACCTCGCATCCCTTCTTGAAGCCCTCGGGAAGGAAAAGGACAGCGAAGGGAACGTCAGTGACATCGTCCTCGTCGGGCACTCCTACGGAGGTGCCGTGATCACCAACGGCGTGCTGGCGGGGAACACGAACGTCAAGGCGATGGTCTACGTGTCCGCGACCGCTCCGATGCCGGGGGAGCTCTTGATCCCCCCGGAGCACGAGATAGGGCTGCGGGCGAGGGCGCTGCCGGCGACGGCCCAGGAAGCGGACGATGCCGGGATCGACCCGAAAAATGATCTTCTCCGGCGGGGCACCTGCGGCCAGGACGGCAAGGGCGTCTGCGATCTCTATATCCGGCAGGACAAGTTCGGCGAGGTCCTGATCGGCCCGGCCGCCGGAGAGAGTGAAACGATGGCCATGGCCGCGAACCAGCGCCCGCTCAGCGCCCCTGTCATAGATCAGAAATCGGAGATCCAGGGATGGAAGGACAAGAAGCCGTGGTTCATCATCCCGAAGAACGACCAAGTGCTCCCCGCCGCGACGCAGCGGAAGTCGGCTGAAAGAGCCACGGAAAAGGGCCGCATACACGAGGTGGAGGCCACCCACATGATCATTCTCAGTCATTCGGAAACAGTCGCCAGAATAATCATCGAAGCGGCCTCCTCGATCGCGAAGTGAAACCGCGTCCGAGCCCGGACGGGAGCGCGACGCGGGTAGCCGACCGCCGGCAGCACTCATAGGGTGTCCGCGTGGATCAGGATGAACGGCTGCTGCACGCCTCGTCGTTCGGCGCGGTGGCGGTCGCCTACGCCGAGCACCGCCCGGACTACGCGCAGGCCGCGGCGCGCTGGGCGCTCGAGCCCGCGCCCGGACCACGCGTACTCGACCTCGGCGCCGGAACCGGGAAGCTCACCGCCACGCTGGTCGCGCTGGGCGCCGAAGTCATCGCGGTCGAGCCCGACTCGGCCATGCTGGCCGAGCTGTGCCGCTCGCTGCCGGCCGTTCGTGCCCTGTCGGGCAGTGCCGAGGCGATCCCGCTGCCGGACGCGTCCGTCGATGCCGTGCTGGGCGGCAACGCGATGCACTGGTTCGACATGGCCGTCGCGGGACCCGAGATCGCCAGGGTCCTCGCCCCCGGCGGCATTCTGGCCGGTCTGTGGAACGTCATGGACGACCGGGCCGAGTGGGTCGCCGGGCTCGCGCGGGTCGGCGGGAGCGCGGCCATCGGCCCGCGTGACACGCCCGCCGGTTGGCGCGCCGAGACGGCCGGCGCACATCTTCCGGAGACCGGCGTGGCCGCGCGGTTCGGCTCGGCGGAGCAGGCGGAGTTCCCGCACGGGCAGCGCCGCACCGCCGACTCCCTCGTCGCGACCATCGCGACGCGCGCGGGGATGCTGGTCATGCCCGCACCGGAACAAGAGGCCACGCTGGGCCGGATACGCGCATTCCTCGCGAGCAGGCCGGAGACCGCCCGCGGGGAGTTCACGCTCCCGATGCTGACCGGCGTGCTGCGCGTCCGGCGGCTGTGAGACGGCGCCGTGCCGTACGTCAGGCTGCGGGTTCGATACGGAGGACGGCGGCGGTGCCGAGGATTTCGACGACCTCCAGGCTCATGACGTCGTTGATCGTCGCGACGGTTCCCACGCCGCAGGTCAGCCCGACGCCGCCGCCGCCCGCCGACGACACGCCGCCACCACCGGAACAGCCCGAGACACCGAAGCCCGATCCCGTCAGCGACGCGGCCATCTCGACCTCGTCGCCGGTGATCCCCGTCACCTCGATCGGCCCGAGGCCGTACGTTTCCGGCACTGCCACGACGTCCCCCACCGCGACCTCGATCTCGCACGTCCCGTCGGCGCACGGCCCGGTCGGCGAGGGCGACGGCGTGCCCGTCTGGGTAGGAGTCGGCGTGGGGTCGGACGCCGGTGACCCGGAGCCGGCCTCGCTGGGCCGGCCATCGGCGGGGGACCCGTCCGAGGAGTCCGAGGAACACGACGTGAGAGCGGCGAACACGACAGCGACAACAACGGTGACCATGGCGGAATATGAGGTTTTGCGCATCATGGTCGCCATGAAACCCCACCACGTCGGGGACCCCTCCCCGCCCCCCTGCCCGGGCAGGGGGGCGGGGAGGGGTCCCGTCCTCGGTTCCGGACTCGGGTGGGCTCAGCGCCCCGTCGCGCCGTCGATGAGTTCGCGGAGGATGTCCGCGTGGCCGGCGTGGCGGCCGGTCTCCTCGATCATGTGGGTGAGTGCCCAGCGGACGCTGGGCGCGGGCCGTTCGGACCGCGGCCGGGGGACGGGTGCGCCGAGATCGGTGCACCCGTCGAGGACCCTGTTCGCGCGCTCGACGGTCTGCCGGTAGCGGGCGATGACCTCGGCCGCACTGTCCTTCGGCGCGGCCCGGAACGTCGCCTGCCAGTCGGTGACCTCCTCTCCGAGGAACGTCGAGCGTTCGACGAAGGTGAGGTGGTTGAGCAGGCCGAGCAGGTTGGTGCCCGACGGCACTCCGGCCGTCCGGACCTGCGGTTCGGGGGCACCGTCGACGTTCGCGGCCATCGAGTCCCTCAGGTAGTCGAGGAACCCGCGCAGGGTCTCGGCCTCGCCGCTCCCGGTCCGGGGCGGCGGTGTGTCACGGCGGCGGGCGGTGGCGGGCATGGCGGTCCTGCCTTTCCACGGGTCCACGGGGTCGGTTCTCGCGCCGGGGTCAGACGGCGCGGCGGATGAGCAGGACATGGTCGGTGACCTCGGCGGTGCGCCCGCCCGGCCCGGTCGCGATCCGGCGGGGCGCGTCGGCCCGTTCGACCGTCCATGCCGCCGGGTCGAGGCCGATGCCCGCCGCGACCTCCCGCGGGGTCGGGTACCGGACGTCGGGGTCCTGGTTCCACGACCACGGCGCGGTCGAGCCGTGGTCGACGACGAGCAGCCGCCCGCCCGGGCGCAGCCGGTGCGCGGCCACGCGCAGGACAGCTGCCCGGTCCAGGTCGTAGGGGGTGTGGAGGTAGTGGGCGGAAATCAGATCGAACCGGCCTTGCGGGAAGGACTCGTGCAGGTCATGCCGGGCGGCGGTGATCCGGTCGCCGAGACCGAGTGAGCGGGCGCGCTCGGCGAGCCGCTCGGCCGCCACGGCCGAGATGTCGACGGCCGTGACATGCCACCCCCGGCGGGCCAGCCACAGCGAGTCGCCGCCGTCGCCGCATCCGAGGTCCAACACGTCGCCGGGCGGCAGGTCCGTGACCATCTCGACGAGACGGGAGTTCGGCGGCGGGGCGTCGGCTGCCGGGCGGGCCGCGTGGACGCCGTCCCAGAACGTGACTGCATCGGTCGTGCTCATCGGAGCTCCTTGAGATCGGGATGCGGGATGCGGGATGCGGGCAGTCTCGCCGGACGCTCCCGAACCCGGCGAGAAATCTTGCGGTTATGGCAAGCTCGCCCCATGGACGGCGAAGCGGCGGACGTGCTCGGCGCGGTGGGACCTCGGCTGCGCGCGCTGCGTCGCGAGCGGGGCATCACCCTGGCCGAGCTCTCCGTGACGACCGGGGTGTCGGAGAGCACCCTGTCCCGGCTGGAGAGCGGGCAGCGAAGGGCGACCCTGGAGTTGCTGCTGCCGCTCGCCCGCACCTACGACGTTCCCTTGGACGACCTCGTGGGTGCCCCGCGCACCGGCGATCCCCGCATCCACCTGAAGCCACTCCGGCGGTTCGGGATGGTCTTCGTGCCGCTGTCCCGGCGGCCGGGCGGGACGCAGGCGTTCAAGATGATCATTCCGGCCCGGCCGGAACCGCTCGAACCGACCCCGCAGACGCACGAGGGCTTCGAGTGGCTGTACGTACTCAACGGCCGTCTGCGGTTGGTGCTCGGTGAGCACGACCTGACGTTGCCGCCCGGCGAGGCCGCCGAGTTCGACACGTCGATGCCGCACTGGCTGGGCAGTGCGGACGGCGGCGCGGTCGAGCTTCTCATCCTGTTCGGCCTGCAAGGGGTACGCGCGCACGTGCGCGCCGGCGCACGTCCGCCGCGGCCCGCCGGGTGACGATCCGGCCCGGACGCCATCGGACTGCCCGCCTGGGCGCCGCCTGCCGGACGGCCCCGGGACCCCTCCCGAGTCCCGCCGTCTAGCCTCGCGCCCGATGAGGCCGGACCAAGAGCAGAACTCGAAGAGGGAGGACCCCCCGTGAGGCACATCCGCTCATCCCGCCGCGCGCCCCGGAGCCGCGGGCGGCTGCGGGCGGCCGTCACCGTCCTGGCCGCGGGCGCGGCGGTGCTGGCCGTGCCGGCGGCGGCGCAGGCCGCCGCGGTACAGATCACGCCGGACGGCAGCGCCGTCACCGCGAGCACCAGCGACGGGAACGCGCCGGCGAACGCCGTGGACGACGACTACGGCACCCGGTGGTCGGGGGAGGGCGACGGCGCCTGGCTGGAGCTGGACCTCGGCTCGACCATGACCGTCAGCCACATCAAGCTCGCCGTGCACCAGGGCACGGCCCGGCAGAACGTCTTCGAGCTCCAGTACTGGGACGGTTCACGCTGGGTCACCGTGTACGAGGGCGAGACGAGCGGGGCGACGAACGGCCTGGAGTCGTTCGCCTTCGAGCCCGTGCAGACCTCCAAGGTCCGCTACCTGGGCCACGGTTACACCGGCGACGGCGAGGGCGACTGGAACAGCCTCACCGAGGTCGAGGTCTGGGGCACCCCGGGCGACGACGATGGCGAGACCCCGCCCGACCCGCCAGAGCCGCCCGGACGCACCATCGAGGCCGGCACCGCCGAGGAGCTGACCGACGCGCTCGCCGACGCCGAGCCCGGGGACCGCATCGAGCTGGAGCCCGGCGACTACACCGGCACCTTCGACGCAACGGCCTCCGGCACCGCCGAGCAGCCCATCACCCTGACCGGGCCGCGCGACGCGGTCCTGTCCAACGACGACGGTTACGGCCTCCACCTGGACGGCGCCGACCACTGGAACCTGACGGGCTTCGCGGTGGCCGACTCGGCCAAGGGCATCGTGCTGGACGAGTCCGACCACGTCACCATCGACGGGGTCGAGGTGTACAACACCGAGTCGGAGGCGGTGCGCTTGCGCGCCGCCAGCTCCGACAACGTCATCCGCGACTCCTTCATCCACGACACCGGCCTGGAGGAGCCGCAGTACGGCGAGGGCATCTACATCGGCTCCTTTGTGGACCACTGGGACGACTTCGGTGAGGACGGCGGCGAGGGTCCCGACCGCAGCGACGCGAACCAGGTCCTGAACAACACCATCGGCCCGGACGTCACGGCCGAGGCCGTGGACATCAAGGAGGGCACCACGGGGGGCGTGATCAGCGGCAACACCTTTGACGGCGACGGCATTTCGGGCGAGAACTACGCCGACTCCTGGATGGACCTCAAGGGCAACGGGTACCTCATCGCCTCCAACACCGGCACCTTCGGCGGCGACGGCGAACTCCTCGACGGCTACCAGACCCACGACCGCGTCGAGGGCTGGGGCTGCGGCAACACCTTCCGCACCAACGACTCCGACCTCGGCGGCGCGGACGGCTACGCCATCAACGTGACCAATCAGGACGAATGCGAGGACGCGCCGAACGTCGTCACCTCCGACAACACCGTCACCGACGCCGGCAGCGGCCTGACCAACATCGACGTCACCGATTGACGCCCGGGCGGGCCTTTCCGAACCAACGGTTGAAAGAGGTCAACAAGTGATACGCATGCTGACAGCCTCGTTAGGCGTGGCGGCAGTGGTGGGTGCGGCGACCGTCGTGTCGGGCCCGCCGCCGGCCGAGGCCGCGACGCCGCTGCCGATCACCGCGGTGACGGCGAGCTCCGACGACGGAAATGTGCCGGCGAACGCCGTGGACGGGGATCTGTCCACGCGGTGGTCGGCCGAGGGGGACGGAGCCTGGATTCGTTTCGACCTCGGCACCGAGCAGACCGTCGGCTCGGTGTCGGTGGCCTGGCACCAGGGCGACACGCGCCGTTCCACCTTCGACGTGCAGGTCTCGCAGAGCGGGTCGAGCTGGTCGACGGTTCTTCCGCGAGCCGTGAGCAGCGGTACTGGCACCGGGCCGGAGGAGTACGACATCACCGATACGTCGGCGCGTTACGTGCGGATCGTCGGGTACGGCAATACCGACAACGAGTGGACCAGCATCACCGAGGCCGCGGTCCTCGGCGCGGACGGGGAGGACCCCGGCGGCGACCTTCCCTACGGCACCGACGGCAAAGGGAACCCCAGGACCGACGACTGCACGGTCAGTACCGACTCCGACCCGCAGGAAGCCGTCGACGACGCCTCGGACGGGGATGTCGTCTGCGTCAGGCCCGGCGACTATTCCGACACGACGTTGACCGTCGACAAGGCGGTCACGGTTCGTGCCAACGGCGTCGTCCGCGTGAAGAACATCGAGGTCAGCGGCAGCGACGCGACCATCGACGGCTTCACCGTGGTGGGCGACGAGCTGGACGACCCGTCAACCGGAATCAAATTCTCCGGCACCGGGCACACCATCATCAGGAACCTGGTCAACGGCAAGAACATTCACTACGCCATCGCGTGCGACTACGACGATTGCGCCAGCGACGTGCTGATCTCCCGCAACACCGTGACCGGGACCAATAATTTCGGCGTCTACCTCTGGGGCGGCTCCGACATCACCGTCGAGTGGAACAACATCTACGACCTGTGGACCGACGAGGGAAACGACGACGTTGACGGTATGCGCGTCTGGGGCACCGGCCACCTGATCCGTAACAACTACATCCACGATCTGAACGCCAGCAAGAGCGAGGGCGAACCGCACGCCGACTGCATTCAGAACTACCAGAACAGCAGCAGAACGGTCGAATCCTACGACGTCACGGTGGAGAACAACTACTGCGTACGCGTCTCCGGCCAGTGCCTGATCATGCAGAACGGGAACCGTCCGACCGCGGACATCCGCGACTACACCTATCGCGGCAACGTGTGTGAGTCCTTCGGCAGCCAGAACATCGAACTGGGCAGCATCCCCGGCGCCATCATCGAGAACAACATCATGCGCGGGGGAGTGGACGGCCACGTGCTGACGTTCCACAGCACGGTTGACGATCTGGAGACGACGGACATCAGGGTGCGGAACAACGTCCTCGTCAGTGCGGGAGGTTCCACGTACGCCAGGGGCAGTGAAGACGCGATGACCGACGACACGGACAATGTGGAACTGCTCGATCCGTCGGCGTCCGACGACTGGCGGGACTTCGAGGGCAATCCGGACGCGCCGGTTCCCGCGATCAATCCCGACGACTTCACCCGGTTCCGGGACCTGGCTCAGCAGGCCGACATCGTCGACGAAGGCAGCACGCCCCACAGCGAGGACTTCACCGAGGACGTCGACGGCGCGACGCGTGTCCGGGGAGCGGCCATCGACATCGGCCCGTTCGAGTTCGCCTGACATTCCGCAGCCGCGTCCGCGTTCCACCATCAACACCGAGAGGACACTGACCGCAGCAACTCACCCAGGTCCTCACCGGCATGTGCACCCTCGCCCTGTCCACGGTGACCGCCAAGGGCGATCCGTCGGCAGCGCACATGCACGGTGAGGATCTCGGTGTGTTCACGCACGGCACGGAAAGGACGAGGCCGACGTGTCCGGGCCCAGGTATTCTGTCCGGGAGCACAACGCCACACAGCGCGGCTCGTGCCGGACAGGTCGAAGGCGGGGGCCGTGACCGAGAAAGTGACCTTTCAAGGGCTTCACCAGCGCATCGTTCTGTCCCCGGCCGGGCTCGTCGTCTGGCGTTTCGGCACTGAGTCCGACAAGGACGGGCAAGTGATCAGCCGCCCCCTCCTCGGCACCGACAAGTGGTCCTGGGACGAGATCGAGCGGCTCTTCTGGCACTCGGAGTTCTTCGGCAGAGAGCTGCGGATCGTTCCGTTTCCCGAGCTGCGGGATGACAGCCCGACCGAGTCGCGCGGCCGCTTCGTCAGGGTGTGTTCGGCCGGCAACCTCTCCCGTCGGCAGTGGCGGAAGTTCGCCCGCACGGTCCCGGCGTTCACCGCGGGGCGTCTCACCTTCTCCCCGCCAGTACCGGCAGGCCACCGCGCCTTCTGGAAACTCCCCGTCACCTAGGTCCTGTCCTGCCGATCTTGCCGGGCCCGCGACGCCAGCTACGGCACCTCGCTGCGTTACCGAATCGCGCGAATACAGACAGGTATGAGCTGCGATCCGGTGCCTTGCGATGCACCGCATCTGACGCCGCGGGCTGATCCGACAAGATCGACAGGACAGGACCTAGGTGTGTCGTTCGGATCGTGGCCGTACGGCCTTCGCCGTCGGCGTCGCGGCCGAAGTGGGTGTCCGCCGGGCAACCTTCGAGCCCTCGGCGGCAACAGGGGTAGGAGAAACGGCCCTCCACCGTCCCGACGGCAGTTCTCCCCGCCGGGGCCCGGCGCGAGGATGAGTCGTTCGACGGACGGAACCGCTGGTGAGTCGACGCATGGTGGCAGCAGTGAGGCTCGGGCCGCCGAGGCGACCGCACCGCCGCCCCCGCTCCCGTCCGGACGCTCAGCTCCCCCACGCAAGCTGAGAATGGAGACAGCGCGATGACACGTCGCAGACCGTTCGTCCGCCCGGGCTCGGCGATGGTGGCCCTGGTCCTCGCCGCCGTCGGGCTCGTCGCCGCGGCCGGCCCGGCCGCCACCGAGCAGTCCGGGTACGCCGCGCGCACCGCCGGTCCGGAAACGTCGGAGGCCGCGTCGGAGGCCCCGGCCGACACCGGGCCCATGGCGAACCCGATCGTCACCGACATCTACACCGCCGACCCCGCCACGCTCGTCGTCGACGGCACCGCGTACATCTTCACCGGGCGCGACGAAGCGGCGCCCGGCCAGCAGCAGTTCGTCATGCACGAATGGCACGCGTTCTCCTCGCGATCCCCCTCGAACGACCAGGCCGCCTGGCAGCCCCACGGGGCGGTCCTCTCGCTGGACACCTTCGCGTGGGCCGGCGCGAACGCCTGGGCTTCCGAGGTGGTGCAGGGGCCCGACGGCCGGTTCTACTGGTTCGTCTCGGTCGACGGCCACACCGACGAGGGGTGGATGAACATCGGAGTCGCGGTCGCCGGCCACCCGCTCGGCCCGTACCGGGATGCCATCGGTGGCCCGCTGATCTCGGACGCCACCCCCAACTCCTCGGCGCTGAACATCGATCCGACGGTGTTCATCGACGGCGACGGCGAGATCTACCTGCACTGGGGCTCGTACTGGGAGCCCAGAGCGGTGCGCCTCCAGGACACCATGACCGCGCTGGACGGCGAGGTCTTCGAGCCGGCGGGCCTGACCGGCTTCTGGGAGGCGCCGTGGCTGTTCGAGCGCGACGGCGTCCACTACCTGGCCTACGCCTCCAACTCGGGCGCCGACTGCGTCACCGACTCGGCCTACGCCTGTATCCGGTACGCGACCGCCGACAGCCCGGCAGGCCCCTGGACGCACCGGGGAGTCGTGCTGGACCAGGTGAGCTCGACGACGAACCACCCGGCGATCATGGAGTTCGGCGACCAGTGGTACATGGTCTACCACACCGCCGACGCGCCCGGCGGCGGGAACTTCCGCCGTTCCGTCGCACTTGACGAGCTGAATTTCAACCCGGACGGCACCATGCAGAAGGTCGTCCAGACCCCTTGAGCCGATGGCAGCTCTGATCCCCTCGGCGCTGCCACCCCACCTCGCAACGGGAAAGGGATCGTTCCCCCCATGTCAAGAAAAACGAAAAGACCAGGCATGCGGCCTTCATGGCGGCGCGGCCTCGCGCTCGCCGCCGCGTTCGCCACGGCTCTCGTGCTCGCGGGCCCGGCGGGCTCGGCCGGCGCGGTACCGGACACCCGGGTCCAGGCGGAAAAGCAGACGCGTGTCCCGCAGTTCATGATCGACGCCGGCGCCGAGACCGGGAACGTCGCCGAGTCGGAGCACTTCGCCGTCCGCTGGGGTGACGCGGTCGACGCCGTCGCGTGGGGACAGCAGAACCGCGGCCTCGACAACTACCCGCAGTGGGTCGCGGACCACATGGACGACATCTACGACTACTACGTGAACGAGGTCGGGTTCGTCGATCCTGCCGACCACGAGGCCGGGTCGCAGTACCGGATCAACATTCACCTGTGCGGGACTTGGTCGGGCGACTTCCTGCCCCCGGCCAACTGGGCCGGCCGGGACGACATCGGGCTGGGGCACATGTGCCTGCCCTACGACAAGATCTGGGACGAATGGGTCGAGTCCCACGAGTTCGTCCACGTTCTCCAGAACTATGCGGTCGACATCAACATCGAAGACGGCCACGGCGGCGGATGGGGCGCGGGCAACCCGGTGGCCGGGCCCGTCTGGGAGGCCCACGCCAACTACATGGCCCGCCTGAAGCGCCCGGAAGTGGTCGTCGGGTCGGGCTACTTCGTCGACCGCCAGCATTACCGGTGGCTGTCCCAGGAGACCTACTACGGCGACTGGATGCTGTTCAACACCATCCGGGACATCTACGGACCGGAGGTGATCGACCGGTTCTGGTACGAGGCCGAGCAGGGCGAGCACCCGATCGACACCATCAAGCGCATCCTCGGTCTCGACCACCAGGAATTCGCCCAGCTGATGGCCGAATACACGTCCCGGCAGGTCGTCTACGACTTCGCCGACGGTGCCGAGATCCGCAGTGACCTGTGGCGCGGCGGGGAGAGCTACCGTCCCTTGCACACCGATGCCCTGCAAACCCTCGGCGGCGACCGGTACCGGATCGCCGACAGCGACGCCCCGCACCAATACGGGCACAACATCATCCAGTTGAACCCGAGCGGCGGCCAGGTGTCCGTCCAGTTGCAAGGGCAGTCCAACCTCTCCGGCGCCGACTGGCGGTTCCGGCTGGCGGCGGTGTCGCCCGACTTCTCCGTCCGGTACAGCGACGCCTTCGCGCCCGGCCAGACGGCGAACTTCAGCCTGCAGAGCGGCGAGACGCACCTCATGCTCGTCGTCGCGGCCACCCCCTCGCAGCACCGCGACTACCCGATGTGGGAGGTCGGGGTCGGGGACCCGTTCCCCTACGAGCTCTCGATCCAGGGCGCTTCTCCGGCACAGTGACACAGTGAACGGAGCGGCACCGCGGAACGGAGGCGTGCGGACCTGAGTCCGGGAGCGCGCCTCGGCCCGCCGCCCACCGGGCGGCGGGCCGGCACACCAGTGGAAGACAATTCAGCGCACCGTGAGGATCATGCTCTTCATCACCCCAGGAGTCGCGAACTCATGAAGCCCCTCCGCACCCGTCGACCCCTCAGCGCTTTCATCGCATCCCTCGCCGTGGTGTTCGGCGCGCTGGTGGCGTTCCCCACCGGCACCGCGTCGGCCCAGGCGGCGGAGCTGTACGTGGCGCCGGGCGGCGACGACAGCAACCCGGGCAGCCTCGACGAGCCGCTCCGGACGATCCAGGCGGCGGTGGACCTTGCCGAGGCGGGCACCACGATCCACCTCCGCGAGGGCACGTACGCACCGGACACCAACATCCAACTCCTCGGGAGCGGCACGGAGTCGCAGCCCATAACCCTGCGCGCCTACGCGGGCGAGCACGCCATCCTCGACGGCGAGAACATGCCGTACACCCCGGGCGCGGTGGGCAGCACCATCCCGCGTCCGGACCGCGGCGCGATCCACCTCGAAGGCGACTACTGGCACATCATCGGCCTGGAGATCATCAACGGCCCGTACGGCATCTTCGGCATGGACACCAGTCACAACGTCTTCAAGGACCTCGTGACGCGGGACAACTACGAGACCGGCCTGCACCTCGTGGGCGACGTCGGTGTCGTCAGCGACAACCAGATCATCAACCTGGACAGCCACGGCAACCGCGACCCGCGCAAGAACGGCGAGAGCGCCGACGGCCTGGCCATCAAGCAGGGCGAGGGCGAGGGCAACATCGTGCGGGGCGTGCGGCTGTGGAACAACGCCGACGACGGCTACGACGCGTACGACTTCCGCGACCCGATCCTCGTCGAGGACAGCATGGCCTGGGGCAACGGCTTCAACCGCTGGGACCTGCCCGGCTACCAGGGTGACACCGACCCCACCACGATCACCGGCCCGCGGAACCCCGACGGCTCGATCCCGTCATCCGACTTCCTCGTCCCCGCCAACGGTGCGGACGTCGGCGCACGCTTCTGACCCTGATCGTTCGCGCGTGCCCGGCGCCCGCCGCCGTAACGGGGCGCCGGGGCGCCGCCAGGCGCGTTCGCACGCCTGTGGACCATCGAACACGCGCCGCCCCTGGCGCGCCGTCCCCCGGGCCTCAGCCGACCGCCTTCCTCACGAGCTCGCCGATCTTGGCCTCGTCGGCGGCGGTCAGCTCCTTCAAGGCGAAGGCGGTCGGCCACATCGTGCCTTCGTCGAGGTACGCCGCGTCGTTGAAGCCGAGCGTCGCGTACCTCGCCTTGAACTTGTGCGCGCTCTGGAAGAAGCAGACGACCTTGCCGTCCTTGGCATACGCGGGCATCCCGTACCAGAGCTTCGCCGCGAGGTCGGGCGCGCTCGCCTTGATGACGGCGTGGAGCCGTTCGGCCATGTCCCGGTCCGACCCCTGCATCTCGGCGATCTTCGCGACCACGGCGGCCTCATCCTCAGCCGCCTTGGCGGCTCGCGAACCGCGGCGCGCCGACGCCTTCAGCTCCTGGGCGCGCTCCTTCATCGCGGCTCGTTCCACGTCCGAGAACCCTTCGGACGTCTCGTCGGTCGCGGCGCTGCCCTTGGCGGGCTCCTGTGCGTCCTTCACAGCGGTCTTCCTTCCGGTATGCGGGTTGATGAGTATATTTTCGCCATTGCGGGGCCGCCGGGCATCATCCCCACGCGCCGGCGACCTGGCGGGTCGTGGCATTGAGCCGGTTGAACAGATTGGTGACGCCGATCATCAGAACGAGCGCGGCCAGCTCCTTCTCCTCGAAGTAGGTGGCGGCGGTGTCCCAGACCTCGTCGCTCACCGGGTCGGAACGGTCGGCCAGCCGCGTCGCGGCCTCGGCGAGCGCGAGGGCCGCCCGTTCCGCAGGCGTGAAGTACGGGGCCTCCCGCCAGGCGGCGACCGCGGCCAGCCGCTCGTCGCTCACTCCGGCCTCGCGGGCCGCCTTGGCGCCGCCGTCGACGCAGGCGCTGCAGCCGTTGATCTGGCTGATCCGCAGATGCACCAGCTCAAGCGTCTGCCCGTCCACGCCACCGGAGCGCACGGCCTTGAGGATCTCCTGAACGGGCTGCATCGCGCCGGACAGCACGACGGCGGGGTTCCGCATGCGGGACTGCACTTCGGTCCGCACCTCTTCTTCCGGGTCGGTGCCCCGTTCCGCCGGGGCGTTGACCCCATGACAGCCGGGCCCGCCGGCCGCGGCCATGGCGATGGGACACCATGGGACAGCAGTAACGGCCTTGACCAGCGGCGATGCGGCTCTGGATACTGCAGCCGGAGCGGGACGGCCCAGGCGGAGGAACGGTGGACATGCACGAACGGACGGCGTTCGCCGCACCGCGGGACGAGCTGGCCGACCGGCTGCGTGCGCTCCAGGGCCTGTCCGGGCTCGGCGTGCGGGCCCTCGCGCGGGACACCGGCCTCAGCTCCTCGTCCCTGTCGCGTTACCTCAACGGGCAGACCGTGCCGCCCTGGCCCGCGGTGGTCGCGCTCTGTCGCCTGGTCAAGCGCGACCCCCGCCCGCTGCGCCCGCTGTGGGAGCGCACCTCGAACCCCCTGCCGGCGCCCCCGAGGAGCAGCCGTCAGGTCCGGCCGCCGACCCGCAACGATCTGCCGCGCGACGTCCCGGACTTCACCGGGCGCGCGGAACGGCTCGCCGCCGTGCTCGCCGCCGTGGACAGCCATCGGGTGGTCTCCGTCGACGGCATGGCGGGTGTCGGCAAGACCTGCCTTGTGGTCCACGCCGCCCACCGGCTCACCGCCGATTTCCCGGACGCCCAGCTCTATGTGGACCTGCACGGGTTCACCGAGGGCCGGCCCCCGCTCGACCCGGACTCCGCGCTGCGGACGCTGCTCGGCGCGCTCGACGTCCCGTCCGAGAAGGTTCCGCAGGAGGGCGTCGAGCAGCTTGCCGCCTGCTGGCGCTCGGAACTGGCCCGTCGGCGGGTCGTCGTGGTCCTCGACAACGCTGCCGACGCCGACCAGGTCCGCCCGCTGCTGCCCGGCGCCGGCCCCTCGGTCGCCCTGATCACCAGCCGCAACCGGCTCCTCGGCCTGGACGAGGTACCGCCCGTCTCGCTCGACGTGCTGACCCCGGAGGAGAGCGCACGGCTGCTGGCCCGCGCCAGCGGCGACCCCGGCGGCCCGGACGGCAGGCTGGCCCGCGAACCGGAGTCCGCGGCAGAGGTGCTGCGGCTGTGCGGCCACCTGCCGCTGGCCCTGCGCCTGGCCGCGGCGCGGCTGCGGCACCGGCCCGGCTGGACCGTGGGCATCCTCGTCGAACGGATGGCGCAGGGCGCGAGCGAGTTCGACACCGCGTTCGCCATGTCCGTTCGGCAGCTGAACCGCGCCCAGGCCCGCCTGTTCCGCATGCTGGGCCTGCTGCCCGGAGCGTCCTTCGACGAGTACGTGGCCGCGGCGCTGGCGGAGGTGCCGCTGCACAGCGCTCGGACGATGCTGGAGGAGCTGCTCGACGCGCACCTCGTTCAGCAGCCGACGGCGGGCCGCTACCGGCTGCACGACCTGGTGCACCAGCACGCCCGCCGGGCCGCGGCGGAACAGGACCCGGCGGCCGAGCGGGAACGGGCGCTGGGCCGCGTGCTCGACTACTACGTGCACGCGGCGGCTGCCGCCGATGCCGCGATGCCGCTCCTGTCGCCCGGCCGGCCGCCCTCAGCGGGCCGGCCCCCGGCCGAGCTGCCGCGATTCCCGGACAAGGACGCGGCCTTCACCTGGCTCACCACCGAGTACGGAAACCTGCTGGCCGCCTTCGAGACGGCGGCCGCCGCGGGGGCCGACCTGCACGTGTGCGAGCTGCCGCGCTTCCTGCGGGCCTACTTCGCGCGGCGCTGCGGCACGACACATCTCAACGTTCTCTTCGAACGGTCGCTTGCCGCCGCCGAACGCCTGGGTGATCCGCTGCGGCTGGCCGAGGCACACAGCGATCTCGGCTTCGCGCGCTACAACGCGGGCCGGATGGCCGAGGCCGCCGCCGCGTACGAGGCGGCAGCAGCCCGGGTGTCCCAGGCGGGGGACGCACAGGCGGAAGCCGAGCTGGCGATGCGCCGCGGCTACCTGAGCTGGGACGCGGGGCACGTCGAGGAGCCGCTGGCACTCTTCCGGCTGGCGGGGAGACTGTACGAGAAGGCCGCCTGCCCCACGGGCGCGGCCCACGCGGCCGCGTCGGAGGGCTGGGCGATGCTCCAGCTGGGACACCGCGAGGAGGCGGCACAGCGGGCCAGGGACGTGCTGGGCATCCCGCACACCGATCCCGCGGGGCCCCCCGCGCTGACGGCCAGAATCACCCTGGGCGTGGCCATCGCCCACGAGGAGCCCGACCGGGCGGCGGAGCACCTGCATCAGGCGCTGACGCTGGCCCGCGACGACAGGCACCTTCACAACCAGGCGTGGTGCCTCAACTGCCAGGGCGTCGCACTGCGGCAGATGGGCCGCTACCAGGAGGCACTGGCCAGCCACCGGGAGGCGTTCGCGCTGCTCGACGAACTGTTCGAGGAGCACTGGAAGATCCATTTCCTCAACGGCTACGGCGAGACCTGCCGTCTCGCGGGCCTCCCCGATGAGGCGCTGCGGCTGCACCGGCAGGCGCTGGAGCTGGCCCCGGGGCTGGGCAACCGGTACGAGGAAGCGCTGGCCCACGAAGGCATCGCGATCGTGCTCGACGAGACGGCCCCGAGCGAGGCCGCCGAGCACCGCGCGGCAGGACGGGCGGTCCTGGAGGCAGGAAACGCTGACCTGGGAAACGAAACGCTCCGCCGCCGTTCGATGCGGTCCTAGGTGTGTTGTTCGGGGAGGTTGGTGACGCGGCTGGCGGGTGTTTGGCCTGCGATGCCGGTGTGGGGTCGGTGGTAGTTGTACCAGTCGATCCAGTCGGTGAACGCGGTCTGGCGTTCGGTGTCC
>NZ_JAVREV010000018.1:0-166341 GCF_031845565.1 Streptomyces johnsoniae | reverse complement strand
CCGGACAGCTGACGTTCCCCCACTCCTCCGTCTGCCCCATCCCTCTTTCCCATCGAGCACCACAGCCTGGCCATGGGGTGGGGAATTACGTGAACACGGAGGGTGGGGAATCGGCTGACCGTCGACATCCGCCTTCACTCGAGACCTGGAGCGAGACCGCGACGCCGTGACCGCCGCGCTCACGCTTCCCTACAGCAACGGCCCCACCGAAGGTGTCAACACCAAGACCAAGCGAATCGCGCGCCAGATACACAGACGGGCAGCCGCCCCACTCCTCCGCCACCGCATTCTCCCCGGATAGCAGCACACTCCGTCACCACCGAATGTGAGACAGGGCCTCTTGTTTGACAGACCCTCGGGCCGCATCCGAATGTGCCTTCGGCTCGTCGTGCGCCGCTGGTTGACCGGCTGATGCGTCGGCCGGGCGTTACTGGCAGCGGGGTTGGCGCGTTGCGCCACGTGTGAGGTGTGAGTGTGGTGACCGCCAGCTCTTTGTGGGTGAGAACGTGGGCTGAGCGGGCCGGTCTTGCGGGGTTAGGTTAGGCGTTCCAGCCGATGGAGGAGACGTAGGAGTAGGAGTCGTAGTCGGACCCGAGGTCGTGGATCAGGTCGTCCCAGATTGTGTCCAGGGTGCTTTCGTCCTCTGCGAGCCAGGCGTCGACGGCTGCGTCCCAGATGCGGGGGCGGACGTTGAGGTGGCGGACCTGGAGGTCGCGGCGGTGTCTGCGTTCGACGCGGGACTGGTCGACGGGGTCGATTTCGATGCGCGTTCCGCCCTGGGACATCAATCGCCGTTTGAGGTCCGCGGCGACGTTGTGCCTTCGGAGGTCCCAGTACGCGTCGTCGAGTTTGGCGCGGTTGGCCGGGGTGGGTGAGCGTTCCTCCGCGAGCCAGGCGTACAGGGTGCGGCGGGTGACGTTGATCCCGGCGCGTTCCATGGCCTGGTAGCCGGCGTGGGAGGCGGTGAGGTAACGCAGGCGGGCGGCGATGCCGCGGTCGGTGTTGGCCGGGGAGGCGATGCCGGTGACCATTCGCTCGACTCCGGCGGCCAGGGCGTCGCGTCCTGGGACGCCTTCGGCGCGGTACATCCCGAAGTTCATCCAGCGGCCGGCCATCAGCGGCTGCTCCGGGCAACGGTGTAGTGGACGGGGGCGCCGTCGCGGTCGGTTTTGACCTTCATTTCGGACAGGCCACGCCCTTCGGTGAACACGGTGTGCCAGTCGCCGGCGAGGTGGAGTTCGTCGGTGCCCATGGCGGAGATGACGGTCAGTCCGGCCTGGTGGGCCTTGAACGCGCGGCCCCACAGATTCGCGAATGCCTGGGCGCGGACGATGTGCATCCAGTCCGGGCGGGTGATGTCGCGGTTGTTGTGCGACTCGCCCATGGTCGAGACGAATTTGGAGTACATGGCCTTGATGTAGTGGGCGGTGACGTCGTCTCGGGATGCGAGGGCGTCCGCGCGTACGGTGGCGAGGATTTGCCGCAGGGCGTCGAGAAAGTTCTCCGTCGCGCTCGATGTCCAGGATTCGTGGATGACCGGGGGGTCGAGCAGCCGGTGCTTCGGCCCGGCCAGGCGCAGCAGGAGCCGCAGTGTGGCTTCGGTGATCCACAGCGGCCCGGCTTCCTCGCGGTCGCCGAGTGGGCTGGGCAGCTCGGGGTGGTGCCATGGGGGTGGGGTGATCAGGTGGACGCCGGAGCGCTTTTTGTCGTGTTCGCCGGTGGCGGAGTGTTCCAGGCGCCCGATCGGCAGCCACGTCTTCATCGCCGAGAGGTAGGCCGCGTTGGCATCGAGGGCGGTCACGTGCAGGTCGCCGTCGGGGTGGCGGCGATGGCCGGGGTGGCGCCAGGACGGACGGGCCTCCCAGATCAGGTCCGGGGCGTCTTTCCTGGGTTTGCGAAGGATGTCGGGCAGTGCGGGGTAGGCGGTGTACTCGTAGCGGGCGGTTTTTCGGGTCGCGGCGAACAGCCGCATCACGTCCGGGATCGCTCGCTTGGCCAGCTTGTCCATGGCCGACTCGGCGTCGCCGCCGGCTTTTGTCAACTCCTCGTGGACGGCGCCGGTGACCAGCTGCCCCAGTTCTTCACGTGTCTGCTCCGCCGATGTGGTGCGGCGCCGCTCCTGATGCCGCTCGTGTCCGGCACGCGCGGCGCGCGCCGCGGGGCTCTCCGCGGGACGTTGCGGAGCGGCCGGCGGAATGGGCTGGCGGGGCAGGTCGGCTGCGACCTGGGGGGCGGGCTCGTGGGTCGCGGGCCGCGGCTCTTTCGGCGCGGGGTGGATCTCGGCCAGGCCTTCCAGCAGCCGCAGGTACTTCCCGCGGGCCGGCGGTGCCGGCTCGGTCCTTCCGGTCTCCCAGTTGGCGACTGTCTGAGGTTCGACGCCGACGGCCCCGGCCACCTGCGGCCTGCTCAGCCCGGCGGCCTGGCGCAATCGCAGTCGCTCGGCAGGGTCCGGCATCGCGGCTGCCCGCCGGGCCTCGGCCAGCAGTGCTTCCACGCCTTCGAGTTCACTGCCCATGTCGCCACACTACACCTTGATTAGGTGTGGATTTGCTTCTGACTTGCATTGCATTGTGGGTTCATTGTCTTGAGTCGTGAGGCTTTGGGCGACGCCTCGGCGACGGTTCTGGCCGCTGCCCGGCTGCCGGGGTTCGGGAAGCCGCGCACACGTCAGGGATATTCGCGGTGCCGCCGCTTCTGTCCGGGTGCAGTACGACTGTCGGTCGGTGGCCCCGGCGGCGGTTCGGGGAGCGGTGCGGTGCCGTGCGCGGCGGGGGCTGTGCCGCGCTTGTCTCCCGGTCCGGGGGCGCGATCGTCTCAGCCGCTCTGGGGTCTCGCGCCTTGCCGCCTCACTTGTGGGCGCGCGGCGGGCAGTTCGCGCCCTGGCGCCCTACCTCGCGCGTGCTCGGCCAGGCATCTCGTCCGGGAGGGCGGGGGCATGATCCGCCTGGCACGCCGACTGGCGTCGGAGACTTTCGCTGGAGACGAGGAAATGCGGCTATGGCACGGTCAAGTGAGTTCGCGGACAGTGCGGTCGGTGCGCTGTACGACCGCGCGGCACACCTGCCACTTGAACAGTTGGGCTTCAATCTGCATGTCGGGTACTGGGAGGACTCGCAGGACGAGACCCCCTATCGGGAAGCTGCCGAGCGGCTCACTGATCTGGTGACCAAGCGGCTGCGCGTGGGACCGGGCCGGCGGTCGCTCGACGTCGGATGCGGTGCGGGGGGGCCGGCGCTCCGGGTGGCGCGGGCCACGGGCAGCACGGTCGTCGGCGTCAACATCAGCCGCGAGCAACTGGCGTTCGCGTGCGCGCTGGCCGAGCGGGAGGAGATGACGGACCTGCTGTCCTTTCGGCACGCCGACGGCACCGCTCTGCCGTTCGATGCCGACAGCTTCGATGCGGTGTGGGCGGTGGAGTCGATGCCGCACATGGACCGGGCCCGGGTGTTGCGGGAGATGAGCAGGGTGGTGCGCCCGGGCGGACGCGTGGTCATCACCGATATGTTCGCGCGCAAACCCGCCGCCGAGGCCAGGCAGGAAGTGCTGGAGCGTTTCCGCGAGGCGTGGATGGTCGGCCCGCTGGCCTCCATCGGCGACTACCCGGCGTTGCTGCGCGATGCGGGTCTGCGCCTGCTCGAGCTGGCGGACCTCACCGAGCATGTGCTGGGCCGTTCGCTCCCGTCCCTCGCCGGGCCCGTTGACGGCGCTCAGCACACTTCCGCAGGCCCTGCCGGTGCCGAGGTCGGCGACCAGGCCGCTCTCGCCTACCTGGCCGACCTCGCCGAGGGCGGCGAACTCGGCTACCTGCTGCTCGTGGCCGAGTACCTGCCCGAACTCACGCCCGTTCCGTAGTGCCGACAGAGCAAGACCCAGGTGCGGCCCGAAGGCAATATCCGAAGGACAGTGATGAAGCGAACGCGACCGACCGCAACGCTGCCGCCCGTTCGACGCCCGCCGACTGACGGCGTCGCCGTGCTCGGCACCGGACGTTTGGGCGGGGCCATCGCCGAAGCGCTGCTGGCGGCCGGCCACCCCACCTGTGTGTGGAATCGCACCGCCGACAGAACAGGACCGCAGGCCGATGCGGGCGCCCGAGTCGCGGACTCCCCCGCCGAGGCGGCCGCTGGTGCCGCGCTTCTCGTCCTGTGCGTGGGCGACTTCCAGGCGGTGCGGCAGACGCTATCCGCCGCGGGTGCGAACCTCGTCGGCCGGACCGTGCTCGTGATGACCACGCTCACCCCTGACGAGGCGCGGGCCGCCGCCGCGGTGGCGGCCGAGCACGGTGCCTCCTATGCGTCGGTTCCGTTCATGGCGGGCTACCAGGCCATCGGCCGGCCGGAGTCGCTGCTGCTGTGCGCGGGGCCCCGCGAGGTGTTCGACCGGCACCAGGAGACGCTGCGCGCGCTGGGCGGGGATGTCCGCCATGTGGGGGACGACCCTGGTCTCGGCGCCTTGTTCGAGGCTGCGGTGGTTGGTTTCCTGCTCGAGTTCTGGGCCGGGTACCTGCACACCCTGGCCCTGGTCCGCCGGGAGAGCGGCCCCACGGACGCGTTCGCCTCGGTGTTGCAGAGCACGCTCCAGGGCCTCGCTCCGCTGCTGCCTGTCATTGCCGGGCAGACGGTCAGTGGTGACTACGATCCGGATACCTTCGGCCGCCTCGATTACCTCGCGCCGATGGCGGACGCCATGATCGGTCTGCGGCGTTCCCGCGGGATCGACACTGCCCGGCTGGAACATCTGAAGGGACTGATCGACCAGCGTCTCGGCCTCGGGTTCGGTGGCGAGGGCCTGGCCAGTCTGATCGAGGTGATCGAGGGTTCCGGCGACGGTGGCGCGGGGCCCGTGGGGTGAGACCCGGCCCGGCGCCGTCCCGCGGCGGCTGCGCGTGTGCCGCAGGGCCCGTCTCCGCCCGTGCAGGTGCTGTCGGGTGGCGGCGGGGGCGGGGTGGGAACGGCGCCGGGCCGTGAACGGCGGAGTGTTTCCGCGAGTGGGCCCGTCCCGCCGCCGGGCGGGCTCACGCGGGCTCAACGGGGCGGGGTGCCGGAGTGGGTGGCGACGTAGGCGATGAGCCGTGCCATGTTTGCCGTGTACGACTCGGTCGTTATTCCCTGCTCGGGCTCGCGCGGTTCGTACGGTGCCTCCGCCGGCGGCGCGGCCGGGTCGTACGGCGAGGTGTCGTGGGTGTCGCCGACGTGCGTGCTCATGAAGGCCGTGCCGTCGTAGGGCGCGGCGGGCGGCGGGCCGAGGTGGGGGTTGGTGGTGGAGTCCAGCGGGACCAGCCAGTGGTTGCGGTTGCCGAGGCCCGCGACCAGCTCGGCGGCCTCGGTCTCCTCGACCGTGGGGAGCGGCAACGTGGCTCCGCGGAAGAGGTGGGTCAACTCGATGTCGGCGACGGTGAAGTAGCGCGGCAGCGGGATGCGCCCGCCGGGGGTGAGGGGCGACGCGGCACGCCAGTCGGCGAGTTCCGCGTCGTTCATCGTCATGAGCTGGTCGTAGGTCTCCCACAGGCTCGGGATGTTCAGCCGTTTGGCGGCGTGCGAGTGGCCGAGGGTGTTCTTGTGGTCGTAGTCGAAGTAGTAGGCACCGTTGCGGATGTTGGAACCGAAGCGATGGGTGAAGCGGGCCCGGTTGGTGCCGAGTTCGACGTAGGTGGGGTGGGTGCGGTTGGTGAGCAGGGGGTTTTCCGCGATCTGCTCCTCGGTCAGTCGGCAGGTCTCCAGCCACCGGATGGCTTCGGGGACGCGGCGCAGATGGGAGCGGTCGCCGGTCAGCAGCACGAACGTACAGAGGTGGCGGATCATGTTCTGCGTGATTTCCGGGGCCAGCCCGCGCGGCTCGTACGAACGGGCCCCTGCCGGGGCCCCGGCGGGCCGGCCGTCGCGGGGGGCGGAAAGGTGCTGGAGGCCCCAGCCGGGTTGCGGGGCCGGCTGCTGGAGGCGGTGAACCATGGCCATGGCCCGTTCCACGGGGGGCACCAGATCGCGTCGCCCCAGGGTGTTGGCGCACATCAGCAGGAAGGTCAGATTCCCGATCAGCACACCGTCGTTGAAGGTCAGGTGGCCGGTGTACTCGCCGTCCTCCATGCCGTGCCGGACGTCGGCGGGCAGCCAGGGCGGGCGGTGGTCCGGCCACGGCATGTCATCGACGGCGCCAGGAACGCGCGGGTAGCGCTGTGGCCAGCCGCCGTCCGCTGCGCCGCCCTTGAACTGGGCGTTCAGCACGAAGGCGATCGCCCGGTCCAGGGCTTCTTTGATCCGTGGGTGGCGCCGTTCCAGGTAGAGCCGCAGCAGCAGTTGGCCGGACAGGGTGGTGCCGGCGTCGTCGAAGGTGGCGTTTCCGTAGTGGTGCTGGAACTCTTCCAACCGCCAGCCGTTGGCTCCGACGGTCGCGTACCACCGTTTCAGGGCGTTCTCTCCGGCGAAGTCGTGCACGTAGTTCCAGCCGCCGCAGGGCAACTGCACGTTCACGAGGGCGAGTCCGGTGCGTTCGGCCGCGGCGTAGAAGGATTCCTCGCCCGTGGCGTAGTAGGCGTCGAGCATGCTGTGGCCGACGGTGGGCGTTCCGGGGGGCTGCACCCAGCACATGGTGCGCCGGGCTTCCATTTCGCCCCAGGTTCGGGAGAGGTCCGGCCGGTAGGCCCAGACGTAGGCGCCGCGGTAGGAGAGGTGCTCGTTCATGAAGCGGCCCGCGCTGCTCATGGCGGTGACGGTCCGGGCGGGCGTGGCGGCGCGGGCCGTTTCGGCGTGCAGCCCGGTGAGCGTACCGAGGAGCGGGGCGGCGGCCGCGAGGCGCGTAAAGGCACGGCGTTTCATGGCGTCTCCTCCAACGGGCGGTTCTCTCGGATGACTTGGGCGCCACAGATGGACGCCACAACCGTATAGAGAGCGCTTACTGCGTGGCTATACCCGCGCACCGTCGACTCCGTGGGCTCGGCGATGCCCGGACCCGCCGGCGCTTACGACGGCTTCCGTGAGCATGGAAACCGCTCCGGGCCGGCCGGGAAGGCCGGCGCCGGTGTGTCGTCCCCGGGCTGGTCCACGGTGGGCCGAGGCGGCCGGTTACGGTGCGGACATGGTGATCAACAGGGCTGGGCAGGCGGAGGACTTGACGCGGTCGGGGTACGCTCTGCTGCTGGCCGCGGCACCGGCTCGTGGCGCGCTGGTCGACGTGGACGGCGTACTGCCCAGGCTGGCCGCCGTTCCGCCGGACGTGCTGGCGGGGGCGCAGGTCGGCAGCGTGGTGCAGTTGGCACACCCGTCGAATCCGCACGCGGTCCTCGCCGCGCTGCGGACCGCCGCCGCGCACCCCGGACCGCTGCTTCTGGTCGTCGTCGGTCAGTTGTTGCTCGACAAGGGGCTGACTCCGCACGTGGCGCTGGCCAGGAGCACAGCGCGGTCCGTGCGGTACGACGGGGTGCCGTGGGCGTGGGTGGTGGCGGAACTGCGGTCGCGGCCGGCCGAGTCGACGGCGGTACTCGCGGATCTCGTGGCCGATGCCGCGGTCTGGGAGCGGCGCGGGTCTTTGGCGCTGGCGGACGGCGGGCTGCGGGTATTCGGGACGCTCGCCCCACCGCCGCCCCGGCGGCGGACGGCGCGCCCCAGGTACGCGCATGCGCTCGCGGAGGTTCTGCGGTCGGTGGCGAGCCGGCCGCCGCTGGCGGAGCTGCATCAGGCGGTGCTTGAGCAGGCGGAGGTGAGCCGGACGTCCCGCCTGGTGCTCGGCGCCCAGGCGGTGCCCGATCCGCACGGGTCGGTCCGTGCGGCTGCCAGGGCAGGCCGTTACGCGGAGGCCGCGGCGCTGGCGGCGGCGCACGAGCAGGCCGCGTTGCGGGCCGGCGGGCCGCGTTCGCGCGAGGCCGTGCACTGGCTGGAGGTGCAGGCGGACATTGCGTGGCTGGCGGGGCAGCCGCAGCGGGCGGCGGCCGGGTGGATACGCGTAGCGGTGTCGCGGCTTGCGGCCGGTGAGGCCGCCGAATCCGCGGAGGTGGTGCTGGCGGTGGACCAGGCGCACCACTGCTGGCTGCGCGTGGTGGAGCCGGTGGCCGCCCGGCTGCTCGGCGAGGAACTGGAGCCGCTGCGCCGCGCGGTCCCCGGTCGGCGGCCGGGTGCCCTGGAGGCGTTCCGTCAGCGGCTCGCCGGGCTGTCGGTCGGGCAGCCGGGCCACGCTTCCGACTGAGGCCGGGGGCGGCGGATGGGTGCGCCGCCGGCCGGCTCGTTCCCCGGGGAGGCCGACCGCCTCGGGCGAGCTGCGTGGGATTGCCGCGGGGTGGTGCCCGGCGGGGCCGTGCGGGGCGATGGCCCCGCCGGGCGATCGGCGGTCAGCCGCAGGAGGTGTTGATCCACCGGTGGGATCGCACCGTGTAGGTGCCCGCGAGGTTGCCGCCGAGGCCCTGCGGGGTGCAGCCGATGCGGTTGGTGTAGTCGACTCCGGTGTAGTAGGCGACGCCGGTCAGGCCGCCGGAGACGCCCGCGTTGAACACGGACTTGACGGCGGTGCCCTTCGACCAGGAGCAGCGGGCGGCGCCGCCGAGCCAGTCGCGGTCGGCGACGTCCCACTGGCACTTCGAGCCGCTGAAGTTGTGGCCGCTCCAGAAACAGACCCAGCCGCTCGTGCAGGCTGCGGCGGCGCGGGCGAGGTCGGTTTCGCTGATGTCGGGAGCGGCCGGTGCGGCGTGGGAGTGGGCGGGGTTCGTCAGTGCCAGGGCGGCGGCGAGGGCGAGGGCGGCGGTCAGCTTGCGGATCATGCGCACGTTCTCCTCGTGGGCTGAGACGTTCGGTGCGTCCTTGGTCTGTGATGCTCCCCGGCGGTAACGGGAGCTGTCGCCTTTATCAGTCGAAGTCGGTCAGGGCGGTGCGGGGTGGGGACTGCGCCGCGGGCAGGGGGCGTTGGTAGCGTCTGAACGTGCCGTGCCGGCCGGTTCGGTATGCCGTTCGAGCGAGGGAACCCGATGGCCCCGACGATCTCCAGGGCAGTGATTCCGGCGGCGGGACTCGGCTCCCGTCTGCTGCCGCTGACGAAGGCCACTCCCAAGGAGATGCTGCCCGTCGGCGACATGCCGGTGATCGAGCACACCGTGCGGGAGCTCGTCGCCTCCGGCATCACGGACATCACCATCGTCGTCTCGGGCGGGAAGTCCCTGATCCAGGAGCATTTCCGGCCGAATCCGGCGCTGGTGGAGCGGCTGCGTGCGGATGGGAAGACGGCCTATGCGCAGGCCGTCGAGGAGGTCGCCGAGCTGGCCCGGCAGGGGCACATCACCTACCTCGACCAGCATGGCCCGTACGGGAACGGGACTCCGGTGCTGAACGCCGCGCGGCACTTCCGCGACGAGCCGATGCTCGTGCTGTGGCCGGACGACGTGTTCGTGGCGGCGGTGCCGCGCGCCCAGCAGTTGATCCGTGCGTTCGAGGCGACCCATTGCCCTGTGCTGGCTTTGATGCCGATGGAAGCCGCGGACGCTCCGCGCTACGGCGTGCCGGTGGTGAAGGAGGATCTGGACAACGGGCTGCTGCGCATCACCGGCCTGGTCGAGAAGCCGAAGCCGGCGGACGCGCCGTCGGCGTTCGCCGCCATCGGCGGGTATGTGATCACTCCTGGCATCGTCGACGAACTGCGCGAGCAGACCCGCCGCTGGTACGAGCACCGGCGCGGCGAGATCTATCTGACGGACGCCATCAACGCCTATGCGGCGGGGCGCGCCGTGTACGGGCAGGTGATCTCGGGCCGCTGGTACGACACCGGGAATCCGGCGGATTATCTGGTCGCACAGATGGCGTCGGCGCTGGCACACCCGGAGTACGGGCCGGTGCTCCGCCGGCTCGCCCGTGACCTCGACGGCGAACTCGCGGGCGGCGCCGACGGCTGAGCGGCGGTCCGCGTTCACCTGCCGGGCGGGGCGCCCCTTGTCGGCGCCCGTGCCGGCTACCGCGTCGGCCCGGGGCGGGCGGCGGGCGCCGGGGGGCTGGTGTGCTGGGGGCCGTCGCCGAACGGGCTTGAGGTGTCCGGGGTTTGCCGTGTTGGCGGCTTGTGGTCGGGGAGCGCGGGTGCGGGCGCGGGCGCGGGTGTGCGCGGGGAGACACGAGGCAGCCCTTAGCGGCATTTTTCCCCTTTATGCATATGGTTCTGCTTGCACGGTTCCACTGATCGGCGGCTTCGTACCGGAGGCATGCATGGGCTTCGTGACCACCCGCGACGGCGCGGAGATCTTCTTCAAGGACTGGGGCGGCAGCGGGCCGCCGGTCGTCTTCTCCCACGGCTGGCCGCTCAACGCGGACGTCTGGGACGACCAGATGAACCTGGTCGCCGAGAACGGCTACCGCGGCATCGCGCCCGACCGCCGCGGCCACGGCCGTTCCACCCAGACGTGGCACGGCAACGACATGGACACGTACGCCGACGACCTGGCGCAGGTCATGGAGGCGCTCGACCTGCGGGACGCGACCCTCGTGGGCCACTCCACCGGGGGCGGTGAAGTGGCCCGGTACATCGGCCGGCACGGCACGTCCCGGGTCAGGAGGGCCGTGCTGCTCTCCGCCGTTCCCCCGCTGATGCTGAAGACGCCCGCCAACCCCGAGGGCACGCCGATCGACATCTTCGACGGCATTCGCGAGGGTATCCGCACGGAACGCTCGCAGTTTTGGAAGGACCTCACCGAGAAGTTCTTCGGTGCGAACCGCCCGGACAACAATGTCACGCAGGGCAATAAGGACGCCTTCTGGCTGATGGGCATGCAGCTGGGCATCAAGGGGGCCCTGGACTGCGTCCGAGCGTTCTCGGAGACGGACTTCACCGAGGACTTGAAGCGGTTTGACATCCCGACGCTGGTGATTCACGGTGACGACGACCAGATCGTCCCGATCGACGCGGCGGGGAAGAAGTCCGCCGAGATCATCCCCGACGCCACGCTGAAGGTCTACCCCGGCGCGCCCCACGGGCTTGCCGGAGTTCCGGGCTTCAAGGAGCAGTTCCACGCGGACCTGCTGGCGTTCCTCAAGAGCTGACCCCTGTCGGGGCACCCCCGTGCGCCGGTGGTTATTCGGTGGCGGGCGGGGGCGCGGGACGGCACACTCGGCCGAATGGTTTCAACAATTCAGAATGTCGCGATCGACTGTGCGAATGCGTTCGAGCTGGCGCAGTTCTGGAGCGCGGTGACCGGGCATCCGCTGGACCCGGAGGACGGTCCCGGTGATGACGAGGTGCAGGTCTTGCTGCCCGAGGGGCCGTTGCTTCACTTCAACGAGGTGCCGGAGGCGAAGTCGGTGAAGAACCGGCTGCACTTGTGTCTGCGGCCGGACTCCACGTGTCAGGAAGAAGTCGATCGGCTGCTCGCGCTCGGTGCGGCCTTGGTCGCCGATCACCGCAAGCCGGGGGGTTACGGCTGGGCCGTCCTGGCGGACCCTGAGGGGAACGAGTTCTGCGTGCTGCACAGCGCGGCGGAACGGGCGGCCGCGGGCGTGCACTGACCGTGCGGTTGCGGCGCGGGCGGCCAGGGCGGGAGCCGGAAGGGATCGGCGGCCGGAACTTTTCCCCGGCGGAGAGGTCTTGACCACTCGTCCGGCCGCTGCTGCCCTGTAGGGCATGACCGTCGCGAGGAGAACCGCATGAGGAGCCGGGACGACAGCAGGGCAGGCCGCCGCGGCACGGGGCCGGTCCGTGCCGGACGCAGAGGGTTTTTGAAGGGCGCGGTGGGTGGCGTGCTGGGCGGGGGGCTGGCCCTGCACGCGCCAGGCGTGGCCGCGGCTGCCGGGGCCGCGGAGCGCCCCGGCGTGCTGGCGCCGGACGTGCGGAAGATCGCCGATCTCACCGGGCCGGGGCTCACCACGCGCTTCCGCATGGAGGCGACCGACCTCGGCATACCGGTACGGACGCCCGACGGACGGCTGCTGTTCGTGTTCGGCGACACGTTCGAGGGGGCCGCGGTCGGCGCGGGCTGGTGGCGTTCGCCGGTCGGCCTCTACTCCACCACGACGGATCTGAACGCCGGCGTGACCTGGTCGGGTGCGGTCGGCGGGGCCGCGGCGGAGCAGTTCTGGTTCTACGAGCACGACAATCCGGTGTTCTCCACCGTGTTGCCGTCGGACGTCATCACGATCGGCGGCACCATCTACCTGCACGTGATGGTGAACCAGGGCCTCGGGAACGTCGTCTGGACGGAGATCTGGCGCTCCGACGACTCCGGGGCGACGTGGGTGCACACCGGTGCGAAGTTCCCCTCCGATCTGCACGGCGGCATGTTCCAGCTGTTCGGCTGGGGCGAGGGGAACGACGGCTTCGTGTACGTGTATTCGACCGGGTTCCAGCGGGACAAGCCGATCATTCTGCACCGGGTGCGCAGCGACCGCCTGACCGACCTCGGCGCCTACGAGCCGTGGGGGTACCGGGACGGCGTCTGGGCGTGGGGCAACCCGCCGACCCCGATCCTCGAGGGGCGGTTCGGCGAGCTGTGTCTGCGTCCGCTGGGCGGGAAGTGGGTCCTGACCTGGTTCAACGAGGGGGATTACCGCATCGACGGCATCATCATGGACACGCCCACGTCGAACCTCTACACGGCGCACCGGCAGACTCTGATCTGGGGCGGTTCCTGGGGGCAGGAGGACGACGCGCACGTGGCGCAGTTGTACGGCGGCTACATCATTCCCGGTTCCACGCTCGGTGACCTGCACCTTTCGGTGAGCCAGTGGAACACCGACGCCGGGTGGCCGTACCGGGTGATGCAGCACCGCATCCGCGGCTTCGGGTGAGCGGGAGCGGCGCGGCGGCCGGTCACGGGCCACAGCAGCCGTCGCGCCGCAGCAGTCGTCCGGCCTCCCGCCAGTGTGCGGCCGCGGTGCCGGAATCCTGCGGCGGCGCGTCGGCGTCAGCGGGGCGGGGGAAGGCGGCCACCAGGTCGTTGCTGTGGAAGGGGTGGCCGCCGCGGAGGACGCTGACCGTGCGTACCAGGGAGCTGAAGTCGGTGAACGGGTCGCCGTCCACGACCGTCAGGTCCGCGAGCTTTCCCTCGGTCAGCGTGCCGAGATCCTCGTCGGCGCCGAACACGCGGGCCGGGATCGATGTGGCGGTGCGCAGGGCGGCGGCGGGCGACAGTCCGGCGCGGTGCAGGGCGCGGAGGCCGAGGTGGAGGTGCAGACCGGCCGGGTTGATGGGCTGGTCGGTGCCGAGGGCGACGAGGCCGCCGGCGGCCAGGATGCGGCGGTAGACGGCCGTTTCGGTGGCGAGGTTGGCCAGCTCGTCCGCGGTCGGCGGCTGTGCGGCGCGGCCGCGGACAAGCTCGGTGTCCCACGGCGGCATCAGTGCGGTGACGCGCGGGTCGTCGGCCAGGCCGGGGTCGGCGCCGAGTAGCGGCATCGCGGTGAACGGGGTGGCGACGAGGTGGAAGTCGGTAGCCGTGTAGATCTCGGTGACGTCCTGGCCGGCGCGGCCGGTGGCGGAGGTGCCGGACCCGTATGGGCGGCGGTTGGTGGCCTGGAGGTGGGTGGTCAGGTCCTGGCCCGACTGGATGCCCGGGGAGCAGAAGTGGCTGCCGGTGCGCGCGCCGAGCCGTTCGTGGGCGAACGCCGCGGCCTCCTCCATGAGCCAGTAGGGGGCGCGGACGTAGGTTTTGACGGTGTCCCAGTCGAGGGCGATGCCTCGGGACAGCGAGCGGCGGAGCCCTTCGCGGGTGCGGTGGGCGCGGCCCATGCTGTAGGCGACGCGGGAGCCGTCCAGCAGTTCGCCGGTGGTCAGCAGGCGCGGCCCCGCGAGTTCCCCGGCCGCGACGGCTTCGCGCAAGCGGGCCTGTTCGTAAGCGAAGCCGCCGAAGGAGACGTTGGTGGTGATGCCGTAGGCGAGTTGGAGCGCGGTCTGGCGGCCGCCGTAGGTGGACTGCCAGGGGTGGGCGTGGGTGTCCCAGAGGCCGGGGAGCACTGTCCGGCCGGAGGCGTCGAGGTGGCGGTCGGCGCGGCGGCCGGCGCGGTGGGGCTCGACGGCGGAGACGCGTCCTTCGCGCACGATGATGTCCATGTCCCGGTGGACCGTTTCGCCGTTGCCGTCCCACAGGCGCCCGGCGCGGATGACGACATCGGCGGCGCGGGGGCGGCGGTGGTGGAGCGCGACGGGCACGGTGACGGGGTCGCCGCCTGCCGCGGGCACGAGGCGGAGGGTCCCGGCCGAAAGGTAGAGCAGGGTGCGGGAGTCGCCGGACCAGGAGGGGTGGTCGGCGGCCTCGGAGGTGAGGCGGCGCGGCGGCCCGTCCGGGCTGCCGTCCGGCCGTACCGGGAGCAGCCAGAGTGCCGCTTCGGCGATCACGGCCATCCAGCGGCCGTCGGGTGACCAGGCGGGGCCGGAGTCGTAGCGGTCGGAGAGTGAGGCGTGCGGTGCGAGGGCGTGCAGTGCCTCGGTGCCGTCCCGGATGTCGAGGACGCGGATGAGGTGGTGGCCCTCGCGGAAGCGGTTGCCGAGGCGGTTGCGGTCGCACAGGGCGATGCGGTGGCCGTCCGGGGACCAGCTGGGGCGGCCGGGGAGTCCGCCGCCGGTGAGGGGGCGGGCGAGGGTGCGTTCCTCCCCGGTGTGCAGGTCGCGGACGGTCAGGTCGCCGGCCAGGGTCAGGGCGGCCAGGCGGCGGCCGTCCGGGGAGAGTGCCGGGAAGACGCGGCCGCCGGCGGCGAGCACTGTTTCACGGCCGGAACGCAGGTCGAGTCGTCGGATGGTGTGGGTGCCGTCGCGGTCGTCGGCGTAGAGGAGGCCGCGGCCGTCGGGGGTCCAGGCGGGTGCGAGGACGTAGTGGGTGGGCGCGGCGGTCAGCAGGCGCCGGGGGCGGCCGGTGCCGTCGACGGGGGTGATCCAGAGGGAGTTGAGGGCGGCGAACGCGACCTGGCTGCCGTCCGGGGACAGCGCCGGCAGGTGCAGGCCTCGGACGGGGTGGCGTCCGCCGTCGTCGAACGCGTACCGCTTGACGCGGTAGCTGGGGCGTTCGATGGGGAGGGTCGCGGTGAAGGGGACGGTCTCGGCATCGGCGGGAGCGGCCGGGCGCACGATGCGGAACTGGCCGTCGACGGTGAGGAGCAGCGCGTCGCGGGAGACCCAGCGGATGGGCGCGGGGTGCACGTCGCCGGGCACGTCCACGGTGGCGCCGTCGACCACGAGCGTGCAGGAGGCGGCGGGCGCGGGGGTGGTGCGCAGGTAGGCGAGGCGCCCTCCGGGTGAGACGGCGGGCGTCATGATCTGGCCCGCGCCGGTCTCGGTGTGCTCCTGCGTGACCGGTCCCGTTCCTTCGGCGGGGACGGCGGCGACGGTGCGCGCACGGAGTTCGCCGGGGGCGGTGACGTCGGCCCGGACGAAAAGGACGCGCCGCCCGTCCGCCGACCAGGTGGGGTCGAAGTCCTCCCAGGCGCCGTCCTGGGCGGCCCCGGAGCGGCCGGGCGGCCCGGTGAGCCGGGTGAGGGCGCCGGTGCGGATGTCCACCGTCCAGATGCGGGAGGGCCCGCCGGGGTGGGAGTCGTCGCCGCGGTCGGAGCAGAACGCGATGCGGGTGCCGTCGGGCGACCAACTCGGCGCGCGGTCGTCCCAGGGGCCCTCGGTGAGCCGGCGCAGTTCTGACCCGTCGGGGCGCAGAGTGAACAGGTGGTAGGTGCCATCGCGGTAGGCGCTGACGGCGATCCGGCCGCCGTCGGGTGACCAGTGGGGACGGGTGGGCTCCAGCTCGGGCGGGGTGAGGGGGGTGGCCCGACCGCCGTCGCGGGGCAGGGACCACAGCACGCTCTGGATTTCGGCGATCAGGCGGTCGCCGGTCGGGGAGAGCGTGGCCGAGCCGTTGGTCGCGGCGGTGAACGTGAGCGACGCCGTACGGCTCGCGGCGGCCCGGCCCGTGGCGGCCGCCGGTGGTGAGGCGATCGAGGCGACGGTGACGGTGGCGCCTGCGGTAGCGGTGGCGGTGGCGGCGGCGGCCTGGAGGAACGCGCGGCGCGGAAGCCGCGGGGGCTCGGGTTCCGCCCCGGGAGGCGTCGGCTGGGTGGGGATCACGACACCGGACCTTAAGGGGCGTGAACGGCGCGTTTTGGGTGCGTGCGCGGCGCGCGGTGTGCCGTTGCCCGGCGAGGTGCCCCGGCCGCCCGGAAGGTACCGCGGGCCGGGTTTCGCTAGGGCAGGCCGGCGATCCGCTCGGCGAGTGCCGGGACCCAGTGGTCGCCGTAACGTTCCCTGAGCTCCGCGCGCCGCCAGTCCTCGCCGGTGACCACCCCGCGGCACAGGGCTCCGGAGCCGCAGTCGCACGTCAGGGTGAACGCGGGCGCGGTCAACGTGGCGTAATCGAGGGTGACTTCAGCGCCCGCGGGGATGTCCCGCCGCGCGGCGAAGGTGTAGTCGCCGACCCACCACAGGTTCGGGTCGCAGCTGTGGTTGCCGTAGCCGTTGGGGCGGCGCGGCGGCATGACCAGGTGCCAGTCCCCGGTGACGGTGATGGTGTCGATGTAAGGGTGGTCGGGCCGGGCGGCGGCCTCGGCAAACAGCTCTTCGAGTCTGGGCCAGGAGACCAGGCGGCCGCCGAGCCGGGACACGGAGGTCCCGGCGGGTATCGGCTTCAGGGCGAACAGCCCCGTGCCCTCGATGGGCGAACGGCGCGGCTCGACGTCGGGGTGGAGCCAGCAGTCGGGCTGTGGCGCGGGCGGCTTGGTCACCTGTCCATCATGGGGTGGCGTCGAGGGAAGGGGAAGCGGCTCGGGCCGCCGGGCCCGCGTCGGCCGCCGGGGCGCGAAGAGCACGGGTGAAGCGCAGCCCCGGGCGGCCGCCGAGCACGGTTTCGCCGGCGGGCAGGAATCCGGTGCGGGCCAGGACGGCACGTGAACCGGCGTTGTCCACCGTCGTGGCGGCGCGCAGCGCGGTCAGACCGTAGGCGGTGGCGGCCAGGGTGATGACCTGCCGGACGGCGGAGGTGGCGAGCCCTCGGCGGGCCGCCTTTTCGGCGATCCGGTACCCCAGATCGGCCGATCCGTCCGCCACGTCGATGAGGTTCACGCGGCCCAACACTTCGCCGCCCATGCCGACCAGCACGTGAAAGCGGTGCAGCCCGGCGGCTTGTTCGGCGAGGATCTCGCTGTGTCGCGCGTCGAAGTGGGTGAAGTAGTCGTCGCCGCGGTCGGGGATCGAGGCGGCGAAGTAGGCCCGGTTCTCCCGCTCGAACGCGAGGAGGGCCGGGGCGTGTTCGCGGCGCAGTGACTGGAGTTCGGGCATGGGAGGACTCTACGTGCGTCACGCGGCGGGGCGCCGGAGCGGAACGCCCTCGACGACGCGTCCTGGGACGCCGTCAGCAACTACGCTTCCGCCGCTTGAACGCGTCCGGACGTCACAGGCTGGCGGCGGCGGGTTTGGCCATGCCGCGGACGGTCTTGGCGCTGGCATACTCGCCGATGGCGGTCATGTGCCACTCCCCGGAGAACTGGCGGACCAGCTTGCACAGGATGACACCGGTATGCGGCTCGGAGTGGGTGAGGTCGTAACGGACCAGCTCCGATTCGCCGGAACGCCCGTCCAGCAGGCGGCAGTACGCCTTCGCAACAGCGGTGAACTTCTGTCCCGTGAAGGAGTTGACGACGAAGACGAGGCCGGTGACCTCCGCGGGGAGACGGCCGAGGTCGACGGTGATGACCTCGTCGTCGCCCGCGCCGTGGCCGGTGAGGTTGTCGCCCGAGTGCTCGATGGCGCCGTCGAAGATGCGCTTCTTCATGAACCAGCAGGTGGCAAGCTTGCCGCGGCGCGCGTCGAAGGCGATGACGGAGGCGTCGAGATCGATGCTGCGCCCGCCCTGCGCGGGCTCCCAGCCCAGCCCCATCCGCACGGCGGTGAGTGGCGGGCGGCCGGACTTGACGAGGGAGACGGTCTGATTCTTGGACAGGCTGACCCGGCCCTTGTCGAGGTTGACGACTCCCCCGACGGCGGGCGCCGGAGCCGGGGGCATGGGCGCAGGGGGAAGCGGAGGGCTCATCGGCGCGGCAGGGGCGGCGGGCGGCGGCGGAGGCGCCACGGCGGGCGGGGCCGCCGGAGCGGGCTGGGCAGGCGGAGCGGGCTGCGGGTCGTCGTCCACGCTGACCCCGAAGTCCGTTGCGATGCCGCCGAGTCCGTCGGCGTACCCCTGCCCGACGGCCCGAACCTTCCAGGCGCCCTGCCGCCGGTACAGCTCGACCACGACCAGGGCCGTCTCCACGGTGAGCGGGGGCGGCGTGAACGTGGCGACCACTCCCCCGCCGCCGGCCTCGCGGATCACGGCGGTCGGCTCCGTTCCGGCGAACGTGGCGCCCGGCTCGCCGATGCTCGCGGTCACGACCACTTTGTCGATGTCCGCTGGAACGGCGGCGGTCTCCACCGTGACGCGGTCAGGTCCCGTCGCCGACGCCGGGCGGTAGGAGACGCCGGGGCCGTTCGGCTGGTTGTAGAAGACGAAGTCCGCGTCGGAACGGACCTTCCCCGCCGCGGTGACCAGCAGCGCCGACACATCGAGCGGCCGGGCTGCCGTCACCTCCACGGCGACCGCCGGTGCACCGGCGGGGAGCGGCAGGTTCGAGCCTTGCGTCATCGTCGTCATGGCCCCACCGTACGACGGCCCCCATGAGGCGGGCGGCACCGGGCGGTTGCCGGTGCGCGGATCACGGGCGCGGGGCGTGAGCGGAAAGACGCAAGGCCGGAAAGGGAACGGTAAAGCGTTTGCCCCGGCCGTTCGAGGCTGACAAGCTCCGCGCGTGACGACATCGCGCGTTGACCTGCTGGTTCGCCAGCTGGACATGATCTGGATGCTGTTCGAGTACCACGCGGAGGAGCTGGACGACGCCGCCTGCCTGTGGGAGCCCTCGCCGAACAGCTGGACCGTCGCGCCGGACGAGGCGGGCCGCTGGGTGGCCGACTGGCAGGTACCGGAGCCGGACCCGGTGCCGACGACCACCGTCGGGTGGCTGACCTGGCACGTCGGGTTCTGGTGGACGACCACGCTGCGGCACTGTTTCGGCCCAGGCGCCGCTCCCGCACGTGAGGACATCACCTGGCCGGGGAACGCCGCCGCGGCCACCGAGTGGCTGCGCGGGCTGAAGGGCGAGTGGCGTGCGGCACTGCTGCCGCTCGCCGACGCGGATCTGGACTCTACGGAGCGGACGGCGGGCCTGGCCTGGGGGGAGGGACAGGAGCTGGTGAACGTGGCGGCCTGGGTCAACTTCGAGCTGGCCAAGAACGTCGCGGAGATCGGCTCGGTGCTGCACCTGCGCGCCGCCACGGGCGCGCCCCCGACGACCTGACCGTTCGCCGTCCGGGCGGCCGGGCGGCGCACGGCGCTGACGGCAGCGTCGATCAGTACGGACGGCTCGCGGATCACGCCGGGTGCGGATGTGCCTGTGGGTCGTCGTACCGTTTCGCGGCCGGGGTCAGCCGATGCTGAAGACGTCGACGCCCATGGCCTTGTAACGCCCGGGGAATGTGGTGAACACCGTCCAGCCGGCGGGTACGGCGATGGCGGCGGTGTGGGCCAGCGCGATGTCCTCGATCCGGTGTTCGCGCATCATGGCACCGGCCGCCTCGACCGCGGCCAGGTCGAGGGGCCGGATCACGACGGACGGGCCGCAGCGGGCCAGGAGGAGCTCGAGGGCTGCGCGGGCCCGGCCGGTCTCGTCCCGCTCGGCGAGCACCAGCTCGGTCTGCGGAACGCTGACGGTGACGGCCTGGCGGCTCCACCGGTCGGAGAGCACTTCGTGCTCGATGCGGTAGGCCGTGGCCATGTCGGTGAGGAACGAGGCATCGACGACGACTCCGGTGACCGCGTCGGGGCTCATGCGACGCTGCGCCGACGGGCGTCGAGGTACTGCTGGAGGGACAGCGACGTGCGCCGGTTGGTGACGTCGTCCGCCCACGCCTGCGTCAGCGCGGCCCTGTCCTCGTCCAGGCCGAAGTCGTGGCGCAGCCGCTCGGTGCTCTCGCGGTGCCGTCGTTCCCGGTCGATCTGACCCGCGACGCTGCGCGTGACGAAAGCCGAGACGGACTCGATCACCTGGCTGTCGCGCATGCCGCGCAGCTCCTCGGCCAGCTCCCGGGGCACGGTGATGCTGATGCGCTCGTAGTCGGCTTTGTCTCCACCCATGCCACCGGATCATACCCGGTGGCCATCCGGTATTACCCAGGGCCGTGCCCGGCCGTGGCGCCCGGTGCGCGTCCACGGTCCGCGGTCCGCCGTGTCAGGCCACGCAGAACTCGTTCCCCTCGGGATCGTGCAGCACGACGCCGTAGTAGTCCATGCCGGGCTCGTCCATGATCCGCAGCACCGAGGCGCCTGCCGCCGTGAGCTGCTCCACCTTGGCGGAGACGCGCCGGGTGCGCTCGGAGAGCGGAATGCCGCGCCCTCCGCCCACCTTCAGGTCCAGATGTATCCGGTTCTTCACGGTCTTCGGCTCCGGCACCTGCTGGAACCACACCCGCGGTCCGCGGCCGTCCGGATCGACGATCGACTCCGGTGCCTCCCCCGCCCCCTCGGGCAGCTCCTCCTCCGGCACGCCGGTGGCCGCCCAGAACGCGCGCCAGGTGGCGTGCCCGCCCGGCGGAGGCTCGGGCACGTAGCCGAGGGCCCGGGTCCAGAAGGCGACCAGGAGGGGCGGGTCGGCGCAGTCGACGGTCAGTTGCAGCTCTGGTTCCATGCCGGGAAGCCTCGCAGACGGGTCTGACATCGCCCTCCGCGAACAGCGGTGCCGCTTCCGCTTACGGCGGAGACGTGATGATTCCGTGCGGGGTCGCGCCTTTCCTCAACCGCCTGTGGCGGCCCGCAGTCGTACCGGACGCCCGATCATCCGTTCATGTGTGGTTCACCTGTGAGGCATTGATGCGTCTTCGTCGCAAGGTCACCGTCACCGCGCTGTCCGCCGCCGTCGGCTCGGCGGCAGCGCTCGTTCCCGTCTCCGCTTCCGCCTCCGCGGCGGGCGGCAGCCATCCCGTTGCCGAGATCCGGCCGGGCGGGGATATCGGGGAGGAGGACTGCACGGAGTGGGACTCCGACGGCCTGCTCCTCATCGACCTGGTGGGCATCCCCGATCCGGTCGTTGCGGGCGAGTGGGCCGAGTTCACCTACCGCATCAGCAACACCTACGAGGTGCCGGTGGACGAGCTGTACACGTTCGTCGCCCTCGGGGCCTACGACACCAACGACGGCGCGGATATCGAAACGGCCGGTCAGTGGTGGGACGGGGAAGCGTGGGTCGGCACCGAGGGGGACGAGGAGACCGGCGGCTACTTCGGCCACACCGGGCCGCTGCTGCCCGGCCAGTCCGCGGAGGCCCGCATGCGGGTAAGGGTGGACGAGGACGCGCCCGAACGCGCGCTCGGCACCGCGGGGATGATGGGCACGTACGGCAACGGCGCCGGACTGTGCCGGAGCACGGTGGACGACCTCGAGTTCGACGTGGCAGCCGCGGACTCCGGTCGGCGCGGGCCGGCGTTCTCTGGCCCGGCGGAAGCGGCAGCTCCGTGATCACCTGCGGCGCATAGTCGTTGGTTGGTGATGCCCCATCAGGATAATTGCGATGATCCGCTTTTCGGTTCGCGGCACAGGTAGCCGTTCGGACAACCGGAAATCGGCCGGGGAACTTCGCCGGAATCATGTCGCTCTTTGGGAGCAATATGCATGTCGGGCGACCGGCGCCGCGGGGCGATGGTCCACATTGTCAGAAGTCCTGTTGTTCCGAATGGGAGAGGATGCTATGCGTCTCCGTTCTGTACTGGCCGTCGCCGCGGTCACCGCTTCCCTGTTCAGCGCTGCCGGAATGGCCAGCACTGCCACCGCCGACGTCACAGTCGACTTCGGCTCCTCGTTCAACTCCAACATCCAGTTCCACCCGATCACGGTGTGCGCCTCGAACTTCACGGGCCTCACCAAGCAGATCCCGATCAAGTCCGAGTCGGAGCAGGAGACCCGCGACTGCATCAACGGTCCGGCTATCCACAGCGAGGACTGAGACCTTCCCCACTGGCCCGCTCGGCCTTCAGGCCGGGCGGGCCATAGCCATGTCCGCGTGAATCACATACGCGCCGATACGCGCCGGTCCCGTGCCGGACGAACGATTTCACCGTGTCGTTCCTGTAATTGCTGACGCCGCGCTCATGCGGCATTCGCACGGCCTCCGACGAGGTGCGGCATTCCTGACTTCCAGGAAGGGAACGGCGGCGGAGCGGTCAGCCGCTGCGGGCCTGGAGCGAGGCGAGGTAGGCGTTGTAATCCGCCAGGTCGCGGTCCCCGTTGCGGTCGGCGACGCGGTCGAGCCGACGCGCCGTGCGCTGCTCGGAGACGTACCACTGGATCACGAGCGCGATCAGGACGATCACGGTCGGAATCTCGCTGAACGCCCAGGCCATGCCACCCGCCGCCGACTGGTCCTCCACGGCGTCCACCGCGAGGGACGCGGGCGGGTCGGCGAAGGTACTCACCAGCGGTTCGGAGCCCATCATCAGCGCGATGCCGAAAAAGGCGTGGAACGGCATGGTCGCGAACAGCTCCAGCATGCGCATGAGATAGCCGGGACGGTGGGGACCGGGGTCGACGCCCATGATGGGCCAGAAGAACACCAGCCCCACCGCGAGGAAGTGCACCATCATGGCCACGTGCCCGACGCGGGTCTCCATCAGGAAGTCGAACAGCGGCGTGAAGTACAGCCCGTAAAGGCTGGCGACGAACAGCGTGATGGTGAACAGCGGACTGGTCATCACGCGCATCCAGCGGCTGTGCAGCAGCCGCACCAGCAACTCCCGCGGCCCCGTGCGGCCGCGGCCCGTCGGCGGGAGGGCCCGCAGCAGCAGGGTAACGGGCGCGCCGAGCAGCAGCAGGATCGGGGACACCATGCTGATGATCATGTGCTGCGTCATGTGCGCGCTGAACAGGACCATGCCGTAGTCGTTCAGACCGGTGCACGTGACCGCGAGAATCGACGCGATGCCGAGGGTGAACGACACGGTGCGCGGCACGGACCAGGCGTCGCCGCGGCGGCGCAGCCGCACCACACCCCAGGCGTAGAGCGCGAGCGCGGCCAGGCAGCCGATCAGGAAGACCTCGTCGACGCTGATGTCGAGCGCGCGTCCGACGGTGAACGGCGGCAGGTCCGTGCCCGCGCCGTGGCCGTCGTGTCCCGTTGCCATTGCGTGCTCCCCGGGGTCTCAGGCTGCCTGGGTCGCCGCGGCGATCCGTTCGGCGCGCAGCGCCTCGTACCAGCGGTCGTCGACCGGCGGGAGGGCGTTGACGTCGAGGGTGAGTTTCAGGAGCAGGTCGGCGATCTGCGGGTTGCGGGCGAGCACGGGGCCGTGCATGTAGGTGCCGAACACCGTGCCGGCCCAGGCGCCCTCGGTGCCGTCCCCGGTGCCGTTGCCGTTACCGAACTGCACGCGGGCGAACGGGCGGACGCCGGGGCCGAGCTGGGTGAGGCCCTGGTGGTTCTCGAAGCCGGTGAGCTGCGGGAGGCGGAGCGTTTCGTCGATGTCGGCGAGCACGTCGCCGACGCACCGCTCGCCGCCGCCGCGGACGCTGATGACGTCGAGCAGCCCGAGGCCGGGCTCGCGCTGGCCGAGGTCGTTGATGAACTCGTGGCCCAGGATCTGGTAACCGGCGCAGACGGAGAAGATGATCGCGCCGTTGTCGACGGCGCGCTGGAGCCCGCCGTCGCGACGCAGCCGCTCGGCCGCGAGGCGCTGGGGCCGGTCCTCGCCGCCGCCGACCAGGTAGATGTCTCCCGAGGTGGGAACGGGCTGGTCGGAACGGACGTCGACACGTTCGACCGTGAGGCCCCGCTGGCGGGCACGGCGCTCGACGACGAGAACGTTGCCCTGGTCGCCGTAGGTGCTCAGCAGGTCGGGGTAGACCCAGACCACGCGCAGGCCGGAGGTGCTCATGGGGCGGTCCTTTACTGGAAGATCCGATCAGTTGCCGACGGTGCGGCGCAGGTCCTGGAAGGCGGTGTAGTTGGCGATGGCCTCGATGCGGCCGGGGGGCAGCTGGGCAATGGCTTCCTCAAGGGTCTGGCAGACGCGGAAGTCGACGCCTGCGACCTCAAGGCGGACGGCGAGGTCGAGGCGGCGGTCGCCGATGACGGCGATCGGGTGGCCGGCGAGACGGCCGTAGTCGACATCCCAGAGCCAGGACGTGTCGGTCCCGTCGGCGCCGCGCGCGTTGACGGAGAGGATGACGGGCGTGGGCGGCGGGTCGATCAGTGAGAACGTCTCCAGCCAGCCCGCCGGGTTTTTCGCCAGGAGCAGGCGGATGTCGCGGCCCTGATGGCTGACGATGTCGTAGCGGCCGGCGACGGCGGCGACGGCCTGCATGCGCTGGAGCGCGACCTGCGGGTGGATACCGAAGGCGGCCGCGACGGCCGCGGCGGTGGCGGCGTTCGCCTTGTTGGCCCGGCCGGGCAGCTGGAGCTGGATGGGCCAGGGCGTGCCGTGCGGGTCGAGCACGGAGTCGCCGGAGAGGACCCAGCTGGGGGCGGGGCGGCCGAAACCGCACTCGCCGCACTGCCAGGACACGTCGTCGGGCCGGTGCAGGACGCCGCCGCACGAGGGACAGGACCAGGCGTCGTCCTTCCACTCCTGGCCGACGGCGGCCCAGATGACATTGGGGCTGGAGGACGCGGCCCATACGACGAGGGGGTCGTCGGCGTTCGCGATGATGGTGGCCTTGCTGCCCTGGAGACCTTCGCGCCAGCGCTCGGCGAGCATGCGGGTCTCGGCCGCGCGGTCCAGCTGGTCGCGGGAGAGGTTGAGCAGGGCGATGGCCTTGGGCGACACGTCCCTGGCGACGCCGGCGAGGTATTTCTCGTCGACCTCGATGACGCCGAAGCGTGCCTCGGACCCAGCGGAGAGCGCTGAGGTGATGCCGGCGGGCATGTTGGCCCCCAGCGCGTTGGAGACAACCTCGCCGCCGGCGCGGAGCGCCTCGGCGATCAGCCGGGTGGTGGTGGTCTTCCCGTTGGTGGCGGAGACCAGGACCACGTCCAGATGTCCGGCGAGGCGGGCGAGGAGATCGGGGTCTACCTTGAGGGCCACCCGTCCGCCGATCACCGATCCGCTGCCGCGGCCCGCGGCCCGCGACACCGCCGCCGCCGCTTTGCCCGCCGTCACCGCCAGTCTGGCCCGCGCCGACAGTGGCTGCGCGCTGTCTGCCATCGTCCCTGTTCCTCCTCGCCCTTGGCCGGGGACCAGCCTATCGAGGTCCCGGGCGGGGCCAGAACCGCATCGCCCCTCGCGGCCCCAAGTCCTCCGCGGGCCGCCCCTGGGGTTGGCCGTTTCGCCCATATGCGCTCGTCAACGTAAAAATTGCCCTTTACGGGTTTTAGAGTGCTTGCGGGGAATGCCGGTCGACCGCTCATTCGCATCGGGAGTACTCATGATCTTGTCCATCTCGGGGGTCGTCTTCCTCGGCATCATGGTGTGCCTGTTCGCCAGGAAGGACGGACTGAAGCTCTCGCACGCCGTGGTGTGCGCCCTGTTCGGCTTCTACCTGGCGGGAACGGCGGTCGCGCCGAGCATTCAGGCGGGCGGGGCCAGCCTGGCGAACCTGCTGGGCGGAATCACGCTGTAGGGGGCGCGGTGTTTCCGTTCCTGGTGCTGGGGCGCGGCCTCGGGCGGCTCGCGCGGGCGGTCTGGGGTCGATGGCTCGGGCTGTCCCGGGAACAGCGGGGTCCGGTGCTGCTGCTGGCCGCGGCCGTCGGGCTGCTGCTGTGGCTGGTGCCGTACGGGCTGTGGCTCGCCGGTGGCGGGGTGCTCGCGGCGGCGGCGTGGTCGGGGTGGGGCGGTGGCCGGACGGCCAGGGAGCTGCGCGCGGCGAGGTCGGCGGCGGACGAACGCCTCGCGGCGCTGTACGAGGCGCTGGTGCCGTACTTCTCACTGCCGTCCGATCCGTCGCCGGAGCCGCTGTACGCCCACGGAGGGGTCTGGCAGCGCTGCTTTTCTTCGGTTACACTGAGTGACGAAGGCCGGATCGCGGGGCTGTGTCTGCGGTATCCGGCGTTCTTTCCCGACGGTGATGCGGAGTGCCGGGCGCGCGTGGAGCGGCTGCTGGCGGCGAAGGCCGGGCGGGGGCGGGAGTTCCGGTTCCGGTGGGACGAGGAGGGCGGTGAGCTGGAGATGGTGGCGGTGGAGCCGCTGCCGACGGGGATCGGGGCGCAGCGGTTTGTGGCGGCGTCGGGGGAGGTGGTGCTCGGGTTCACGGATGCGGGGGCGGTGGATCGCACGGTGCCGGTGCGGGGTGGCGCGGGGTGTGCGGAGCAGGTGGATGCCTCGCCGGTGGTGTGGCGGGCGGGGCCGCGGACGGCGGAGCCGCATCTGCTGGTGGTGGGGGCGCCGGGGGCGGGGGCGACGTCGTTGCTGCGTTCGGTGGCGCTGCAGGCGCTGCTGGAGGGGGACGTGCTGCTGGTGGACGGCTCGGGGGCGGGTGAGTTCGCGTGTTTTGGTGGGCGCTGCGGTGTGGTGTCGGTGGAGTCGACGCCGGCGGGTGGGGTGGCGGCGCTGGAGTGGGCGGCGCGGGAGACGGAGCGGCGGTTGCTGGCTGCTGGCGGTGGGGCGGAGGAGCGGGCGCTGTGGATCGTGGTGGACCGGCCGGCGTTGCTGCGGCATCTGGCGGGGGTTCAGGGGCTGCGTGATCCGCTGGGGTCGCTTCAGGTGCCGCTGCGCTTCGGGCGGGCCGGCCGGGTGACGGTGGTGCTGGCGGAGCAGTTCGAGGGGCTGTCCGGGCTGGGCTGGGCGGCGGCCTCGTGCGCTCGCGCCCGGGTGGTGCTGGGGGCGGTGACGGCGCATCAGGCGTCGGGGGTGCTGGGTGCGGCGCCGCCGGCGGTGCCGTCGGGGCAGGTGCCGCCGGGGCGGGGGTTCGCAAGGCTGGGTGCGGGTCCGGTGTACCGGTTGCAGGTGCCGGCGACTCCGGACCCGGGGGACGAGTCGGCGGACGAGGGGGCGCGGCGCGCGGTGCTGGCGCTGCTGCCGGGCTGGGTGGGGCGGGAGGGGTCGGTGGCGGGGCGGGGGTAGGCGGTGGTGCGGCCGCAGTGGTGGTGGTTGTCAGGTGGCGAGGGCGGTGAGGGGGTCGTCCAGGACGGGCTGCCAGGCGAGTTCGGCGGCGCCGACGAGGCTGTTGTGGTCGAGGGTGCAGGGGAGGATGGGGATGCTGCCGCTCCTCCCCCACAGGCTGCGCTCCTCGACCACGGCGCGCAGGCGGGCGGGGTCGGCTTCGAGGAGCCAGCGGTGGAGGCCGCCGAGGATGATGCGGTCCGGGTTGAGGATGTTGACCAGGCCGGCCAGGCCGAGGCCGAGCCGGTCGATGACGGTGGCGGTGGCCGTGCGGGCCCCGGGGGTGTCGGTGCGCAGCAGGTGGCGCGCCTGGTCGAGGAGGGAGCCGGCGGGATCGGGGGTGCGGCCGGCGGCTTCGAGGAGGGCGAGGGGGTCGGTTTCCACATCGAGGCAGCCGCGGCTGCCGCAGTGACAGGGGCGGCCCTGGGGGTCGACGGTGAGGTGGCCGACTTCGAGGGCGAGTCCCGCGCTGCCGCTGTGGAGCCGGCCGTCGAGGACCAGTGCGCCACCGACGCCGCGGTGGCCGGTGGCCACGCACAGCAGGTGCTCGGCGCCGTGGCCGGCGCCGTGCCGGTGTTCGGCGAGGGCGGCGAGGTTGACGTCGTTGCCACAGAAGCCGGGGACGGCCAGCCCGGCGTCGGAGAGGCAGCGGTTGAAGATGTCGCGGACGGGCGCGCCGGCGGGCCAGGCGAGGTGGAGGGGGTTGAGGGCGGTGCCCTCGGGCTCCGCGACGGCGGAGGGGACGGCGAGGCCGGCGCCGATGCAGCGGCGTCCGCTGCCGCGCAGCAGGGCCGCGCCGGCGGCGACGACTTCGCCGAGCACTTGGGCGGGGTCGGCGTCGACGGTCATGCAGCCGGGTGCGGTGGCGGCGATGCGGCCGCCGAGGCCGACGAGGGCGGCGCGGAAGCCGTCGGCGTGGACCTGGGCGGCGAGGACAACGGGGCCGTCGTCGGCGATGGCGAGGCGGTGGGAGGGCCGGCCCTGGCTGCCGGGTGCCGCACTGGGCCGGGAGTCGACGGTGATGAGCCCGAGCGTCTGGAGTTCACCGGCGACGGCGCCCGCGGTGGCGCGGGTGACGCCGAGTTCCGTGGTGAGGACGGCGCGGGTGGGGGCGCGGCCCGTGTGCACGAGTTCCAGCGCGGGGCCGAGGGCGTTCCGGCCCCTGTCGAGCCTGGTTCGGGTGTGGGTCACGCCCCTATTCTGGCTTTGTGCCTCCCATAAACAAATTGCGGGCGATTCTCCTACCGGGCCAGCGGCGAAGCGGGGCCGGCGGGCCGCCGGCGGATGCCTCGCTGCGGCAACTGCGGGCCGCGCTGACGGTGTTCTTCGCGCTCGACGGGTTCGTCTTCGCCGGCTGGGTCGTGCGCATCCCCGACATCAAGGACCAGACGGGGGCGTCGGCGAGCGCGCTGGGGGTGGCGCTGCTCGGTGTGTCGGCGGGCGGCGTGGTGACGATGATGCTGACCGGGCGGCTGTGCCAGCGGTTCGGCAATCATCCGGTGACGGTGGCCGCGGGCGCGCTGCTCGCGCTGAGCGTGGTGCTGCCCGCGCATGCGCATTCCGCGGTGGTGCTGGGCGCGGTGCTGTTGGTGTTCGGGACCGCGTTCGGCGCGATCAATGTGGCGGGGAACAGCGCGGCAGTGGATCTGGTGGCGGCGCTGGGGCGGCCGGTCATGCCGAGTTTCCATGCCGCGTTCAGCCTCGGGGGCATGTTGGGCGCCGGGCTCGGCGGGCTGGTGGCCGGCCGGTTGAGCGCGGCCTGGCACCTGGGGCTGCTGGCGGGTTTCGGGCTGCTGATCGCCGCTTGGGCCGGGCGCATGCTGCTCGCGCACCCGGCGCCCGCGCCGCCGCGCCCGGCGGCCCGCGAGGCGGGGGGCCCGGAGGACGCAAAGGGCGCGGGCGCGCGTCCGATGCGCGGCCGGGTGCGGCGGCTGGTGCTGGTGCTCGGCTTCATCGCGCTGTGCACGACGTACGGGGAGGGGGCGCTGGCGGACTGGAGCACACTGCACCTGCGGGAGTCGCTGGAGGCGAGCCCCGGGGTAGCGGCGGCCGGGTACTCGGTGTTCGCCCTGGCCATGACGGTGGGCCGGCTCACCGGCTCGGCGATGCTGCAACGGCTGGGACAGGCACGGGCGTTGATCGTCGGCGGGGCGACGGCCGCGGCGGGGATGCTGCTGGCGTCGCTGGCGCCGACGGTGGGGCTGGCCCTGGTGGGCTTCGTGATCACGGGTCTCGGCCTGGCGAACGTCTTCCCCATCACGATCGGCCAGGCCGGGGCGCTGGCCGGTCCGCGGGGGGTGGCCGCGGCCTCGACGCTCGGTTACGGCGGGATGCTGATGGGGCCGGTGGCGATCGGGTTCCTCGCGGACTGGTTCAGCCTGGCCGGGGCACTGACGACGGTCGCGATGCTGGCGGCGGTGGCGGCGGTGACGGCCTACGCCCTGCGTGGTGCGGTGCAGGCGGGCACCTGACACAATCCCGGGCGTGGAGACCGACGACTTTCTGCGCGTACTGGCCGACGAGGGTAGGGCGTTGGCGGCCGCCGCGGCCCTGGCGGGCCCGGATGCCCCCGTGCCGACCTGCCCCGGCTGGCGGATGCGGGACCTGGTGCTGCACACGGGTGCCGTTCACCGCTGGGCGGCCGGGTACGTGCGCGAACGGCACCCGGAGCGGCAGCCGTTCCCTGCGCCCGCGGTACCGGACGGGGAGTTGGACGGCTGGTTCCTGGAGGGCCTCGGGGCGCTGCTCGCCCTGCTGGACGCGGCGCCCGCGGACCTGGCGTGCTGGACGTTCCTGACGGGCTCGCCGACGCCGCGGCACTTCTGGGCCAGGCGGCAGGCGCACGAGACGGCGGTGCACCGGATGGATGCCGAACTCGCGGCGGGCCAGGGCCTTTCCCCGGTCACGGCGGAGTTCGCGGCCGACGGCATCGACGAGTTGCTGGTCGGGTTCCATGGCAGGGACAGGAGCCGCCTGCGCGCCGAGCGGCCGGCGGTGCTGCGGGTGCTGGCCGCGGACCGGCCGGGCGACGACTGGACGGTGCACATCACGGACGGGACCCCGCGGGGTGGCCGTTCCGTGCCGGGAACGCCGGCGGACTGCGAGATCAGCGGGCCGGCGACGGTGCTGTATCCGGTGCTGTGGAACCGGCAGCCGTGGAGCGCGGAGGTGAAGGTGGCCGGGGACGCCGCGGTCGCCGCGCTGTGGCGGTCCGCCGGGGGCGTCTGACCCCAGTTGTTACCCGCGGGTAACGTCCGTGGTAGCTTCGGCCTCATGGCACGGTCGGTGGGGCCCAGAGCGCTGGGCCGTCTCATGCGCTGGTGGCCGCCGTACCGCTTCGCCGGGATCAAGGTCCTGCGCATAGCGGACGACTGGAGCGCGGCCCGGGTGCGGCTGCGGCTCGGCCGGCTGAACCGGAACTGGTTCGGCACGCACTTCGGCGGCTCGCTGTACTCGATGTGCGACCCGTTCTGGGCGCTGCTGGTGCTGCACCGGCTCGGCCGCGGCTACGTGGTGTGGGACAAGGCGGCCGAGATCGAGTACGTCTCGCCGGGCCGCGGCGACGTGTTCGCGGACTTCCGGCTGAGCGAGGAGCGGGTCGAGGAGATCAGGCGGGCGGCCGAGGACGGGGCAAAGGTGCTGCCGTGGTTCGACTGCACCGTGGTCGCCGCCGACGGCACCGTGGTGGCCCGGGTCCGCAAGCAGCTGTACGTGCGGCGCAAGCCTCAGCCGAGCCAGCCGGGGCGCACCAGGCCCGACTCGTAGGCCAGGACGACGAGTTGGGCACGGTCGCGGGCGCCGAGCTTGACCATGGCGCGGCTGACGTGGGTCTTCGCGGTCAGCGGCGAGACCACGAGCCTGCGGGCGATCTCCTCGTTGGACAGGCCGATCCCGACCAGGGCCATCACTTCCCGTTCGCGGTCGGTCAGCTCGGCGAGCCCGGCCGCGGCCGCGGGCTCCTTGGAACGGGCGGCGAACTCGGCGATCAGACGGCGGGTGACCCCCGGTGAGAGCAGGGCGTCGCCCGCGACGACGGCGTGCACGGCGCGGACCAGCTCTTCGGGCTCGGTGTCCTTGACGAGGAAGCCCGAGGCGCCCGACCTGATGGCCTCGAAGACGTACTCGTCCAGTTCGAACGTGGTCAGCATGACGACTTTCACGCCGGCGAGGCCGGGGTCCCCGGTGATGCGGCGGGTGGCGGCGAGCCCGTCGAGCACGGGCATGCGGATGTCCATGAGGACCAGGTCCGGGCGCCGTTCGCGGACCAGCGCGAGCGCCTCCTCGCCGTCGGCCGCCTCGGCCGCGACCTCGATGCCGGGCTGGGCGTCGAGCAGCGCGCGGAAGCCGGCCCGCACCAGCACCTGGTCGTCGGCGAGCAGTACCCGGATCACGTGATCTCCTTGTCGGTCAGGGGCAGGCGGGCGGTGACGCGGAATCCGCCGTCGGGGCGGGCACCGGCCTCCACGGTGCCGCCGAATGCCGCGGCCCGTTCCCGCATGCCGACCAGGCCGTTGCCGCCGCCCGAGCCGCCGCCGGTGGCGGGGCCGTCGTCGTCGATGCGCAGTTCGACCAGGTCGGGGGCGTAGCGCAGCAGCACGTGCGCGGTTCGGGAGCCGGAGTGGCGGACGATGTTGGTGACCGCCTCCTGCACAATGCGGAACGCGGCCAGGTCGGCGCCCGGGGGGAGTGCCACGGCGGTGCCGCGGGTGTCGACGGTCACCCGCAGACCGGCCTGCCGCGCCTGCTCGGCCAGTTCGGGGAGCCGGTCGAGTCCGGGCGCCGGGGCGCGCGGGGCCGCGCCGCCCGGGGCGCGCAGCGTGTCCAGGACCTGCCTGACCTCGCCCAGGGCCTCCTTGCTGGCGGCCTTGATGGTGGTGAGAGCGCTTCTGGCCTGGTCGGGGTCGGTGTCGAGGAGGGCGAGGCCCATGCCGGCCTGGACGTTGATCACGGAGATGCTGTGGGCGAGGACGTCGTGCAGCTCGCGGGCGATGCGCAGCCGTTCCTCGTCCGCGCGGCGCCGCTCGGCCTCCTCGCGGGCGGCGCGTTCCCGTGCCCGCTGTTCGCGGCGGACGCGCACCAGTTCGCCGACGGCGAGGACGGCGACGGCCCAGGCGGCCGCGGCCGCGTCGCCGCCCCAGTCCGTGGCTCTGTCGTCATCCGGCGGCAGCCAGCGGTGGAGCCAGTGGCCGGTCAGGGTCAGCCCCGTCCACAGCAGGCCGAGCGCGGCCCAGGCGGCCTTGCGGTGGCCGGTGACGACGGCGCCGAACGAGCCGACGACGACGCTGAGGTAGATGGGCCCGTAGGGGTAGCCGGCGCCGAGGTAGACCAGGACCACCAGGGCCGTGCCGAGGGCCACCTGCGGCGGATGGCGGTGGCGGGCCAGGAGCAGCAGCGGGCCGAGGACCAGCAGGGCGTGGGCGAAGAGGTCGAGGGACACGCGGTCCTGCTGGTGGTGCGCGGCGAACCGCGAGCCGACGAGCTGGATCAGCAGGACCGCGCCCGAGGACCGCCACGGAAGCCGGGCGGGGCCGCCGGGCAGGCGGTGCCAGGGGCGGCGGCCCGGTTCCGTCGCGGGTGCGGTCATGCGGGCAACGCTAGCCGCGGGCGGGCGCGGGTGCGTCCGCCGGCCGTGGTCATCGCGCGTACTCCCGTGGCAGTACCTCGGCGTTCGGCGGGGGCGCGGCGGGGGCGGCGTTCTCGTGCAGGCCGAACCTGGTGTGCAGGCGGCGCAGGGGCCGCGGGGCCCACCAGTTGGCGCGCCCGGCCAGGCGCATGGAGACGGGCAGCAGCACCATGCGGATGAGAGTGGCATCGGCCAGGATGACCAGGGCGGTGCCCACGCCCAGCTCCTTGAGAAAGACGACGCCGCTGGTGGCGTACGTGGCGAAGGTGACGACGAGGATGCCGGCCGCCGCGGTGATCAGCGGCGCGGTGCGCGCGATGCCGGCGGCCACCGCCTGCCGGGTGTCGCCGGTGCGGTCGTGCTCCTCCTTGATGCGGGACAGCAGGAACACCTCGTAGTCCATGGACAGGCCGTAGGTGATGCAGAACATCAGCATCGGGATGCTCGGCTCGATCGAGCCGGTGGGAGTGAAGCCGAGCAGTCCGGAGAAGTTGCCGTCCTGGAAGATCCACACCAGTGCGCCGAACATGACGGACAGGCTGAGCAGGTTGAGGACGGTGGCCTTCAGGGGCAGCAGGACGCTGCCGGTCATGAGGAAGAGCACGCCGCAGGTGATGAGCAGGATGAGGGCCGCGACGAGCGGGACGCGTTCCAGCAGGGTGGCGCGGAAGTCGGTGGTCTCGGCGGGGTAGCCGCCGACGTCCGCGGCGTAGGGGGCGGGCACGTCGCGGATGTCGGCGACGAGGCCGGGCACGTCGCCCTCCATGGCCTCCTGGGTGGGCACCACGGCGATCAGCGCGCCGCCGGACGGCGAGATGGCGGCGGCGGACGCGGGCCCGGGCCCGCGGACCGCCTCGCCGTCGCGGTGGGTGCCGGCGGGCGAGACGACGTGGAAGACGCCTTGAACGCGCGAGAGTTCGGCCGCGTAGGCGGCGACGTCGTCGTCCGGGACGCCGGCGGGGCCCTCGCTGGCGACGTACAGGGTGTCGGTGGCCTCGGCGGCGAAGTGCTCGCGTACTTCCTCGGACATGACGCGGCTGGAGGTGCCCTCGGGCAGGGTGCGCTGGTCGGGCAGGCCGAACCGCAGTCCGAGTACCGGGGAGGCGGCGACCAGCAGCACGGCGAGCGCCGCGCCGCCGGCCAGCACGGGGCGGCGCATGACGGCCAGGGCGGTGCGGTGCCAGAAGCCGCCCGCGGTCGCGCGTTCCGGCGCGGTGGGCCGTTCCACCCGGTGGCCCCAGCGGGCCAGGGCGGCGGGCAGCACGACGACGGCACCGGTGACGGCCGTCAGCACGACGAGGATGCCGGCGTAGGCGAAGGAGCTGAGGAAGAAGAACGGGAAGACCAGCAGCGTCGACAGGGACACCGCAACGGTCAGGCCGCTGAACAGGACGGTGCGGCCCGCCGTGGCGACGGCGCGCGTCACGGCGTCCTGGGCCGGCAGGCCCGCGGTCCGCTCCTCGCGGTAGCGGTTGATCAGGAAGAGGCAGTAGTCGATGCCGAGGCCGAGCCCGAGGACCAGGGCGAGGTTGGCCGCGAACGTGGACACCGGTGTGAACTGGGCGAGCAGCCGCAGTCCGGCCAGTGTGCCGAGCACCGAGAGCAGGCCGACGCCGACGGTGAGCAGGGCGGCCACGGTGCGCCGGTAGACCAGGATCAGGAGCAGCAACACGGCGGGCAGGACGATGACCTCCGCGGTCAGGAAGTCCCGCGCGGCCTGTTCGCCGACCTGCCGGGACACCTCCTCCTGGCCGCCGACGGTCACGGTGATGTCGTCGGTGGTGCGGGCCAGTTCCGGGGAGAGGTCGGCCAGTTCGGCGCGGGTGTCGGTGGCGCTGCCCTCCAGGCGGGCCAGCACCAGCGCGCGCCGGCCGTCGGTGCTGCGCAGGGCCTGGTCCTGCTCGTCCCAGTAGGAGGTGACGTCGGTGACCATCGGGTGCCCGGCCAGTTCCGCCGCGAGCCCGCGCCCCGCCTCGGCGACGGCCCCGCCGTCGACATCGCCGCGCTCGGCGGTGACCAGCAGCGCCAGGTTCGGGTTGCCGGTGCCGTATTCCTCGCGCAGGACGTCCTGCACGCCGACGGATTCGGTGCCGGGCGCGTCCCAGCGGGCCAGTTCCAGGTCGCTCTGCGCGCCGGCGCCGTAGATGCCGAACCCGAGGAACAGCACGAGGGCGGCCAGGAGCACCGCTCCCCCGCGCCGGACCGTGAGCCGACCGAGGCGGCCGAGTGGCCCGCCGCCGTCCTCGTCTCGCTGTGCCATGGCTGTCGTTCCCTTCCGTCGCGTGGTGTGCCGCCACGCTGCCGCGGCGCGCTGACCTTCCGCTGGAACGACCGCTGGAACGCGCGCGGGAACGACCGCGGGAACGACCGCTGGAACGACCGCTGGAACGACCGCTGGAACACGGTGGCGGACAGCTGGCCGGGTTAGGCTCTGGCCATGGCTGAGGGGCTGCGTTTCGAACTGCTGGGACCGCTGCGCGCGTCGGACACCGGGGGCGAGGTGCCGCTCGGGGCGCCCCGGCAGCGCGCCGTCCTCGCGGTGCTCCTCCTCCAGGAGGGGCGCCCGCTGTCCTACGACGCGCTGGTCGACGCCGTCTGGGGTGAGGAGCCGCCGGCCCACGTGCGGAATCTGGTGCAGAAGTACGTCTCCGGGCTGCGGCGCGCCCTCGCTCCCGCGGCGGCGGGCGGCGACGGCCGGGTGGGGGGCGTTCGGCTGCGGTGGACGGGCAGCGGGTACCTGCTGAGCGGTGCGGAGATCACCGATCTGCGCGAGCGGCGCACCCTGCTCGGGCGGGCCCGCGCGGCCCGCGACGCGGGCGAGCTGCGGGCCGCGGTCGCGCTGGCCGGCGAGGCGGAGGCGCTGTGGCGCGGGGAGTTCGCCGAGGGGCTGGCCGGGCCGTATCTGGCGGCCGAGCGGCGGCGCTGGGCTGAGAAGCGGCTGATGGTGCTGGAGGCGAAGCTGGAGGGGGAGCTGTTCCTCGAGCGCTACCACGAGTGCATCCACGAGCTGGTCAGGCAGGTCGCCGCGCATCCGCTGCGCGAGCGGCTGGTGTGGCTGCTGATGCTGGCGCGCTACCGCAGCGGCCAGGGCACGGCGGCGCTGCGGGAGTTCGAGGAGGCGCGGCGCCGGATCGCCACGGAGCTGGGGGCGGACCCGGGGCCGGCGCTGCGCGCCCTGCACGAGCGCATCCTGCGTCAGGACCCGGGGCTGCTGTTCCCCGAACCGGCGCTCGTCTCCTGACCGTTCTGGTCTTTCTGGCCCTTCTGGTCCTTCTCGGGCGCGCGGTCGAGCGCCGCCAGCGTTCTGCGGGCCACCGGGTGCGTGCGCACGAGGCCGGCCAGTGTGGTCGAACCGCGGGTGATGCGGCCGAACGCGGCCCAGGCCGGACGGAAGCCGATCAACGCCGTGTGCAGCAGGCGGGGCCGCTCCGCGAAGATCGCCAGCACTCGGCGTCCGACGCCCATTTCGACGCCGAGGCCCGACTTGATGGCGAAGGTGTAGTTGAGCGCCTGCCGCCGGGCGTCCACCGCGTCCCCTGCCTCGGCGATCCGCACCGCCCACTGCCCGGCCAGCCGCCCCGAGCGCAGCGCGAACGAAATGCCCTCGCGCGTCCACGGCTCGAGCAGCCCGGCGGCGTCGCCGCACACCAGCACCCGGCCGCGGGAGAGCGGCGAGTCGTCCGTGCGGCAACGGGTGAGGTGGCCCGAGGAGATGGACGGCTCGAAGCCGGCCAGACCCAGGCGCGCGATGAAGTCCTCCAGGTAGCGCTTCGTCGCGGCGCCCTCCCCGCGGGCGGAGATCACACCGACCGTGAGCGTGTCCCCCTTGGGGAAGACCCACCCGTAGGAGCCGGGCAGCGGGCCCCAGTCGATCAGGACGCGCTCCGCCCAGTCGCGGGCCACCTCGGGCGGGACGGGGATCTCGGCCTCCAGGCCGAGGTCCACCTGTCCCAGCCGCACGCCGACGTGCGCGCCTATCCGGCTGGCGCTGCCGTCGGCGCCGACGACCGCCCGCGCCAGCAGTGTTTCGCCGCCGGCCAGTACCACGGCGACGGTACGCCGGTCCGGCACGGCCGGGCCGTGCTGCTCCACGCGCGAGACGGTGGTGCCCGTGCGCAGTTCCGCGCCGGCCTTGACCGCGGCCTCGACCAGCCGCTGGTCGAACTCCGGCCGGTTCACCAGGCCGAACAGCATCCGTTTGGAACGCCGGGTGCGGGCCAGCCGGCCGTTCAGCGAGAACGTGACGGCGTGCACCCGGTCGCGCAGCGGCAGTTCGAAGCCGGGTGGCAGCGCGTCGCGGGAAGGGCCGATGATGCCGCCGCCGCAGGTCTTGTAGCGCGGCAGCTCGGCCTTTTCCACCAGCAGGACGCGGCGGCCGGCCTCCGCCGCGGCGCGGGCGGCCGAGGCGCCCCCGGGCCCGGCCCCCACCACCACGACGTCCCACACCACTTCGGCCCCGGTTTCGTTCTCGCTGCTCACGATGTGCTGCCGCTCCCCGCTGCGTCTGACGATTCGGTCACCGCAGGGCATCCTAGTTCGCCGTGGGAGCGGGAACGGGCTGTGGGATCATCGGCAGGTCCCCTGTTCTCACACACGCGTTGGGGCGCGTTCCATGTGTCGTGCGCCCGCGCGAAGGAGCGTTCGATGGTTCACAGCCCCGAGCACGCCGCGCTGGCCGCCGCCGTCGCGTCGCTCATGCCCCGCGCGAAGGACGAGCTGGCCGAGCTGGTGGCCTTCCGTTCCGTGGCGGACGCGGCACAGTTCCCGCCCGCCGAATGCGACGCGGCGGCCGAGTGGATAGCCGCGGCGCTGCGGGCCGAGGGCTTCCCCGAGGTGGCGCTGCTCGACACCCCGGACGGCACGCGGTCCGTCTACGGCCACCTGCCGGGGCCGCAGGGCGCGCCGACGGTGCTGCTGTACGCGCACTACGACGTGCAGCCGCCGCTCGGCGAGGAGGAGTGGACCTCGCCGCCGTTCGAGCTGACCGAGCGGAACGGGCGCTGGTACGGGCGTGGTGCCGCGGACTGCAAGGGCGGCGTGCTGATGCATCTGCTGGCCCTGCGGGCCCTGCGCGCCGCGGGCGGTATCCCGGTCGGCGTGAAGGTGATAGCCGAGGGCTCCGAGGAGCAGGGCACCGGCGGCCTCGAACGGTACGCGGAGGCGCACCCCGAGCTGCTGACCGCCGATGCCATCGTGATCGGTGACTCGGGGAACCTGCGGGTCGGGCAGCCCACCGTGACGGCGATGCTGCGCGGCATGGTCGTGCTGCGCGTGCGGGTGGACACGCTGGAGGGCAACCTGCACTCGGGGGCCTTCGGCGGGGCCGCGCCGGACGCGCTGGCCGCGCTGATCCGGATGCTGGATTCGCTGCACGCCGCGGACGGCTCCACCACGGTCGACGGGCTGACCGGCGACGGCACCTGGGAGGGCACCGGGTACCCGGACGAGGAGTTCCGCACGGACGCCAAGGTGCTGGACGGCGTCGGGCTGATGGGGTCGGGCTCTGTCGCGGACCGGGTCTGGGCGCGGCCCTCGGTGACCGTGCTCGGCATCGACTGCCCGTCCGTGGTGGGGGCGACGCCCTCGGTGCAGGCGAGCGCGCGGGCGCTGGTGAGTCTGCGGGTGCCGCCCGGGATACCGGCGCGGAAGGCCGGCGAACTGCTGGCCACGCACCTGGCGTCGCGGGCGCCGTGGGGCGCGCGGGTCGGCGTCGAGGTGTCGGGCGAGGGCGAGGGGTTCCGCGCCGACACCACGAGCCCCGCCTACGGCTCGATGGCCTCCGCGCTGCGGGAGGCGTACGACGGTACGGAGATGGCGGTCGTCGGCCAGGGCGGCTCGATACCGCTGACCAGCACGCTCGCCGGGCTCTACCCGGAGGCGGAGATCCTGCTGATCGGCCTGAGCGAACCGGCCGCGCAGATTCACGCGGTGGACGAGAGCGTCTCGCCCGATGAGCTGGAACGCATGTCGGTGGCGGAGGCGCTGTTCCTGCGCCGGTACGCGGCCGCGCCGCGCGGCTGAACGCCCCGTTCGGCCCCGGCGGCCGGCCCCCGGCGGCGCGGGGGCCCGCCGCGTCAGCGGTGCCGGCCGGTCCTGCGGCGGGCGAGGAGGACGGCGCCGGTGACGGCCGCGGCGGTCAGGCCCGCGCCGGCGAGCAGCATCGTGTCGTTGTCGGACTGGGTGCCACCGACGCCCGCCTGCGCGCCGCGGGTGGGCAGCACCGTGGAGCTGGCCGTCGGCGAGGCGGTGGAGGTGCCCGTCGGCGAGGGCGAGGCGGTGGCGGCCAGGATCGTCAGCGTCGCGGTGCCCGACTGCGCGCCGCAGGTGAACGTGACGTCGTACTCGGCGCCCACCCGGGCGTCGGTGTCGACGGTCGTGCGGGCGCTCTGCAGTTCGCCCGGCATGCCGAGGACGACCCGGTCGAAGACCGCGGACTCGGCGGTCGCCTCGTGCCTGGTGCAGTTGGTGACCGTCAGGTCGACCGCGCCGCCCGGACGGACGGCGGCCGGTGAGACGCTGAAGCCGAACGACGCGGCCTTCGGCCGGGCCGCCCGCTCCTCGCCGAGGGCGAGCGCGGCGGGCGCTCCCGTTCCCAGAATCGTTGCCCCCAGCCCGGCGGCGGCCAGTGCGGTTCGCAGTGCTCTCATCGAAAGGCTCCTCTGTCGGACGTGCGCGTCACCCTGCACAGCGACATTAAGCAGATGAAATGCCTCACAACTCACCAAGAGCGACATACGGGTTAAGGGGTGCCGCCGTTCGCGTTACCCGGCGTCACCCGGCGTCCGTCATGCGCGCGTAGACGACCACGTTGTCCTCGTAGCCCGAGCTCTGCTCGAAGCTGCCGCCGCAGGTGATCAGGCGCAGCTCCGCGCGTCCCGTGTCGTGGTAGACCGAGGGCGGGACCTGGTCCTTGTCGTACACCGCGACGTCGTACACGGTGAAGGCGACGGCCACGCCGTCCTCCCTGATCACCTCGACGGCGTCCCCGGGCCGCAGGACGCCCAGGCCGTAGAAGACGGCCGGGCCCGCCGCGTTGTCCACGTGCCCGACGATCACGGCGGTGCCGCGGGCGCCGGGCGCGGCGGCGTCCTCGTACCAGCCCGCCAGGTTGGCGATCTCCTGCGGCGGCGCCTCGACCCAGCCCTCCGGGTCGAGGCCGACGTTCATCAGCGGGGCCTCCACCTCGATCGAGGGGATCGACACCCAGGTGGGCACCGCGGGCGGCAGCGGCTCCACCACCCCTGCCCGCCCGCCGGCGGCGCCCGCCTCGCGCCGCACGTCCTCGGGCTGGGGCGGCGGGGCCTGGCCCCCGGTGCCCGCGGCCATGATGGAGATGCCGAGGGCCACCGTGCCCGCCATGACGGCCAGGGCCGCCCGGAGTCCCCAGCCGGAACGGTCCCCGGCGGGGTCGTCGTCGTAGGGGTGGTCGTCGGCTATGTATTCCGGTCGCTCCGGCAGGCGCATGGGCTGTCACCGCTGTGGCAGGGCTCTTTCCCCTTCTCCGGGGCCGTCACCGCCACGCTAGGTCCGACGCGGGCGGCGCGCGATTCGGCGGCCGGGGATCAGGTGCCGACGGGCACGCCGGCCTCCAGGTTGAGCGGGCGGCCCTCGGCGCGGGCGCGCAGCGCCCATCGCAGCCGGGCGAACCTGCCGGGCGAGAGCAGCCGTTCGGCCTCGTCCTGTGCGGCGAACCGCCAGCCGCGGAGTTCGGCGCCGGGCAGCAGCAGGTCCCGCATCCGGTCGGCGCCGAGCCGTCCGCCGTCGAACAGCAGGCGGAGCCCGCCGAACCGCGGCGGGGAGGGCGGTTCCCAGTCCACGATGAGCAGTGCGGGCTCGCGGGTGAGGTGCAGGCCGAGTTCCTCGGCCACCTCGCGGACGGCGGCGCGGGCCGGCGGCTCCCCTGCCTCGACGACGCCGCCGGGGAACTCCCAGCCCGGCTTGTACGTGGGGTCCACGAGCAGGACGCGGTCCTCGTCGTCGAAGAACAGCACACCGGCGGCGAGTGTTTCGGCGCTGGGCGCGGGGGTCTGCACGATCTCGCAGGTGCCGTCGCCGCGTCTGACGCCCTCGGCGAGCCGTTCCGCGGTCTGCCTGGGGGTGAGCCGGGAGGTCTCGACGGTGTGCGCGTCGGCGGTCAGCCACGGCAGCGCCGCGCCGTACCGCGGCAGGTGCCCGAGGCACCAGCCGCGCACGGCGTCGCCGTCGACCGCGGCCCGCTGGTCGATACGGTCGCGCAGGAACGTTTCTTCAACGTGGAGCAGGAAGTGCTGCACGGGTATCCGGCGGGCGGCGAACCCGCCGAATATCTCGTCGCGGTACTCCTGCTCCAGCAGCGTCAGCGGCGCGATCAGCGGCCCGGGCAGCTCGGACAGCAGGGCGGCCCCGGTGTCCACCACCAGGCGCCGCCAGGACGGGAGGTCCTGGACGTCGTCGACGTGCGCCAGGCGCTCCTTGGGCAGCATGGAACGCAGCCCCGCGGCGACCAGCTCCGGGTCGTACAGCGTGCTGCCGGGCAGCAGGTGGAGCAGCTCGTGCGCGGCAGTCGTCTTGCCTGCGCCGAAGGCGCCGTTCAGCCAGATAATCACGGTCCCCCTCCTTGTTCGCCCTTGAGTCAGTTGCCCGCTGCACCCCGTGCCAAAAACGTGCCGGCCTCGCTCCAGCAGGCCGCGGCGGCGCCGACCAGGCCCGCGTCCGTGCCGAGCTGGGCGGGTACGACCTCGATGTCCCGCACGAACGGCAGCGCCGCGTACTCGCCGAGCGCGCGGCGCAGCGGGCCGAAGAGCACCTCGCCCGACTGGCTCACTCCCCCGCCGACCACCACGGTCTCCAGCTCGACCAGGGTCGCGGTGGCCGCGATGCCCGCGGCGAGGGCGTGCGCCGAGCGTTCGAACGCCTCAAGGGCCACCGGGTCGCCCTGCGCCGCGGCCCGCGCCACGCCCGCCGCGGTGGCGTCGCCGCCCGGCCGGTCCGGGCGCCAGCCGGCGGCGAGCGCGTAGCGGGCGATGTTGGTGCCGCTGGCGATGCGCTCCACGCAGCCGCGCCCGCCGCACGGACAGAGGTCACCGTTGAAGTCGACGCTGATGTGGCCGATGTGCCCCGCGTTGCCGGTGGGTCCTGGCCGCAGCCGGCCGTCGAGGATCAGGCCGCCGCCGACACCGGTGGAGACCACCATGCACAGCGCGTTCCGCCGGCCGCGGGCGGCGCCGCGCCAGTGCTCGCCCGCGGCGATGGCCGCGCCGTCGCCGACCAGGGTGACGGGCAGGTCACCCGCCGTCTTGCGCACGCCCTCGACGAGCGGGAAGTCCCGCCAGCCGGGGATGTTGACCGGGCTGACCGTGCCGGTGCGGGCGTCGACCGGGCCCGCGCTGCCGATGCCCACGGCGCCGACGCGCTCCCACGCGGCGTGCTCCCGCAGCGCCGCGACCACGTCGGTCAGGGCGCGCAGGACGCCTTCCGCCGGGTCCTTGGCCGGGGTGGGGCGCTGAACGCGGTGGAGGAGTTCGCCGTCGGCGTCCACGAGGGCACCGGCGATTTTGGTGCCGCCGATGTCCACGGCGGCGACAAGATCAGTGGTCATGGAGAGGAAGCCTGATCCGTGGTGGCCTGGGTTGTCCAGTCCGGTTTCGCCTGGCTACGCGGTGCGACGGCCCGCCAGCGCGGCGAGGCCGGGGCGTCCGATGCCGGCGAGCGCGGTGACCTCGGCGGCGTCGAGGGCGCCGCAGTCGAGTCCGCGCAGCAGGAATGCGCCCAGCGCACGGGCGGTGGCGGGCTCGTCCAGCACCTCGGCGTCTCCTTCTCCGGTGCCCGCCAGGTAGGTGGCGAGGCGGTCCGCGGCATCCGGCAGGCCCTCCCGGTAGTAGGCGTAGACGGCCGCGTAGCGGGTCGGCAGGTGGCCGGGGTGCATGTCCCAGCCCTGGTAGTAGGCGCGGGCCAGGGCGCGGCGGACGAGGCCGTGGTGGAGCCGCCAGGCGCGATGGACCTGCTGGGTCGACCCGACGGGCAGCACGTTGGTCGAGCCGTCGGAGAGCTGGACGCCGCGCCCCGCGGCGGCGGCCTGCATGACCGCCTTGGCGTGGTCGGCCACCGGGTGGTCCGGGGCCTGGTGCGCGGCGCCGACCTGGCAGGCCGCGCTGTAGTCGAAGGTGCCGTAGTGCAGCGCGCGGACCCGGCCGTCCCCGGCGTCGATCATGCGGGCGACGGTGGCGCGGCCGTCGGCGCCGAGGACGGCCTGGGTGGTCTCGACCTGGATCTCGAACGTGAGCCGGCCCGGCGGCAGGCCGCCCGCCTTCTCGAACTCCTCGCACAGCCGCGCCATCGCCGCGACCTGCTGGGCGTAGCCGGCCTTGGGCAGAGTGATCCGCAGTCCGGGCGGAAGGGTGCCGGCGTCGAGCAGCGTGGTGAGGAACACGTCCAGCGTGCGGATGCCGCGCGTCCGGACGGCGGCCTCCAGGCACTTCATGCGCAGGCCGGCGAACGGCGGTGCCGCGCCCTCGGCGTGGGCGCGCGCGAGCAGGCGGGCGGCGCGGGCCGCGTCGGCGTCCTCCTCGGCGTCCGGTCGCTGGCCGTAGCCGTCCTCGAAGTCGATCCGCAGGTCCTCGACCGGCTCCCGGGCGAGCTTGGCGAGCACCCGGTCGTACACGGGGGCGGCGTGGGCGCGGGGCATGCCGAGCGCGGCGGCGAACGCGTCGGCATCGGGGGCGTGTTCGGCGAGGAGTGCGCGGGCCGCCGCGCCGAGGGCGGGCACGGTGTCCGCGGCGAACCGGTCGGCGGGCACGTACACGGTGTGGACCGGCTGCCGTTCGGCCGGCTCGCCGGGGTAGCGGCGCGCGAGGTCGGCGTCGACGGCGGCGAGTGAGGCGTCGACGTCCGCGCGTAGGGCGGCCGTCAGGCTCGTGGCCACCGCGTGCTGCCCGCTCATGCGTCCTCCGCCCGGTGAGGATCAACCCGATTCAACATTTCGTTGAAAAACGCTCGTCCGCGACGCTATCCGGCCGCGCGACGAAACACAACGGGACGGGCGTCATCCGGTGTTCACGGTGCGCCGCCTCATCGCCACGGGGGCTTGACCAGTGGGCAAAGGCGGCGTCATGTAACTGCCGCAGGCTGGTGACCAGCGGAAATCCCGCGCTGTGAGTGATGCGGAGGACTGTCGTGGAGTATCAACAGCTGCTCGTCGGGCTCGCGTTCGGCATGCTGACCGAGGACAACGGAAGCGGCCCGCCGCCGGCGATCGCAGGGCACGAGGCCGACCGCAGGCGGTCGAGCGCGGCGGCGGCACGGGCGGGGCACGCCGCGCCCGCGGCGCGCACGAAGCGACGACGGTGGACGGGCCGCCCGCGCGGCACGGCGCCCGCCGCGGTCACCTGACGGCGAGGGCGGCGGGCGGCGGCGCGGATCAGCCCTTGCGGGCCCGCACCTCGTCGGTGAGCGCCGGGACGATGTCGAACAGGTCGCCGACCACGCCGTAGTCGGCCAGCTCGAAGATCGGGGCCTCGTTGTCCTTGTTGATGGCCACGATGGTCTTCGAGGTCTGCATGCCGGCGCGGTGCTGGATCGCGCCCGAGATGCCGGCGGCCACGTACAGCTGCGGCGAAACGGTCTTTCCCGTCTGGCCGACCTGGTGGGAGTGCGGGTACCAGCCCGCGTCGACGGCGGCCCTGGAGGCGCCGACGGCGGCGCCGAGGGAGTCGGCGAGCGCCTCGATGAGCGCGAAGTTCTCCGAGCCGTTCACGCCGCGGCCACCGGAGACCACGATGGCGGCCTCCGTGAGGTCCGGCCGCCCGGTGGACTCGCGCGGGCTGCGCTCGACGACCCTGGTGGCGGTGGCCGCCTCGCCGAAGGACACGGCCAGCTCCTCCACGGTGCCGGCGGCGGGCGCGGCCTCGGGGGCCGCGGAGTTGGGCTTCACGGTGATGACGGGCGTGCCCTGGGTGACGCGCGACGTCGTCGTGAACGCCGCGGCGAAGACCGACTGGTACGCGAGGGGACCGTCATCCCCCGCCGCCAGGTCCACGGCGTCGGTGACGAGGCCGGAGCCGAGGCGCAGGGCGAGGCGGGCGGCGATCTCCTTGCCCTCGGCGGAGGAGGGGATCAGCACGGCCGCGGGCGACACCGCCGCGGCCGCCGCGGCCAGGGCGTCCACCTTGGGCACGACGAGGTAGTCGGCGAACTCCGGGGCGTCCGCGGCCAGTACCCGCACCGCGCCGTGCTCGGCGAGCACTCCGGCGGCGTTGCCGGCGCCGGGGCCGAGGTGGACGGCGACGGGGTCGCCGATGCGCCGGGCCAGGGTCAGCAGCTCCAGGGTGGGCTTGCGGACGTCGCCTTCCAGGTGGTCGACGTAGACAAGAACTTCGGCCATGGGATCGTTCTCCAGCGGGACGTGCGGACGGGTGGGCTTGTCGGGTGCGGGCCTGCCTGGCCCGTCAGATGAACTTGCGCTCCGCGAGGAAGGCCGCGAGCAGCTTGCCGCCCTCGCCCTCGTCGGTGACGACCTCGCCGGCCGTGCGGGCCGGGCGTTCGGTCGCGGAGGTGACCTCGGTCCTCGCCCCGGCCAGGCCGACCTCCTCGGCCTCGATCCCGAGGTCTTCCAGGTCCAGGCTCTCCACCGGCTTCTTCTTGGCGGCCATGATCCCCTTGAACGAGGGGTAACGGGCCTCCCCCGACTGGTCGGTGACGGATACCACCGCGGGCAGGGCCGCTTCGAGCCGCTCCGTCGCGGCGTCGCCGTCGCGCCTGCCGGTGACCCTGCCGTCGGCGAGGGACACCTCGGACAGCAGCGTGACCTGGGCGGCGCCGAGCCGCTCGGCCAGCAGGGCGGGGAGCACGCCCATGCTGCCGTCGGTCGAGGCCATACCGCAGATGACCAGGTCGTAGCCGGTGTGCTCGATGGCCTTGGCGAGCACGAGCGAGGTGCCCATCACGTCGGTGCCGTGCAGGTCGTCGTCCTCGACGTGCACGGCCTTGTCCGCGCCCATGGACAGGGCCTTCCGCAGCGCGTCGTTCGCGTCCTCGGGGCCGACGGTGACGACGGTGACCTCGGCGTCGTCGGCGTCCTCCGCGATGCGCAGGGCCTGCTCGACCGCGTACTCGTCCAGCTCGGACAGCAGGCCGTCCACTGCCTCCCGGTCGGTGGTCAGGTCCTCGGCGAATCGCCGGTCGCCGGTGGCGTCGGGCACGTACTTCACACAGACAACGATCTTCAAGCTCACGCCGGCTCTCTCCTACTGCATGTCGGTCCGCACACGGGTACGGGAAGATCACCCGGATTGTTACTCGTCAGTACATCCAGGGTATCCCCCGTACGCAAGAATGTCCCACTGTGACGTTGCCTACGTGCGTATTGTCAGATCAGACACCGTGTCAGGCCCGATCGGTCAGGCGGCGCCGCCCCGGTCATCGTTCCCGACCGCGTCGCCGAGCGCCGCGATGACGTCCGCCTTCCGCGGTTGTCCCGCCGCCCTGCGCATCTCGCGGCCCGCGGCATCCAGCACCAGAACGGTGGGGGTGGCACGGATGCCCAGCTCCCGCACAAGTGCGAGGCGGGACTCCGCGTCGATCTCCACGTGCGCCACGCCCTCGACCATCCCGGCCACCTCGGCGAGCACTTGCCGGGTGGCGCGGCAGGGCCGGCAGAACGCGGTGGAGAACTGCACAAGCGTCGCCCGCCGGCCGAGACTCCCGGCGCCCAGTTCCGCCGCGGTGAGCCGCCGCCCGGTGCCCTGCCCGTCCATGTCCCTGCCTCCGTACCGCGTCCGCCGCCGTTCCCGATGGTCCAGAAGCACCGCGGCGCAGGCATTCATTCCGCGGCGCGGGAGCGGGGACATCCCCTGCGGCCTCGGCACCGGGCTGGCGCTCGTGGCCGCTTTGGGGCACCATCGGGCGACGTCGGAAGTTACGGAGGCGTAGGTTCCCACCGCTCGGAAGAAGGGTCCCCCGCATGGCAGAGCTTGTTTACCCGCCGGTCATTGCCGCTGCGCGGACGATGTTCAAGGCGCTCGATCTGCGCTTCGACATCGCCGGCAGCGAGCATGTGCCGCGGCGCGGCGGTGCCGTGCTCGTCAGCAACCACATCGGCTACCTCGACTTCATCTTCGCCGGGTTCGCGGCGCGGCCGGCGAAGCGGCTGGTGCGCTTCATGGCCAAGGAGTCCGTTTTCCGCCACCGGGTCTCGGGGCCGCTGATGCGGGCCATGAAGCACATTCCCGTGGACCGGGCGCAGGGCGAGCACGCCTTCGATCACGCGCTGAAGTCGCTGCGCTCGGGCGAGATCGTCGGTGTCTTCCCCGAGGCGACGATCTCCCCTTCGTTCACGCTGAAGAAGTTCAAGTCGGGTGCCGCGCGCATGGCGCAGCAGGCCGGGGTGCCGCTGCTTCCGGTGGCGCTGTGGGGCACGCAGCGGCTGTGGACCAAGGGCCGCAAGCGGGACTTCAGCCGCAGCCACCTGCCGATCACCATTCGCATCGGCGCGCCGATGGAGGCCGACCCGGCGGAGTCGGCGGCCTCGGTGACCGAGCGGCTGCGCGAGCGCGTGCAGGAGCTGCTCGTTGCCGCGCAGCAGGCCTACCCGGCCAAGCCCAAGGGTCCCGAGGACTCCTGGTGGCTGCCCGCGCACCTCGGCGGCACCGCGCCCGCACCGCCCGCGCCCAAGACGCCGTAGCCTTGGCCCGGCGGGGCGGGCCCCGCCGGGCCGCCTCAGCGTGCCATCTCCTCGCGGAGCGCGTCGAGGAAGGCGTCGACGTCCTCCTCGGTGGTGTCGAACGAGCACATCCACCGCACGTCGCCGGCCGCCTCGTCCCAGAAGTAGAAGCGGTGGCGCTTGCGCAGCCGCTCGCTCACGTCGTGCGGCAGGCGGGCGAAGACGCCGTTGGCATCGACCGGGTGCAGAACGGTCACCCCCGGCACCTCGCGGGCCCCGGCGGCCAGCCGCGCGGCCATGGCGTTGGCGTGCCGGGCGGAGCGCAGCCACAGGTCGCCGGCGAGCAGCGCCTCGAACTGGGCGGAGACGAAACGCATCTTGGACGTCAGCTGCATGGACAGCTTCCGCACGTGGTGCATCGCGCGCACGGCCTCGGGCCGCAGGACGAGGACGGCCTCGCCGAACATCATCCCGTTCTTCGTGCCGCCGAAGGACACCACGTCCACGCCCGCGTCCGTGGTGAAGGCGCTCATCGGCAGGCCGAGGGCCGCGGCGGCGTTGGCGATGCGGGCGCCGTCGAGGTGGACGGCCATGCCGCGCTCGTGCGCGAAGTCGCTGACGGCGCGGATCTCCTCGGGGGTGTACAGGGTCCCGAGCTCCGTGCTCTGGGTCAGCGAGACGACCTGCGGCATGGCGCGGTGCTCGTCGTCCCAGCCGAACGCCTCGCGCGCGACCAGCTCGGGGGTGAGCTTGCCGTCCGGCGCGGGGACCGGCAGCAGCTTCAGGCCGCCGACCCGCTCGGGGGCGCCGCACTCGTCGACGTGTATGTGGGCCGTCGTGGTGGTGATGACGGCACCCCACCGGTCGGTGAGCGCCGTCAGGGCGACGACGTTGGCGCCGGTGCCGTTGAAGACGGGGAACGCCTCGGCGCGCGGGCCGAAGTGGGCGCGGAAGACCTCCTGGAGGTGGGCCGTGTAGTCGTCGGCTCCGTAGGCCGGCTGGTGGCCGCCGTTGGCCAGCGCGAGGGCGGCCAGGATCTCGGGGTGGACGCCCGCGTAGTTGTCGCTGGCGAAACCGCGGACGGCCGGGTCGTGGTGGCGCCGTGCGTCGGTCGTCACGGCTTCTGGGTGAGCCACAGGCGGGTTCCGTTCACTTTCTCCGGGGGCCTGCTCCACAGGCCGCAGATGGTCTCGGCCAGCTCGCGGACGTCGGTGTAGCCCGCGAACGCGGCGCCCGGTTTCCGGTCGCGCATGGCGTCGGTCACCAGGGCCTTGACGACGACGACGGTGGCCGCCGCGGTCAGCTCCTCGCCTGCCGCGCCTCTGCGGAAGCCGTCGGCGAGGGCCAGGGTCCACGCCTCCGCGGCTGCCTTGGCCGCGGCGTAGGCGGCGTTGCCCGCGGTCGGGCGGCTGGCGCCCGCCGCGCTGATCAGGACGTAACGGCCGTTGCCGCTGCGGCCCAGCGGGCCCTCGAACGCCAGCGAGGTGTGCTGCACGGTGCGCAGGAGCAGGTCGTGCAGCAGCTGCCAGTCGGCGAGGTCGGTCGCGGCGAAGGACGCCGAGCCGCGCCACCCGCCGACGAGGTGGACCAGGCCGTCGATGCGGCCGTGCTCCTTTTCGGTCCTGTCCGCCCAGGCGCGCGCCGCCGCCGGGTCGAGCAGGTCGACGGTGTCGCCGGTGACGGTGGCGCCGCCGTGCGCGAAGCGGGCCGCGTCCACGCCCTCGGCCAGGCGCTCGGCGTCCGCGTCGGCCGCCACGACGGTGGCGCCATCCTGCGCCAGGCGCAGCAGCGTGGCCCGCCCCGCGGGCCCGCCGGCGCCGGCCACCGCGACGACCGCGCCCGCCAGGGGGCCGCGGGCCGGGTCGGGGGTGCTCGTGGTCATCCTGGTCGCCTCCTCTTCTCGTCCATCATGCCCCTCGGTGGGCGCGACGATCACGCCGCCCTGGCCGCCGGATCGTCTCCGGCGGTGATGCCGCGGGTCGATTCGATCACCGTCCTGAGCTTCCTGGCCAGCGCCTCGTAGAAGAGGCTGAGCGGAAACTCGTCCGGCAGCACGTCGTCGACGAGCTTGCGGGGCGGCAGCGTGAGGTCGAGGGCGTCGGGGCCTTTGGCCCACCGCGAGCCCGGGTGCGGTGCGAGGTAGGCGGACACCAGCTCGTACGCCTTGAGCCAGTGCACGATCTTGGGGCGGTCGATGCCCTTGCGGTAGAGGACTTCGATGTCCTCGCGCAGCCGGGCGGTGATCTCCCGGGCACGCTCCCAGTCGATGCTCAGCCGGTTGTCCGTCCAGCGCAGGGCATCGTGCCGGTGGAGATAGGCGAAGAGCAACTGGCCGCCGAGGCCGTCGTAGTTGCGGTTGCGCGGGCCGGTGACGGGGAACCGGAAGAGGCGGTCGAGCAGCACCGCGTACTGCACGTCGCGCCCCTGCGCGTGCCCGTCGGCGGCGAGCCGGCCGGCCTCGTGGAAGGCGGTGAGGTCGCAGCGCAGCTCCTCAAGGCCGTACATCCAGAACGGCTGGCGCTGCTTGATCATGAACGGGTCGAACGGCAGGTCGCCGTGGCTGTGCGTGCGGTCGTGGATCATGTCCCACAGCACGAACGTCTGCTGGCAGCGCTGCTGATCGGTGAGCAGGCCGCCTGCCTCCTCGGGCAGGTCGAGGCCGGTGGTCCCGCAGGCGGCGCCGACGACGCGGCGGAAGCGGGCGGCCTCGCGGTCGCAGAAGATGGCGCCCCAGGAGAAGCGCTCGGGGGCCTTGCGCACCGCGATGGTCTCGGGGAACAGGACGGCGGAGTTGGTGTCGTACCCGGGGGTGAAGTCCTCGAAGGTGATGCCGAGGAACATCGGGTTGTCGAAGCGGGTGCGCTCCAGCTCGGCGAGCCAGTCCGGCCACACCACGCGCAGCACGACAGCCTCCAGGTTGCGGTCCGGGTTGCCGTTCTGCGTGTACATGGGGAAGACGACGAGGTGCTGGCGCCCGTCGGTGCGCGCGGCACTGGGCCGGAAGGCCAGCAGCGAGTCGAGGAAGTCGGGCACGCCGAAGCCGTCCGCGGCCCAGCGGCGCAGGTCGGCGACGAGTGCGCGGTGGTACGCCGCGTCGTGGGGCAGCAGCGGGGCCAGCCGCTGGACGGCCGAGACGGCGTGCTCGATCTCGCGTGTCACCGCGGCCCGGCTCGGGGCGCCCTCGGCCTCGAAGTCGATCGAGCCGTCCTTGGACTGCGCCGGGCGCACGGCCTCCACGGCGCGTTTCAGCTCGGGCCACGCGGGGTGGTCGATCACGCGGGCGGTCGTCGAACCGCCGCCATCCGGGGTGATGGACGCCAAAGTTTCCGTCATGGCCCGCCCTCCACAGTAGATTTTCCGTACGACCACGGTATCCGGAGCAGATCGTCCGTTCAACCGGTCGTTCGTGGGGAACTGCGTACGCCGCGGCGCCGGACGCCGTTCAGCCCACGGACACCGGGGGCGCCTAGGGTTGCCGCATGCCGCTGCTGACCGTCGGACACCGCGGGCTGATGGGCGTGGAGCCGGAGAACACCCTGCGGTCGTTCCGCCGGGCGGACCGGGCCGGCCTCGACGTCATCGAGCTCGACCTGCACCTGAGCAAGGACGGCGACCTGGTGGTCATCCACGACGCCGAGGTCGACCGGACCACGGACGGCTCCGGGGCCGTCGGCGACCTGACGACGGCCGAGCTGCGCGCCCTCGACGCGGGCCTGGGCGAGCGGATTCCGCTGTTCGCCGAGGTGGCGGACGCGGTGGGCGCGCCCCTTCAGGCCGAGATCAAGGACCCGGCGGCGGCGCGGGTCCTGGCCGGCGTCGTCGAGGAACGGCGGCTGCACGGCCGCGTCACCGTGATCTCCTTCCATGACGACGCGCTGCGCGAGACCCGCCGCCTGCTCCCCGGCATCCCCCTCGCTCTCGTCACCGGTGAGACCACCGCGACCGCGCCGGAGCGGGCGGCGGCGCTGGACGCCGGGATGATCTCCTGCGAGCTGCCCGCGCTGGACGCCGACGTGGTCGGGCGTGCGCGTGCCGCCGGGCTGCACGTGATCAGCTGGACCGTCAACACCGCCGCGGAGCTGGCCCGCGCCCGGGAGCTGGGGCTCGACGGTGTGGTGACCGACGAGCCCGGGATCGTGCGGGCCGTCAGGGCAGCCGCTTGACCAGCACCTCGAACGCGAGGCCCGCCATGCGGGGCACGCCGAAACGTTCGTCGCCGTAGGGGAACGGGACCGTCCGGCCGGTGCGCACGTAGCCGCGGCGCTCGTACCAGGCGATCAGGCTGGTCCGCGGAGTGAGCACCTGCATTTCCAGGTGCCGGGCGCCCCACTCCTCGCGGACCACCCGTTCCGCCTCCGCCAGCATCAGACGGCCGACTCCCGCCGCCTGGAGGTCGGGCCTGACCGCGAACATCCCGAAGTGCGCGGCGGGCTCGCCCGCCCGCCCGGCCTCGCGGACCAGGCGGCAGCAGGCGACCAGCTCAGCGTCACGCTCGGCCAGGAGCAGCCGCCCCGCCGGGTCGGCGAGTGCGGCCCCGACCTCGTCGGGCCCGGTGCGGCGGCCGTCCAGCAGGTCGGCCTCCGTGGTCCAGCCCGCCCGGCTCCGCTCGCCGCGGTACGCGGACTCCACCAGCGTCACCACGGCGGGCACATCGGCCTCGGACGCGGTGCGGAAGCTCAGTTCTGCGGTCGTCCCCACGCGGTGCATCGTACGCCGCGCTCCCCATGCCCCCGTGCGCTCCCGTACCGCCCGCGCCCGCCGGGCAGCCTTCCCGCGGACACCCGCGGAGGAGCGGCCGATGCACGGACCCGAGCTGGTGGGCTGGCTGCTCGCCGCCCTGTGCGGCGGCACGGGCGGGTACTGCCTGCTGGGCGTCCGCGGCGGCCCTTCGCGGGTCAGGCAGGCGGCGGCGGTGGAGGCGGTGATGGGGCTCGGCATGGCGCTGATGGCCGTTCCAGCGGCCAGGGCACCGCACCTGCCGCCCGCCGCGTTCGCCGTTCTTTTCGGGGCGGCGGCCGTATGGGCGGCGGCACTCCTCGCGGCCGGGACCGCCCACCAGGGGCACCACGTACTGGAAGGGCTGGCCATGGTCTACATGGCGGTGGCCATGGCCGCGGACGCCCCGGCGCACGCCGGGCACGGGCCGGGCGGCGTGCCCGCCGTGACGGCGGCGCTCCTGGTGTACTTCGCGCTGTACGCGCTGCGCACCGGGCCGCGGCTGCTGCCCGCCGCGGCGGACCGCGGCAGCCCTGGGGGCGTCGCCGCAGGCCACGGGACCGGCCACCCGCGGCGCGCGCCCGAGGTCGCCGCCGCCTGCCGGCTGACGCTCGCGCTGGGGATGCTGGCGATGCTCGCCACGCTGTGAGGCGTGCGTCACGGGAACAGGTGCCCGGTTCCCGCGCGCCGTGCGGGGCGTTCTACGCTGGTGTCATGGTGATCGCCATGACACTGCTCGTGCTGGGCGGCCTCACCGCGGCGACGGCGCCGCGCGTGCTGGCCCGTGGGTCATGGCCGGACCGGGAGCCGGTGCTCGCGCTGTGGGTCTGGCAGTGCGTGGTGGCCGCCGTGCTGCTGTGCTGCGTGCTGGCGATGGCCCTTTCCGGGGCCGCGGCCTGGCACGGCGTGCGCGGCCAGGTCTTCGCGCCCGCTCCGAGCCACGTCGTCGACGCGTACGCGCTTCAGCCGGACGGCCAGCGCTGGGCCGCCGCGGTGGCCGTGCTGCTCGCCTGCGGCGGGGCGTGGACGGCCGTGATGCTCACCCGCGAGGTGCGCAGGGCCCGTGCCGAGCGCAGGCGCCGCCGCGCCGAGCTGCTGACGCGCTCGCCGCGGCTGCCGTGGGAGGCGGCCGACGCCTCGGACCGGCTGATCGTGCTGGAGGACGACCGTCCCGACGCCTGGCTGCTCGACGGCCCCGCCTCGCGCCTGGTGATCACCACGGGCGCGCTGCGGCGGCTGAACCGGCGGCAGCTCGACGCCGTTCTCGCCCACGAGCAGGGGCACGTCAAGGCGCGGCACCACTGGCTGCTGCACTGTTCCGGCGCGCTGGCCAACGGCTTTCCGCGGGTTCCGGTGTTCGCCGCGTTCCGGCACCAGGTGCACCGGCTGGTCGAGCTGGCCGCGGACGACGTCGCCTCCCGCCGCTTCGGCCGGCTGACGACCGCGCTGGCGCTGGTCGGGCTCAACGAGGACCGCGGCGCGTTCACGCGCGGTCCGCACCACGCGCACGTGCCGCAGCGGGTGCACCGGCTGCTGACGCCCGCGCAGCGGCTGCCCGTGTCGCGCCGGCTGCGGCTGACGGCCGCGGCGACGCTGGTGCCTGCCGTTCCGCTGCTGATCGCCTTCGCGCCCGGGCTCACCGCACTGGGCGGCTGAGGCGGGCTGGCAGCCTCCCGGACGCGCGGGCAGGATCATGCCATGGCGATCACGGGTGTGCTTTTCGACTTTTCCGGAACGCTCATGAGGATCGAGCCGGCGGTCTCCTGGCTGGGAGCGGCGGCCGAACGCACGGGCATCTCCTTCGGCGCGGACGAGCTGCGGCGGAAGGCCGCCGAGCTGGAGGCCGCCGGGGCCCTGCCCGGCGGCGCGTCACCGCGTTCGGTCCCGCCCGGGCTGGCGGAGCTGTGGCGCGAGCGGGACCGCGACGCGAGCAGGCACCGCGCCCTGTATACCGGGCTGGCCCGCCAGGTGCCGCTGCCGCGGCCCGAGCTGTACGAGGCGCTGTACGAGCGGCACTGGCAGCCCGCGGCGTGGCAGCCGTACCCGGACACCGCGGAGGTGCTGGGCGAGCTGTCGGAACGGGGGGTGGGGATCGCCGTGGTCAGCAATATCGGCTGGGACGTGCGTCCCGTCTTCCGCGCGCACGGCCTGGAGAAGTGGATCGACACGTTTGTGCTGTCCTTCGAGCACGGCATCCAGAAGCCCGACACCCGGCTGTTCCGCATGGCGTGCGACCGGCTCGGCCTCGCCCCCCAGCACGCCCTGATGGTCGGGGACGATCCGGTCGCCGACGCCGGCGCCGCGGCGCTCGGCTGCGCCGTGCACCTGGTCCCGCACCTGCCGGCGCCGGAACGGCCGGACGGGCTGCGGCCCGTGCTGCGGCTGGTGGGCTGAGCAAAAAAGCCCACGGTGGTATCGGGCGGTCCCCCGCGCCGCCCGATACCGCCGTGGGCACCGGACAGGACTCCGCGCCTACCGGGGCGGCTGTCCGGGGCTGTGCTGAGTATATTGACTGTGAGCCAGCCAACGGGAGTCCAGCATGTCCCCTCGCAGCGCTTCGGTCAATGAAGAAATGCGCCGACGCTCGCGTCGGCGGCTGCTCGACGCGACCGTCGAGCTGGTTTCCGAGCGGGGCTTCGAGGCGACGACGCTGGGCGACATCGCAGACCGGGCGGGGTCCGCGCGCGGTTTGATCTCTTACTACTTCCCCGGGAAGCGGCAGCTTCTGCAGTCGGCGGTGCACCGCATGATGCATCTCACACTTCAGGAGGCGCTGGAGCGGGCACCGGCCCCGTCCGGGCCCCGCGCGGGCCAGGAGTGGCTGGCGCGGGCCATCGACGCGATCCTGGCGCTCGCGCAGGACCGGCCGGTGCTGATGCGGGCGCACATGGCGGGCCTGCTCCAGCAGGAAGGCTTCATCCAGTGCGCCGAACAGCAGCGGCTCGCCGTGCTGCTGCGCGAGGCCGTCGCCAAGTACGGGTCGCCCGACCCGGACATGGACTACCCGCTGCTGCGGGCGCTGTTGATGGGTGCGGTCGTCGCCCAGCTGCTGCCGGGCGCGCCGATGCCGCTGGCCCGGCTGCGGGCCGAGTTGTTCTCACGGTACGGGCTGCCGTGGAGCCTCGGTGTCCCGCCGGGCGAGGAGCCGTCCGGCGGGACACCACCGCAGTTCGTTCTGCCTCAGCGGTAATAGCTCGGCTGCGTCTGGGCGTTCAGCTCGTCCAGGTGCACCCGGCGGGCGCTGTCGGTGCGGCGGTCGTCGATCCGCAGCACGTCCAGGCCCTTCTGGTCGTTGGAGTAGATGTAGCCGTTGTAGTAGTAGGAGGACCAGGCGCCGCCGAAGGCGAGGACGTCGGAGGTGAGCGGTCCCCGTTCGAAGTAGCCGATCTCACGAGGGTTCTCCGAGTCGGTGAACTCCCAGACGGAGACGCCGCCCTGGTACCACGCCTGCACCATGATGTCGCGGCCCCTGGCGGGGATCAGCGAACCGTTGTGCGCGACGCAGTTCTCGGTGTCGGCCTGGTGGCGCGGGATCTTGAAGTAGCTCTGGAACGACAGCTCGCGCCCGTCCCCGCGGCCGGTGATGTGGTAGATGCCGTTGGCGCCGAACTCGTCACCGGTTTCGGCGTTGCAGGTCGCGCCCCCGCCGCCGCCCAGCTCGTCGGCGAAGACGACCTTCCTGCCGTCCTGGCTGAAGGTGGCGGAGTGCCAGAAGGCGAAGTGCTCCTCGTCCCGCACCCGGTCGATGATGCGCGGCCGGTCGGGGCGGGAGATGTCCATCAGGACGCCGTCGCCCATGCAGGCGCCCGCGGCGAGGCGGAGCCGGGGGTAGGCGGTGATGTCGTGGCAGCCGCTGGTGGCGGAGCTGTTGTCGTCACCGGGGAAGCCACCGTCGGGGAACAGAGGGTCGAAGCTGGAGAGTTCGGCCCGCTCCGGCGCCCGGCGCGGCACCTCGACGATCGAGATGCCGTCGTGCGGCGGTTGGCAGTCGGGGAACATCTCGCTCGGCGCGTAGGAGGAGACGTACACGTAGACGCTGCGGCGGTCGGGGACCAGGGTGTGCGTGTGCGAGCCGCAGGCGGTCTCGACGGCGGCGACGTACTCGGGGTTGCGCACGTCGCTGATGTCGAAGACCCGGACGCCCTCCCAGGACGACTCCTCCGTGGGCGGCTGCGACGTGCTCGCACAGGAGTCGTCGTTGCGCGAGGAGTCGACGGACAGGAACAGCAGGTCGCCGTCGACGGAGATGTCGTTCTGGCTCCCCGGGCACAGCACCTGGCTGACGATCCGGGGGGAGGCGGGCCGGGCGATGTCGTAGACGACGAAGCCGTCGTAGTTCCCGGCGAACGCGTACCTGCCCTGGAACGCGATGTCGGAGTTGGTGCCGGCCAGGCCCTCCGTGCTGGGCACGTTGGCCACGTGCGTGATGTTGTCACTGTGCACGATCTCATCGACACCGGGTATGTCGCCGCTGCGGATGGCGGCTTCGGCCGCCCCCTGTTCCTGCGGGGACAGCTCCTGCGGGCTCGCGGGGGCGTCGCCGGGGTCGGGGGTGGCGGCTGCCGGGGCCGTCATACAGATGGTGGCGAGCAGTCCGGCCACGGCCGCGACCGCGCCGAGCCGTCCGCGCCGAACGGGGTTTCTGTGCAACGATGTCACCATCGTCCTCCCTCGAATCCGCGTATCCCCCGCGGAGTTGACCGGTACATGGGCCCCATCAGTATCCGCCCAGGCATGTCCATATCAAAGTAGGTAATGTGGGCGGCGTCTCCGCAGGCTCGCGCGAGGAGGATTCCGTTGACGGACCGCCGCCGCTTCCGGCACACGGCCCTGGCCGCCGCACTGGTGCTCGCCGTGGCCGCGGGCTGCACCGACGATCCGGCGCCCGCGGACGAGGCCGGTGACGCCCCGCAGGTCATCGCGCCCGGCAGGCCGGGCGAGGAGGCCGGGACTCTGTCGCCCGAGGAGGCGAGGGAGGCCGGCGGCGAAGGGACCGAGCCGACCGCGTCGGACTTCGCGTTCATGCGGATGATGGTCGAACACCACGAGCAGGCCGTGGAGATGACGGGCCTCGCGGAGCAGCACGCCGAGGACGGCCGGGTCCGGCGGCTGTCCGAGCGCATCGCGGCCGCCCAGGGGCCGGAGATCGAGGCCATGAACGCCTGGCTCACGCGCAACGCGGGCCACGAGGCGGACGCCGGCCATGGTGGGCATGACCCGACCGCGATGCCAGGCATGGCCTCGGCGGAGGAGCTGGCCGAGCTGACGGCCGCGCGGGGCGAGGCGTTCGACGAGCTTTTCCTCGACCTGATGGTGCGCCACCACGAGGGCGGCGTGAGCATGGCCGCGGACGCGCTCGCCGGGGCCGGTGACGTCACGGTGGAGCAGCTGGCCAACGACATCGTCGCGACGCAGACTGTGGAGATCGAACGGCTTGAGGAGCTGCGCTAACGGCGCGCGTGCCCGGGGCTCAGGTAGCCCTTGCCGCGGGCCGCGGCGATCAGCCGCAGCGATCTGCGGCGGCTGCGGCCGGTGGCGTTCATGACGGCGAGCACCGGGTCGGTGCCCGCCTGCTGGGCCGCGAGGTATGCCTCGGCGGCGATGCGGCGGCCCGGCCGGCCGCCGGTCCTGCGGCGCGCGGCTCGGTGGCCGCCCCCGGCCGCGGGCGACGGGGGCCGTTCCGGCTCCGGCCCCGACTCCCGTGCGCCCGGCTCGGCTTGCTGCCGTTCTTCCTGTTTCTCCTGTTTCTCCTGTTCCTCGCGTTCCTCGCGCTGAGCACGCTGCACAGCTTCCCGCGGCGGCTCCTCGGGGCCCGGCGCGGGTACCGCGTCCTGGCCGGGGGCCCGGGTCTCCGGCTCCGCCACGGTGTGGCCGGTCAGGGCCCGGCACACGTCCCGGAGCGGCTCGCCGATGCGCTCGGTCAGGGTGCCGAAGCCGTCCACCGGCAACGGCGGATCGGCCCGCATGTCCTCGATGAGCACCCGGTCCCCGCTGACCTGCGCGAGAACGTCGATACGGGCCCCGTCGGCAAGGACGAGCCCGACGCTGAACCACGGTGGCAGGCCCGGCGCCCCGCCCGCCGCCGGGGCGGCGGAGCCGTGCCCGCGCAGCTCCCACACCGGCCGGTCCGGCGTTGGGCCGTCCGGCTGATGACCGCCCGGAAAGCCGGAAAAGCTACTCTTCACCACGGAGGCAACCTAGACCGAAGCCCGCGCCCCGCGCCGGGCGGCGCGCACCCGCCCGCGCGCACAGCACCCCGACAGCTCACTCCCACAAGTGCGCCTTGAGTGGGATGCTGGAGACTCCGTCCTTACTCGGCGGTGCAAGGAGCTGTCACATGCTTCGGATTGCGGTGGTGGGATCGGGGCCGAGCGGGGTGTACACCGTTCAGTCCCTGCTCGATCAGCTGGCGGCGCGGCAGGTCCCGGTGGCCGTGGACGTGCTGGACCGGCTGCCCTGTCCATTCGGTCTGGTGCGCTACGGCGTGGCCCCGGACCACGAGAAGATCAAGTCGCTCCAGGGCACCCTGCGCCAGGTGCTCGAACGGCCCGGGGTCCGCTTCCTCGGGAACGTTCCGGTGGGTGAGGGCGGCGTGCCGACGCGGCGGCTGAGCGAGCTGTACCACGCCGTCGTCTACTGCGTCGGCGCGGCCCGCGACCGGCGGCTCGGCATTCCGGGCGAGGATCTGGCCGGCAGCTGCTCGGCCACGGACTTCGTGTCCTGGTACAGCGCGCACCCGGACGCCCTGGACGCGGGCTTCCCGCTGTCCGCGCGCGCCGCCGTGGTGATCGGGGTCGGCAATGTGGCGGTGGACGTGGCCCGCATCCTGGCACGCGGCGCGGACGAGCTGCGGCTGACCGACATGCCGCAGGGGCCGCTGGACGAGCTGGCGGCCGGTGCGGTGCGGGACGTGTACATGGTCGGCCGGCGCGGGCCGTCGCAGGCCAAGTTCACCACCAAGGAGTTGCGGGAGCTGGGGACGCTGCCGGGCGCGGACGTGGTCGTGGACGGCGAGGAGCTGGCCGCCGACCCCGGGTACGCAGATCCCGCGGGTCTTTCCGGTCCGGCGAAGCGGAACGTCGCGGCGCTGCGCGGTTGGGCGGGCGCCGCGGAGCACGGGCGGGAGCGCCGGATTCACCTGCGGTTCTTCCTGCGTCCGGCGGAGATCCTGGACGACGGGCGGGGCTCGGTGCGGGGCGTGCGGTTCGAGCGGACCGCCGCGGACGGTGCCGGCGGAGTCGTGGGCACCGGCCGGTTCGTGGACGTCGACGCGCAGCTGGTGCTGCGTTCCGTCGGCTACCGCGGCGTTCCGCTGCCCGGCCTGCCCTTCGACCCCCGCGGCGGAACGGTGCCGCACGCGCAGGGGCGCGTGCTGCGGGAGAACGTGCCCTCGCCCGGCGAGTACGTGGCGGGCTGGATCAAGCGGGGGCCGACGGGCGTGATCGGGACGAACCGGCCATGTGCCAAGGAGACCGCCGGTTCGGTGCTGGCCGACGCGCCGTCCCTGGCCCTGCGGCAGGTGACGGACGCCGATCCGCTGGACGCCCTGCGGGCGGCCGGGCTCGCGCCGGTGGAGTGGCCGGGGTGGCTGGGCATCGAGGCCGCGGAGGCGGCCCTGGGGCGGACGCTGTCCCGTGGCCCGGTGAAGATCGCCGACTGGGCGGGGCTGCTGACCGCCGCCCGCGGCGGCTGACCACGCGCGACGGCTGACCGCCGCCCGCGGCGGTACGCGTCCCGGCCGGCGGCCGGCCGCCGCCTTGTACGGTGACCCACGGTGGCCCGTACCGATGGCCCGTACCGATGGCCTTCGCGGCCGAGCACCAGGAGGAGTCCGCGTGAGCTCGCTGTTCGATCCCTGCACCCTGAGGTCGCTGACCATCCCCAACCGGGTGTGGATGTCCCCCATGTGTCAGTACTCGGCACGGACCTCGGGGCCGGAGACGGGCGTGGCGAACGACTGGCACTTCGCGCACTACGCGGCGCGGGCGGTGGGCGGCGCCGGGCTGATCCTCACCGAGGCCACGGCCGTCAGCCCCGAGGGCAGGATCAGTCCGGCGGACCTCGGCCTGTGGAACGACCGGCAGGAGGCGGCGCTGCGCCGGATCGCCACGGCGGTGCGCGAGCTGGGCGCGGTGATCGGGGTGCAACTGGCCCACGCCGGGCGCAAGGCGTCGGTCGACGCGCCCTGGCGGGGCGGCTCGCCGCTGGGCGAGGAGGCCCTCGGCTGGCGGCCGGTGGCGCCGAGCGGGCTCGCGTTCAGTCCCGGTCACGCGGTGCCCGCCCAGCTGAGCACCGCGCAGATCGCGGCCGTGACCGAGGACTTCGCCCGGGCGGCCGGGCGGGCGCTGGCCGCGGGCTGCCAGGTGGCCGAGGTCCACGGGGCGCACGGGTACCTCCTGCACCAGTTCCTCTCCCCGGTCAGCAACCGGCGGACGGACGCCTACGGCGGCGACTTCGCCGGGCGGGCGCGGTTCCCGCTGGAAGTGGTGGACGCGGTGCGGGCGGTCTGGCCCGCGGACCTGCCGCTGTTCTTCCGCGTCTCCGCAACGGACTGGCTCGCCGAGGGTGGCTGGACGCCGGACGACACCGTCCGGCTGGCGGCCGAGCTTCGGGCGCGCGGCGTCGACCTGCTCGACGTCTCCTCCGGCGGCAACGTGCCAGAGGCGCGCATTCCGGTCGGTCCCGGCTACCAGGTGCCGTTCGCGGCGCGGGTGCGGGCCGAGACCGGGCTGCCGGTCGGCGCGGTGGGCCTCATCACGGAGCCGCAGCAGGCCGAGAAGACCGTGGCGGACGGCGAGGCGGACGCCGTCTTCCTCGGCCGTCAGCTGCTGCGCGAGCCGTACTGGCCGCAGCGCGCCGCGCGGGAGCTCGGCCTGCCGCTCACCGGCGTGCCCGACCAGTACCGCAGGGCCCACTGAGCGCGGGGGGATTCGCCGGACCGGGGCGACCGCGGCCCCGGGCGGCCAGTAGGGTGACGGACCGTGGCAGCACGACCATTGAACGAAATCGTCGAGCCCGGCTGGGCGACCGCGCTGGCCCCGGTGGCCGACCGGATCACGGCCATGGGCGAGTTCCTGAGGTCCGAGATCGCGGCGGGCCGCACCTATCTCCCGGCGGGGGCCCACGTTCTGCGGGCCTTCCAGCAGCCCTTCGACGAGGTGCGGGTCCTGATCGTCGGTCAGGACCCGTATCCCACGCCGGGTCACGCCGTCGGGCTGAGCTTCTCCGTGGCCCCCGAGGTGCACCCGCTGCCGGGCAGCCTGGAGAACATCTTCCGCGAGCTGCACACCGACCTGGGGCTGCCCCGGCCGGCCGGCGGGGACCTCACGCCGTGGACCGAGCAGGGGGTTCTGCTGCTCAACCGCGCGCTGACGACGGCGCCGCGGCGGCCGGGCGCGCACCGCGGCAAGGGCTGGGAGGAGGTCACCGAGCAGGCGATCCGGGCGCTGGCGGCGCGCGGCAGGCCGCTGGTGGCCATCCTGTGGGGGCGTGACGCGCGCAACCTCAGGCCGCTGCTCGGGCCGGTGCCGACGGTGGAGTCCGCGCACCCCTCCCCCATGTCCGCCGACCGCGGCTTCTTCGGCTCGCGCCCGTTCAGCCGCGCCAATGCGCTGCTGGCCGATCAGGGCGCGGCGGCCGTGGACTGGAAACTGCCGTGAACTCGGCGCCCGGCGGGGCGGCGGTCCTGGTGCTCGGCGTCGACTCCGGCGGCTCCGGGCTGCGCGTCGCGCTGGCAACGGCCCACCCGGACCGGGGCGGTGGCGGAACGGGACCGGTGCCGCGGCGGCGCGGCGGCGTGGTGACGGCGGAGCCGGTGCGGACCGGGGCCGGGGGCATCGACGCCGGGCACCTGCTCGGTCTCGTCGTCCCCGCCGCCGAGGCACTGCTGGCCGAGGCGGGAGCGGAGCGGGTCGATGCGGTGTGCGTCGGCGCGGCCGGAATGGCCACGCTGGGCGGGCAGTTGCGCGCCGAGCTGCCGGACGCGCTCGCCGCGCGCCTCGGCGCGCGGCGGGTCGCCCTGGCCGCGGACGCGGTGACCGGCTACGCCGGTGCGCTCGGCGTCCGGCCGGGCGCGGTCGTCGCGGCAGGGACCGGCATGATCGCCCTGGGCACCGATCTGCGTGGCTGGCGGCGGGCCGACGGCTGGGGGCACCTGCTCGGCGACTGCGGGGGCGGGGCCTGGATCGGCCGGGCCGGTCTCGACGCGGCGCTGCGCGCCCACGACGGGCGGGAGGGCGGCTCCGCGCCGCTCCTGGCGGGCGCGGAGGCGGCGTTCGGGCCTCCGGAGGGGCTGCCGCGGCAGGTCTACCCGCGCACCGACCGGCCGGCGGTGCTGGCGTCGTTCGCGCCCGAGGTCGGCCGGTGCGCCGCCGCGGGTGACACGGTCGCCGGGGAGATCCTGCGCCGGGCGGCCGAGGAGATCGCGCGCGCGGCCGAGGCCGTGTGTCCTTCCGCCGCGGGCAGCGAAGTGGCGCTCACGGGTGGGTTGTTCGGCATGGGCGAGCCGCTGCTCGCGCCGCTGCGCGCCGAGCTGGCGCGCCGGCTGCCGCACGCGGCGGTGGTCCCGGCGGCCGGTGGGCCGCTGGACGGGGCGCTGCTGGTCGCGGCCGGTCTCACCGGGGCGTTCGCCGGGCTGCCGCGCGACCGGGCGCTGCTGCACGTCGTCGACGTACCGTCCGCTGGAGTGACCGAAGCGTCACACTGACGCGCGGGACAAAACAGGACAGATGTGGGCTGTATCCCCCCGGGCGAACAGCCAAGCACATCAAGGCATTAACATGCGGCGACATGAGCTCCCCCACTGGGCCCTCATCCGGCCTACCCGTACGAATGCCGCGCCCCCGTCAGCCCGGCCGCCACCGCAGGCCGGAGCCCGTGACCGCGCCCGAGGGCGCGCCGGCGCTGGTACTTGCCGTGCCCGGGAGCCCGTCCGCGACGAGCCGTGGTCTGGCCGAGGAGGTCGTGAGCATCGCGCGCTCCGAGCTGCCGGGCCTCGACGCGCTGATCGGCTTCGTGGAGAGCGAGGAGGAGGAATTCCCCTCGCTCGCCGAAGTGCTGGCCCGGACGGTGCCCCCGGCCGAGGAGGCGGCGGAGCCCGCGGCGCCGCCGCCGGTCGTCGTGCCCCTGCTGGCCAGCCCGGACAGCGGCTACCTGGACATCGTCAGGACCGCGGTGCGCGACAGCGGCTCCGAGGCGCGGATCACCGACGTGCTCGGACCGCACCCGCTGCTGGCCGAGGCGGTGCACGTGCGGCTGTCCGAGGCCGGTCTGGCCCGCGCGGACCGGGCGCGGCTGTTCACGGTGGCCACCGCGGCCGACGGCATCGTGCTGGGGACCGTGGGCGGCCAGGAGGCCGTGCAGGCCGCCGGGATCACCGGGATGCTGCTGTCGGCGCGGCTGGCCGTGCCGGTGCTCGCCGCCGCGCTCGACGAGCAGGGCTCGGTCGCCGACATCGCGGCGCGGCTGACGGAGGCGGGTTCCCAGCAGCTGGCTCTCGCGCCCTGCCTGATCGGCCCCGAGTTGCCGGAAGGGCTGCTGGCCGCGGGCGCGGAGGAGGCCGGTTGCCCGGCCGCCGAGCCGCTCGGCTCGTACCCGGCGGTGGGCAGGCTGGTCCTCTCCGCCTACATGGCGGAGGTCGGCATCACCCCGCAGCAGCCGCCCCAGGGCGCGCAGGTCCGCTGATCCGCGGGCCCGCCGCGCGGCGCGTCAGCCGGGCCGCTGCCGGTCGGCGGGCCGCGCCGTGAGGGGGATGCGGACGTGCTCGGGGCGGAGGCCGACTCCGGTGACGCGGCTCATCAGGCGGCGCAGGACGGGGAGTGTGCGCCGTACGGCGCGTCCGTGTCGGCCGGCCAGGACCCGTTCCCCGCGCAACGCCCGCTTGGTGCTCACCCGTTGCATCAGGCGGTGGAAGTCCTGGGTGAGCACCGTCGGCAGCCGTCGCCTGCGCTGCACCGAGGCGAGGGCGCGTTCCGGGAGCGGCCGTCCCGTGCGGCGGCAGACGTGCAGGGGCCCCGCGAGCAGGTTGGCGGCCGCGACGGCGTCCTGCACGGCGAGGTTGACGCCGGAGCCGCTGACCGGGGACATGGCGTGGGCGGCGTCCCCGATGAACAGCAGGCCGGGGCCGTACCAGCGGCGGAGGCGGTCGGGGCGTACTTCGAGGAACCGCACGTGCTCCGCCCTGATCTCGCAGGTCCTGTCCTTGAGGAACGGCACCAGCTCGCCGGCTTCCCTGCGCATCCGCTCGGCGCTCTCCTGGCGCAGCCACCCGCGGCCGCCCCGGCCGGTCTCGTACGACACCTGCCAGTAGGTGGTGCGGTTGGTGAGGCTGACGACGCGCCCGTTCCCCGGGCGCAGGGTCAGCCCCTCGTCCGGGTCGGTGGCCCGGCGGGAGACCCGGAACATCACGACGTCCGTGGGCGCGCCCAGGCTGCGGGGCCGCAGGCCCGCGGCGCGGCGCAGCACCGAGTGCCTGCCGTCGGCGGCGACCACGAGGGTGGCCCGCACCGTCAGCGCCCCGTTGCCGGTGCGGCAGCGCACGCCCGCGGTGCGGCCGTTCCGCCGGATCAGGCCGGTGGCCTCGGTGGCCATGAGCAGCCGGAAGCCGGGGTAGCGGGCGGCTTCCGCGGTGATGAGGTGGAGGAAGTCCCACTGCGGGACGACGGCCAGGTAGGGGAAGCGCAGGCCGAGGCCGGTGAAGTCGGCGACCTCGACGCCGATGCCGTCGCCCACGAGGCTGATGCCGGCGAGTTTGCGGTGCGGGAGGGTGTGGAAGCGTTCCGCGATGCCGAGCTGGTCCAGGACGTCCAGGGTGGTCGGCTGCATGGTGCCGCCGCGGAAGTCCCTGGGGAAGTCGGGGCGCTTCTCCAGCAGCACCACGTCGATGCCCGCGCGGACCAGGAGGAGGGCCAGCATGGCGCCGGAAGGACCGGCGCCGACGACGCACACGGTAGCCGCGAGTTCGGGGGCCGCCGGCCGGGCCGGGCTCACGTGTCCGGCCCGGGGCGGGCGGGGGCGCCACGCCGCCGGGGGGAGGTGAGGTCGGACGGTGCAGTGGACACGGGGGCGCTCCGATCCGTCGTTCACGGGGACCCACGACGATCCGCGGGCGGCCCGCGGGGCGCGGCCCGGCGCGCCCCCTGGCGCCGGGCGTGGGGACCGGCGCCGGGGCCCGGTGCGGATTACGGGGTGTGGATGCGTTCCAGGTACTCGTAGCAGCTGGGCAGCTTCTCGATGACGGCGTTGGCCTCGGCGCGCAGCAGGTCGAACTCCGCGCGGGCTCGCCCCGGGTCCATGTGGTCGAGCGCGGGCCGCGCCCGGGCCGGCTGGTTGCCGAGGCCGAGGAGCATCGTGTTCCAGGAGTACGGCTCGAAGCCGTGGTAGTAGGGGTAGATCGCCTCCTCGTCGATGAGGTGCGGCAGGGCCTGTTCCATGCGCTCGGCCAGGCGGCCCGGCACCTTGCGGGTCTTCGCGGCCCGCCAGTAGTCGTTGTCGTTCCGGGCGGCGCCGCGGTAGTGCAGGACGAGGAACTCCTTGACGCCGTCCACCGCCTGGGCGATCCGGGCGTTGTAGTTGCGCGTCAGCTCCGGGTCCCAGCGTTCGTCGGGGAAGTGCTTGACCAGCTGCTCGATGCCGTTCTGGATGAAGAAGATGCCGGTCGATTCGAGGGGTTCGACGAAGGCGCTGGACAGGCCGATGGCGACGCAGTTGCGCACCCACGAGTCCCGGCAGCGGCCCACGCGCATGGTGATGTGGTTGACGTCCAGCTCGGCCTTCGCGTCGCCGACCCGCTCGCGCAGGGTGCGCTCGGCCTCGTCGGGGGTGGCGAACTCGTCGGAGTAGACGTAGCCGACGCCGTCCCGGTGGAAGAGCGGGATGGTCCACATCCATCCGGCGTCCATGGCCGTCGCCGTGGTGTAGGGCTTCATCTCCGTGATGTCCTGGCGGCTCACCCGGGTCGCCACGGCGCGGTTGTTGGGCAGCACGTCCTGGAAGGACTCGAACGGTTCCCCGAGCAGCTGGTTGATCAGCGCGCCCCTGAAGCCGGTGCAGTCCACGAACAGGTCGGCGTCCAGGCGCAGTCCGCCGCGCGTCCGCAGGTGGCTGATCCAGCCCCGGTCGTCGAGGGCGCTGTGCACGACATCGTCCACGACGTGCCGCACGCCCCGGTCCTTGCCGTAGGCGGCGAGGAAGGCCGCCACCTTGTCGGCGTCGAAGTGGTACGCGTAAGGGAACTGGGCGCGCTGCTCGGACAGGCTGGAGCGGCCCAGGGTCCCGTCGAGTCCCGAGGCGAAGAGGCTGCCGTCCAGCATCCGCGGGGACCGTTTGGCCTCGCAGAGCGCGGAGGTGACGAAGCACTGGCGGTCGAACGGCTGGGTATGGTCCCCGAGCTTCAGCCACCATTCGGCGAGTGAGAAACCGTCGACCTTGCGCAGCCGTTCGAACGGGTGGTAGAAGTGGTGGCCCTTTTTCGCCCAGTTCTCGAAGCGGATGGCGAGTTTGTAGCCGCCTTCGCACTTCGGCAGCCATTCGCTCTCGTCGAGACCGAGGTAGTCGAAGAAGTGACGGACGGTGCTGAACGTCGCCTCGCCCACCCCGATACGGCCGACCGACTCCGACTCGACGAGTGTGACGTCCAGGCGGTCGGCGAACGCGGCCTTGAGGTAGGCCGCCGTCATCCAGCCTGCCGTGCCGCCACCCACGATGGCCACTTTCCTGATCATTCGAAACCCCCTGTCGGATGGGTTGGCTCTTCCGTGGCCGACGCCCTTTTCCGCGCCGCGCGCCGACCGGTTTCCGCGAACCGCGGAAAAGCCGTGTCTCCATGAGTATCCAGAGCGGTGGGAAGTCCTTTATCACGCGAGGCGGGAACGGTTCGGGTAGGTTCTCCCGCCCTTTGTGCCCCGCATCGCCGATCGGGCTCCGGCAGCCTACGCGTGCGCGTGGGTTTCGCCGTCGCCCCCGGGAGGGCTTCTGTCGCCGAGCGGCCCCCTGACCTACCGTGTACCTCGCCGTTCCGGGGCAACCGGACGCCCCGCCGACTCCCCCTGGTCAACAGGGATTTCGCGCCGGGCCTTTTCTCGGAACCCAGCCGGCGGCGCCACGGGACGGCGGCACCACCACCTCCTGACGGAAGTGAGGAAATCGATGGACCACAGGATCAGGAAGATCGTTGTCCTGGGCGGCGGCACGGCAGGCTGGATGACCGCCTCCTACCTCGGAAAATGGCTGGGAAATACGGTTTCCCTGACGCTCATCGAGTCCCCGAGCGTGCCGAGGATCGGAGTCGGCGAGGCAACGATCCCGAATCTTCAGCCGCTGTTCTTCGACTTCCTCGGGCTGAAGGAGAAGGACTGGATGCCGCAGTGCAACGCGAGCTTCAAAATCGGCATCGACTTCATCAACTGGAAGTCGGGGGGCCCGGGTCAGGCACAGGCCAGAACGGTCGACGGTCGGCGTGACTCCTTCTACCACGTTTTCGCTCCGCTCCCGGAGCACCAGGGCGTTCCGATGTTCCAGTACTGGGACTATCTGCGCCATCACGGGCTGACCGAGAAGCCGTTCGACGCCGCCTGTTTCTGGGAATCTTCGCTCCTGGACTCGCGCAAGTCCCCCTGCTGGCTGGACGGCCGGCCGTCCACCGCGTACGCCTGGCACTTCGACGCCCACCTCGTCGCCGACTTCCTGCGCCGCTTCTCGACAAAGGAATTCGGCGTCCGTCACGTCGAGGACGAGATGACCGGGGTGGAGCAGGACGGCCGCGGGTACGTCACGGCGCTCCGCACCGCGAGCGGGAACCGCTACGAGGCGGACCTGTTCATCGACTGCTCGGGCTTCCGCGGCCTGCTGATCAACAAGGCGATGGCGGAGCCGTTCATCGACATGAACGACTACCTGCTGTGCGACAGCGCGGTGGCGACGGCGGTGCCGCACGACGACGACGCCCAAGGCGTGGAGCCGTACACCTCGGCCATCGCGATGGAGTCCGGCTGGACCTGGAAGATTCCCATGCTCGGCCGGTTCGGCACGGGGTACGTGTTCTCCAGCCGGTTCGTCGAACGGGACCGGGCGACGCGTGACCTGTGCCGCATGTGGAACCTGGACCCGGACCGGGCGGAGCTGAACCAGATCACCTTCCGGGTGGGCCGCAACCGGAGGGCGTGGGTGCGCAATGTGGTCGGTGTCGGCCTCGCGTCCTGCTTCCTTGAGCCGCTGGAGTCCTCCGGGATCTACTTCATCACCACCGCTCTGCACCACCTGGTGCGGCACTTCCCGGACAAGCGGTTCAACGAAACGCTCATCAGCCAGTACAACCGCGAGATCGAGTTCATGTTCGAGGAGTCGCGGGACTTCATCCAGCTGCACTTCCTGGCGGCCCCGCGGGACGACACCGAGTTCTGGCGCGCGAACAAGAACCTGCGGCTCTCGCCGCAGCTGGAGCAGAAGATCGCCATGTACCGGGCGGGCCTCCCGGTCAATCAGCCGATCGACTCGGGGGCCGGCTCCTACAGCGACGCCATGGTGAATTCCCGGCTGTGCTTCCCCAACAGCAGCTACTGCTGCATCCTGGCCGGCTCCGGGGTGTACCCCGACGCGCCCCTGCCGTCCCTGGCGCATCAGGACGACGTGGTGGCCGCGTACGAGCAGATGTTCGCGACGGTCGAACGCAAGCAGCAGGAGCTGGCCGGGACGCTGCCGGCGACGGTCGAATATCTGCGTGCCATCCACACCAAATAGCGGCCCTGCGAAGGGAGAGCACCGAAACATGGAGCGGCAGGAGGACTCCGGGACCGGCGAGAGCCGGCCCCGGCCGGACGCGGAGGCGCACACGGCCGCGTTCCGGGATCTGATGAGCAAGTTTCCCACCGGGGTGTCGGTGGTCACGGCGGTCGACACGAAGGGGGCGCCCCAGGGCGCGACCTGTTCGTCGCTGTCCAGCGTCACCCTCAGCCCGCCGACGCTGCTCGTCTGCCTGCGGACGGGCGGCGTCACGCTGGAGGCCGTCAGGGAGACCGGGCGGTTCGCCGTCAACCTCCTGCACGAGGACGCCGAGCGGGCCGCGAAGGTCTTCGCGGCGCCGTTCGTCGACCGGTTCGCCGAGGTGCCCTGGCAGACGTGGCTCCCCTCCGGGCTCCCCCACCTGCACCGTGACGCTTTCGCGTGTGCGGACTGCCGGGTCGCCGCGGAACTGCTCATCGGCGACCACGTCATCGTGGTGGGCACGGTCTCGCACATCACGATGTCCGGCGGCATGCCGCTGATGTACGGCATGCGGCGCTTCCTGTCCTGGGCGGCTCCGGACGCCCTGGGGCACGAGCGGCTGCCGTGCCCGGGTCAGCAGGCGGACGGTGTCGCCGTCCGGGCCGGACTCGCGGTGCCGGACGGCGACTGAGGCCGGCCCCTCCCCTGCGGAGCGCCGCGGTTCCTGCCGTGCGGGTGCCGCGGTGCGCCGTCCGCCCGGACCCACCGGGCGGACGGCGGCCCGCTCACTCCGCGCGTTCCACCGGCAGCCGCAGCGGTCCGTGGAGGGCCAGGCCCCGGCGGTAGGGAACGGCTCCGGCCGCGGGGCGCCGGCCGGGCAGCAGGTCGAGCAGACCGCGCAGCCCCGCCTCCATCTCCGTACGGGCCAGGGCAGAACCGAGGCAGTAGTGGCCACCCATGCCGAACCCGAGGTGCTTGCGGCTGTCCCGGTCGAAGCGCACGGTGTCCGGCTCCTCGAACTGGGCCGGGTCGCGATTGGCCGCGCCCAGCACCACGGTCACCAGGTCCCCACGGCCGATGCGGTGCCCGGCGACCTCCTCGTCCTGGGTGGCCCACCGGCTGACGGTCTGCGTCGGGGGCTCAAGGCGCAGGAACTCGTCGACCGCCGCCGGGACCAGGTCCCGGGCGGCGCGCAGCCCGGCGAGCAGCGCGCGGTCGCGCAGCAGCAGCCGCGCCGACTTCGACAGCGCCGCCGTCGCCGTCTCGTGCCCCGCGGCCAGCAGGTGCACGCAGGTGGCCACGAGCAGGTCCTCCCCGGCGAGATCCTCTTCCCAGGGCGCGGCGAGCAGCAGGGACAGCAGGTCGCGCCGCGGCTCGCGGCGGCGGCGGGCGAGGGCCGTGCGGAAGTACTCGGTCAGCGCGCCCGCGGCGCGCTCGGCGACCGCCAGGCGCGGCCCGTCGGCCACGGAACGGTACGCGCCGGCCTGCTGGACGCACCCGGTCTGCCCGCGCAGCCACTCGTGGTCCTGGTGCGGGACGCCGAGCAGGTCGAGCATGGTCAGCATCGGCACCACCGCGGCGAACTCGTCGACCAGGTCGAAGTCCGGCTCCTTGACGAGCCGGTCCACCAGGGTGCCCACGTTTTCCTTCAGCCGGCCGCGGACGCCGGTACGCAGCCGCTGCGCGATGCACTCGGCGACCACGGCCCGCACGCGGGTGTGCCGCGGCGGGTCCATGAACACCAGCCAGTTCCCGAGGAGCGCCGCCAGTTCCGGGTAGCCGGGCGGGACGACGGCGGGCTCCCGTTCCCCCGCGCAGGAGGCGGGCGCGGCGCGGCGGCCGAACGCGCGCCCGGCCAGCACCACCGCCGCCTCCTCGTACCCCAGCACCAGCCACTCCGGCGCGCGGCGCGTCCCCGGCCGCGGCACCCGGTGCAGCGTGCCCGCCTCGCGGTACGCGCGGTACACCGGGTACGGGTCCTCGATGCGGTCGAGGACGCGCCGGTGGAATTCCTCGGGGTCGGGCTTCGACATGCTCACAGCTCCCGTGGGTCCATGGTGCTGAACTGGTCGGCGCAGAGCCGCAGAAGCTGTTCCACGGACGCGGCGAGCTCGGGGATCTTCGCGGCCAGGTCCGCCAGTTCGGCGCAGCGGGCGGCGAGCGATCGCAGCGCGACGTCGGCGCGGGGCACGACCGGCGGTGGGCCGCCCGTCTCGAAGGTCGGCCCGGCGGTGCGGCCCGGCCGCCCCGCGGGCAGCGTGACGAGGTGTTCGGCCACCGGCCGCAGCACGCCGGTCATGATGTCGAGCGACGCGTTCATCAACCGCGAACGGCGCAGGCTCTTGTCGGGCGTGAGGCCGAAGTGCTGGGCCATCAGCTGCGCCATCAGCGCGTACGCGCGGTTGAACAGGTCGGCCACGGCCCGCGCCTCCTCGTCGGTGACGGGGTCGCCCGCGGCGTCGCCCGAACGCAGCGTCGGGTTGCGCAGCACGGGGTGGGCCGGCTCCCACGGCATGCGGCGGCCGCCGGGACCCAGGACGTACTCGCCGGCGAGCGCCTCCTCGATGCGCAGGAAGACGTCGAAGTGCGAGTCGGATGGGGTCGGGGAGTCGAGGACACCGCCCTCGCCCTGCTCGGTGACGAAGTCGATCGCGAACAGGGCGCTCGGCACGTCGTCGACCTCCAACTGATAGTCGGGATGCGTGTAGTTGAGGCTCTCGCCGAGGAAGAGGTGGTGCTCCCCTCCCCCGCGGCCCGGCTCGACGAGGAAGAGGCCGTCGATGGTCCGCAGCCCCTCCCTGATCGCGGCGTACAGCTCGCTCAGCGAGCCGTACGGGTAGGACCCGTCCCGCGGGGGCGAGGCGGTGCGCCCGCCGGGCGAGGCGATGTCCCGCACCAGGGCGTGCGGCTGTTCCAGGGCGATGAACCGCTGGAGGCTCCCGCGGCCGAACGCTTCGAGGCTGAGGTCGAGGGGCACCGGCAGGTGGTGGTTGACCGTGCTGAAGTCGATCTCCGGCAGGTGGAAGGGCTGTCCCGTCGCCATGATGATGTTGTTGACGACCAGGAAGTGGATCATCTCCTCCCTGGCGACGTGTTGCAGCGTCTCGCGCAGGCCGCCCGCGGTGGAGTGGGGGCCTTCGCCGCACAGCAGGCGCAGCTGCGCGGGCGTCCACGTGCCGCGTTCGACGTGGGCGAGCCCGGCCGAGTAGGTGGGGATCGACCACAGGGCGTACAGATACTGGAGCATGACCGCGAGTTCGATGGTGGCCGCCTGGCGCAGGGCCTCGGCGAGCTGCTCGCGGGTGGTGATGGCCGGGACGCGCGGCGCCCCGGCGAGGGGCGCCGGGGGGCGCTGCCTGGTGGCTTCGGTGCGCCGCATGAACGCGAGGAGCAGCTGCGTCTGCGGCGCCGTCATATCGCGTGTCGAGGGCATGTAGAACGTCTTGTCGCGGTGCCGCGGGTCGGCCATCAGCCACATGAGCCTGGCGTAGGTGACGACCTTGGCCGCGTCCTCGAAGCTGAACACCTCGTCCTTCATGAACGAGTACATCAGCTCGTAGGGGGCGAGCACTTCGCGGTAGAGCACGTCGAAGGTGATCCCGTCCGGGTCGAGTTCGGTGAGGTGCCAGTGGTCGGGCAGGACCCGCACGGACAGCGTGCCCGCGGTGGGCCAGTAGCCGAGGCGGTCCTCGTCGTCGTAGGCGACGGCGGCCGAGCCGGGGACGTCGGGGTTGCAGGGCAGCGGCCTGCCCGGCGGCAGCAGCAGGAGCTGGGCGGCGCCCGCCGCCGCGCCCCTGATGCGCAGCACGGCCCGGCCGGTGCCGTCGGTCGCGAGGGTGCAGCGGGCGGCGTACGCGGGCTGCTCCTCCGCGGGGGCGCCGGCCGGGGCGAGGTCGGCGATGCGGATGTCGCCCGGCCGCGCGGTGGGCGCGGTGGCGCGCGGATCGAGGGGCAGGGCGCGGGGGTTGAAGAACTGGTGCACCTCGATGCCCTCGACGGCGGCGGGCCGGCCCCGCAGGAACGAGCGCACCGTCACGTCCGTGGCGAAGTCGCGGCCGGTCCTGGCGTCCGGGTACTCGACGAAGAGGCTCGCGTCGTCGGACTGGACGTTGACCTCCTCCTCGGTGACCAGGGGCGTGCCGTCCCCGGCCAGCAGGTGCAGCTCCTCCTGCGGGTCGTCGCGCCGCCCGTCCGCGCGCGGGACGGTCAGGACGCCCGCGGTCGTCTCCAGCGCGCCGCCGAGGTAGGCGGCGGCCGGGAGCACGGCGATCAGGCGGCCGGACGCGGTCCGCAGTTCGAGGTCGCCGAGGTCGGGTGGCGGCCCGAGCCGGTGCAGCGGGCCGGTGCCGGGGCGCGGGTCGCGGCTGACGGCGGGCAGCGCCGTGATCAGGTTGGCGGTCACGCGGTCGGGGTCGATGCGGACCGTGAGGTTGTGCACGGGTGCGGAACGCCCGGCCAGGCGCCGCCGCCTGCCGGTCAGCAGCCGTCCGGCCGGGTAGGTGCGCAGTTCGTCGGGGCGCCAGGGCGCGATCGTGCCGCGCAGCTGCCAGCGGTCGGGGGCGTCGTTGGCGACCGGGGTGGCCATGTTGAACAGGGCGAGCTGGACCACGAGGCCGCCGAACTCCTCGGTCGCGACGGCCTCCCGCAGCGCGGACAGCGCGGGGGATGTGCCGCTGTCCGCCGACCAGAACAGCCGGTCCGAGGCGCGCACGACGAACTGGTGGACCACCGACCGGCGGAATGCGTGCGCCAGCGGGTGGGCGCTCTCGCGCAGTACGTGGCGGGCGTTGTGCCACCGCGGCGGCGAGGTGCCGTGGACGTCGCCGATGGCGAGGTAGCCGACGTCGTGGGAACGGCCGAGCCTGCCGAGGGCGAACTGGCCGACCAGCACGGCCGTGGTCCAGCTGGAGGCCGGGTCCACGTCGAAGACCCGGCCGCGGTTGGCCGTGGTGCCGATGGCCTCGTTGTAGTGGCCCCACAGGTCGAGCTGCCTGCCGACGAGCGGGTCGGCCGTGTCGGCGAGGCCGGGTTCGCGTTCGCAGGAGGTGACCGAGGCGTCGACCCAGAAGTGGCCGTTGCCGCCGAAGTTCCAGCCCTTGACCGAGCCGAACCGGCCCTCGCGGGCGCGGGTGCCGTCGGGCTCGAAACGGAAGCCCTGACGGTCGAGGTAGGCATGGTGCTCGGCGGCCGGCCGGTCGGCGGGGACGTGGTGTCCTTCGGCGACCGCGGCGTTGGCGGCCAGGTCGAAGAGACCCGATCTGGGCCCCGTGGGCAGCCGGGTGACGCCGATGCCGGCGAAGTGGACCCTGGGCAGGTCGAAGACGCTCACGCCGACCTCCCCGCGTCGTACCAGGCACCGGTCCGCCGGGCGAGGTCGTCGATGCGCGGCACCGCCTCCAGGGTGGATGCGATGCCCGCGTTGAGCCACGCGGGCGCCGGTGAGCAGTGCTCGCCCGCGAAGAACAGGCGGCCCTGGGGGCGTGCGGCCCGCTCGACCTCGCGGGCGAGGGCCGTCGCCGACATGCCCCAGCGGCGGGCGGCGCAGCCGCGGTGCCAGGGGCGTTCGCCCCACGCCACGCTGACGACGTCGCGCACCATCCCTGGCCGCCCGAACTCGGGGTGCAGATCGCGTAGTTCATGGAGCACCGCGGCGTGGCGGGCGGGCTCGGGCAGCCGGCCGAGGAGGTCGGCGTCCTCGGCGATGGTGTAGCTGCCCAGCAGCGCGGCGCCGCGCGACGGGTCCTTGCCCGTCGTCCCGTAGTAGGTCTGGCGCACCCGCCCGCCGGGGGCCGAGCCGCCGCCGGTGATGCCCTGGTCGGCCCAGAAGGCGCGCCGGCAGTGCACCCCCACCTTGGTGGCCGGGCTGTAGTCGAGGGTGCTTATGACGTCGAGCTTGTCCGCCTCGACGCCGGTCAGCGGCAGGTGGCGCAGCACGGCGAAGGGAATGGTGCACAGCACCACGGGGTAGCCGACGGCGCGGCCTCGCCGGCCGAGCCGCACGCGCACCTCGTCGCGCCGCACGTCGATACCGGAGATCGCGTGGCCGGTGAGCACCGGCCGGCGCAGCCGCGCGGCCAGGCCCTCGGTCAGCTGGTCCATGCCGCCCGCCAGGTGGCACATGCCGGTGCCCGATTCGCGGATCAGGTCGTCGAGGAAGCTCTGGAGCCTGCTGCTGCACGCCCTCCACAGCTCGGGGTGGCGGCGCAGCGCGGCGCCGAGGTCCGGCCGGTCGTCCTTCAGGTAGGGCGTCAGGTCGAGGCGCCCGGCCGCGGCGAGCAGCTTGCCGGTGTCGCGGCGGACGAGTTCGCGCAGCTCGCGCGGGGCGAGCGCCCGCACGGTCGCGTGCAGCCAGCCGACGAGCAGCAGCGCCTCGGGCCGGTGCGAACGGCCGCCCGCCAGCTCCTCGGTGTACCGGATGAGCGGCTTCGCGGCGTTCCGCACCCGGACCAGTTCGCCCCCCACGCGCAGCAGGTTGTCCGGATCGCTCAGCACGTTGCGGAACGGCCGCAGCCTGCCGCGCAGCCCCAGGGTGTCGACGTAGCGCAGTGTCAGGTGGTGGTCCACGGGGATGCGCATGGCCCCCAGCTCCGCGAACGGCCCGTCCTGTCCGGCGAACCGGTGCGTGAACACCCGCCCGCCGATGCGCTCGTCGGCCTCCAGCACGTCGACCTCGTGGCCGAGCCGCTGCAATTCGTAGGCGGCCACGAGGCCGCTGATCCCGGCCCCGAGTACCGCGACCGTCGCCCTGCCGTTCCGTCCCGTCGGCGTCACATCGAACCTGTCCACGCGGTTGCGCCCCCTTCCCTGCCCTGCCCAGCGCATCCCGATTCTGCTGAGCCGCGGACGGTGGCCACATCCCTCGCCGGGGGCGGCACACGGCGGGCTTCCGCAGGTCGCCTGGGGCCCGCCGGGCGCGGTGCGGGGGCTCCACCCCGCGCGGCCGTGCAGGTTCCTGTGCGCGGCCCCGGCACGCCCTGTGCCGTACGTGTCCGCACCGCTACGCTCCGGGCGTCGTGCGGTCACCGCCTCCGCGTACCACCACCACCGCACACGGGAGTTGATCAACCGGTATGGCCAACGCACTCCTGCCCCGGCTGGCCGACGGAACGGCCGCCGCTCTCGCCCGTCTCGCCCCGCCGACCGGTCTCGCGGTCCTCGGGCTCCTGGTGTTCGCGGACGAGGGGCCCGACTCGTCCGCCGTCCGGTGGACCGCGGCACTCGCCGTCCTGGCCCTGGCCTGCCGGCTGCTGGTGCCCTCCGTTCCTCGGATCGGGCGGCCGGAGGCGCCGGAGACCGCGGCCGCCGGATGCGTGGCCGTGGCCGGCCTGCTGTGGGCCGATCCCGCACTCGCCGCCTGCGCCACGGTTCCGCTGCTGATCGGCGGCGTCACCGCCTGGCATGCGGCAGGGCTGCACACGCGCGGCGCGGCCAGGGCGAACGCGGTGATGGTCCACGTGACGCGCGGCATCGTGCACACGGCCCGTTCGCTGCCGGTCATCCGTTCCTCCGGCAGGACCGGGATCGTGCGGCTCCAGCAGCTGGCGATGGTGGACCGCTTCCACGACGTGTTCTTCGCCCAGACCCGGCGGATGGTTCCGCGGGCCTGGATCACCGAGGGGGCGTTCTCCCCGCTGACGCTGATCACCGTGGTCCTGGTGGCCGGGGCGGCCCTGGACACGCCGGGCGAACGGGTGCTGGCCTGCGCGCTGTTCGCGCCGCTGGCCGGGGCCTGCGCCGCCAAGCTGAGCGAGTCGGCGCGCGGTGCTCCCGGAACGCCGGACCGTCAGGAGCGGGCGGTCGGCTCGCGGCGGGGCGACGGCCAGGTGCTGCCGCGGGCCCGGGCGGTGACGGGGCCGCTGACCTCGGGGCCGCTGGGCCGGATGAGCGCCTGCGCGGCCGTCACGGTGCTCACCGAGGTGGCGGCCCTGGTGCCGGCCGCGGCCGGCCTGTCCCGGCTGCTCGACGGTGACGGCGCCGCCGCGCGCCCGTGGCTGTGGGCGCTGGCCGCTCTGGTCGTCGTCCATCTGGTGTCGCTGCGTCTGACGCTCGGCATCTACCAGTCGACGGGGGTGGGGATCGCCCGCCTGCTGTCCCACCGCTTCCTCGACCGGTTGCTTGCGGGGCCGGAGATCCGGCCGGACGAGGCGCGCGTCACGGCGCTGTCGCGGGTCGGCACGGTGGATGTGGTGGCGACGTCCGGGCTGTTCGTCCATCACCTGCGGTCGATGGTGGGCGCGGTGCTGATGCCGGTGGCGGCGATCGGCGCGCTGCTGTTCCTCGACTGGCGGATCGCCCTGGCGGCGCTGTGCCTCGCGCCCTCGGCGGGGCCCGCTCTGCGGGCGCTGCGGACCGACCCGCGCGCCGTGCGGCGCCGCCGGCTGGTGCCGGGTCTCGCACAGGCCGCGGGGACGGCGGTGCTGTGCTGCGGGGCGGGTCTGGTGCTGGCCGACGCGAGCGATCCGGCCGGGCTGCTCGCGGCGGCGGCGTTCGGGCTGTGGTGCGCCGATCCGGTGGCCAGGTCGGCCGCGGCCTGCCGCGGGCTGCGGGTGCCGCTGGAATCGGCCGAACGGCTGCTCGGTTTTCTGAGCGGTCCCGGGTTGGCGGCCGGACCCGGAACCGCGGACGAAGAAAATAATTCTGCATACGATAGGGACATCCCAACGAACGACCGCAGCAGGAAATAGAAAGTCCGCAAAGAAAAGAGAACAACGGGCCACGGAACCGCACCTCAGCACCAGCTCGTCGGGCAGCCCCCGGACCAGTACCGTTATACGGTTTTCCGCCCCTGCCCACCGGGGAACTCATTGTTTCGTCGGCGCTTCATTTGATAGGGTTGTCGCTCGCCGGACCCGCAAGTCCCGGCGAGCATAAGGGGCCTTGGTGAACACGTCGAAATCATATGATCGAGGCAATCACAAGGTAAGCGGACCGAACAGGCGGTCGCCATTGCGCCCGTTACGGGGACGGGAAAAGCAGATGGCACACATCGCGGCCGGCTTCCAGGCGGTCGGCCGCACCGGCCACGGCAGGGTGCTGCTGCTCGAATCCGGCCAGGGAACGGGAAAGACCCGGCTGCTGATCGAGTCGGTCGGCATGGCCGTGCGCAGCGGCCTCGCCGTCGTGAGCGGCATCTCCGCGACCTCCGACGCCCTCCTCGGCGCCGTTCCCGCCTCCCTCACCGCGCAGGTGCACCGCCTCGGCTCGGCGGACAGCGGCTCTCCCGTGCCCGTCGGCCCCTCGTTCGCCAGGGAGATCCGCGCGCGCCTGCGCGAGGCGCTGGAGCACGGCCACGTGCTCGTGGTGCTGGACGACCTGCACCTGGCCGACCTGTCGGCCCTGGTCGGCCTCGGCGATCTCATCGGCCAGCTCGGCGCGCACCCCGTGCTGTGGCTGCTGGCCTCGGGCACCGAAGGACCCGGCGCGCACCGCGGGCTGACGGAGGTCGGCCTGGGCAAGCTGGCCGTCGAGCGCGTGCCCGTGCTGGGCCCGCTCTCCGGAAAGGCCGCGGCCGACGTCGTCGCCGACCACCTCGGCGCCACCCCCCACACATCGATCACCCTGCTCGCGGAGAGCGTCGGTGCCCGGCCCCGCGCGGTGATCGAGCTGGCCCGCGCGCTCCTGGCCGAGGGGGACGTCCAGATCACCGACGGCGTCGCCCGCGTCACGGGCGCTCCCGTGCCCGCGCCCCGGCAGCCGGAGGGCGTGCGCACTCCCGACCCGGTTCCCGAGAGTTTCGCGGCGATCGTCCGGCAGGACCTGCGTTCACTGTCCCCCTTCACCACCAAGGTCCTGAAGCTGGCGGCCGTGCTCGGCTCCCCCTTCACACCGACCGACCTGCTGGCCCTGCTCGACGAGTCGCCCGCCGACCTGCTCACGGCCCTGGACGAGGCGATCGCCCGCGGACTGCTGATCTGCCGCGTGACCGACTTCGCGTTCCGCAGCGACGCGCTGTGGCGGGTCGTCCTCGACTCGGTGCCGCCGCCGATGCGGGCCCTGTTGCACCGGCAGGCCGCGACGATGCTGCTGTCGCGGCCCGACGGGGTCGAGGCGGCGGCGCTGCACGTCGCGCACGTCGCGCAGCCGGGGGACACCGAGGCCGTGCTGATCATCGCCCGTGCCGTCGGCCGGATGCTCGCCACCGAGCCCCTGACCGCGGCCTCCCTGGCGCGGCAGGGCATGAAGCTGCTTTCGTCCCAGCAGCCGGAGTGGACCGGCCTCGCCGCGACGGCGACCGAGGCGTTCGTCAGGGCGGGGGCGACCGAGCGGGCCGTCGAGTTCGCGCAGGGTGCCATGGGCGAGGTGGCGGCCTTCGCCGGGGAGCCCGCCGCCGCGGGACACGCCGACTCCGTGGCCGCGTTCCGCACCTGGCTCTCGGTCGCCCTGCTGCTCAACGGGAAGGCGCACGAGGCCGGTCGGGCCGCCGGCGACGCCCTGGCCGTGGCGCCCGAGGCATCCGAGCACCAGGAGCGCGCCGAGGTCTCGCGGCTCGCCGCGCACTGCCTGACCGACGGCCCGGCGGCCACCGAGCACGCCGAGCGGCTGCTCGGCAGCCGCGCCGGGCACCCGCGCGCGGTGCAGGCGGGCGCGCTGACCGTGCGGGCCCTGAAGCGGTGGCGGGACGGGCAGGCGGGCGAGGCGATCCGGCTGCTGCGGGAGGCCGGCGAGCTGGATCAGCTGCCGCAGGGGATCAGACTGCTCGATCCGCGCTGGCTCCTGGTGCCGATGCTCACCGGGGCCGGCGAGTTCGAGGAGGCGCTGGACGTGGCGAGGACCGCGGCGCGACTCGGCCCCGCGGCCACCGCGCCGGCCGTGGCGGCCTTGCTGCGGGCGCCCGTTCACCTCGCGTACGGCCGCCTCGGCGAGGCCGACGAGGACGCACGGGCCGGGCTCGCCGCGGGGGGCGGGCTCTGCCTGCCGATGCTCGCGCCCCAGGCGTGGCGGGTGCGCGCGCTCGTCGCGCTGCGGCGCGGCCTGCTCGGCGAGGCCGAGGCCCATCTGGGCGCCCTCCAGGAGAGCTGCCCGGAGGACTCGGCCCGGCCGTGGCGCGCGATGCGCCAGCTGCTCGGCGCGCAGATCGCCGAGGCCAGGAGCGGCCCCGCGGCGGCGATCGACCACCTCTCCGGGGTGTGGGCCAGCCCGGAGGCGCGGCATGAATTGCTGCTTGAGGACCTGTCGGCCGCGGCGAGTTGCGTGCGCTGGGCGCTGGAGGCGCGCCGCCAGGACATGGCCCGCTCGGCCGTGGACACGGTGGAGTCACTGCGGCGGCACAGCAGGGAGTTGCGCGCGCTGGGCACCGCGGCGGTCCACGCCAGGGCGCTGTTCGAGAGCGACGTCGAGGCCCTGGCGCAGGTCAGCCGGGCGCACCAGGACCCGTGGGCGCGTGCGGCGGCGGCGGAGGACCGGGCCCGGCTGCTGCTGGCCCACGGCGACCGCGAGGCCGCGATCTGCGAGCTGGAGCGCTCGATGAACGGCTACGGCGCCCTGGACGGGGAGCGGGACGGCGCCCGCGTCCGGCGGGAGTTGCGCCACCTCGGCGTGCGGCGTCGGCACTGGAAGCACGCCAAGCGCCCGTTGTCCGGCTGGGACAGTCTGACGAAGGCGGAGCGGCGGGTGGCCGAGTTGGTGGCCGGCGGTCTCACCAACCGGCAGGTCGCCAGCCAGCTGTTCGTGTCGCCGCACACCGTCGGCTTCCATCTGCGGCAGGTCTACCGGAAGTTGGGCCTGCGTTCGCGGGTGGACCTGATCCGGCTCAGGTCGTGAGCGGCCGGATTGCGGCCCGGCCGCGGCGGGACGCGTTCCGCCGCGGCCGGGGGCACCGGCGGTCAGCCGCGCGCGACGGCGATGCTGCCGGCCAGCCGGTCGCCCGCCTCGTAGACCATGTACGGCACGCCGCGGTCGGTGCCGAACGACGGGGCCGCGGCCCGCCCGTTGTCGGGCGCGCCGGACAACGGGCGGTAGAAGACGCCCAGATGGTTGCGCAGGCCGAAGTCGTTGCCGACCTCGGTGATGCGAATGGTGCCCCCGTGCGCCTTGTCGGTGTGGTAGACGACGTATGCCGAGCCGTTGCGGGTCAGCAGGTGCGGGCCGCTGAGGTCGTTCACGCCGACGTCGGAGTACCGGATCAGCGGCTGCTCGGCGAACGTCCAGCTCCGCCCGTCCGGCGACCAGCCCCACCCGATCGAGCGGTGGTTTGCCGTGGTGTTGAGCATGAACAGCATGACGTAGCGCGCCCCGCGGCCGGGCAGGTCGTGCCGGAACACCCGCGCGTAGGACGCCTCTGTGGTGCCGGCGGGCAGCATGGCGGTGGTGAGGACGACCCGGTCGTAGGTGAAGTCCACGCCGTTCGCCGAACGGGCCAGCCGCGTCGTGGTGTTCTCACCGTGGAAGTACAGCCACATCTCGCGCTCCTCCTCGTGCCACATGACGTGTGGGGAGGAGACGTGGCTGACCGAGTAGTGCGGCGCCCAGTCGTTGGCGACGATCGGGTTGTGCGGGTACTCGGTGAACGGACCGGCGATGGAGTCGCCGTAGGCGAGGCAGATGCCGCCGGGCGCGTCGTGCGGCGCGTAGTAGAGGTAGTAGCGGCCCAGCGGCGAGGACAGCCGGTCGTACACGCCGCGGATGGTCGGGAAGATGATCTCGCCGGTCGGGTTGTAGGACAGCCGGTCGGGGGTGAGCAGGGTGCCGAGGTGGGTGTAGTCGGGGAAGCCGCCGGGCGCGGCGGCCGCGGCCGGGGCGGTGGCGTGGCCGAGGGCGAGCAGCCCGCCGGTCGCGGCGGCTCCGGAGAGGAAGGTGCGGCGGTTCACGGTCATCACTGACTCCGTTACGTCGGTGTGCGGTCGAGTCGAGTCACGTCGGGTGGCCGGCCGGCGGGCGCCGGCCGGCGGGGGGTCGGCGGTGAACGGGGCGCTTGCTCACAGGTGTTGCACGGCGGTGACGCACAGGCCGCCGAGCGCCACGCACCACACGTACGGCAGGGTGCGGATCATCACCTGCTGCGGGCTGACGCCGGAGTACTGCGCGCTCCACACCGTCTGGGTGCTGGTGGGGTCGGCGACCCCGAACACCTGGTTGTAGGAGGCCATCAGGCCGAGGACCGCGACGGCCGGGTAGATGCCGGACGCGATCAGCACGCCCGCGATGCCGGCGCCGAGGCCGTAGACGTTCAGCGGGCCCCGGTACAGGCACAGCGGCGCGAGCGCGGTGAAGATCAGCACGAAGAGCACAGGGTTCTGCGGGCTGACGGCCTCGACCAGCGGTTCGAGCGCGGCGATGGAGTCCGGCAGCTGGACGGCGGCCAGCAGCACGCCGATGGCGATGAACAGGGCGATCGGCGGGGCCGCCACCTCGAATCCGGCGTAGAGCGTGCGCAGCAGCCGGGTGTTCATGTCGCGCGGGCGGGTCGTGGTCACCAGCGCGTACAGCACGCCGGCGAGCAGCGACGGGATGATCGCGACTTCGAAGCCCAGGGCCAGCACGAGCGGGACGGCGGGCGTGAACAGCGCGTACCAGGGCGCGTCGCCGAGCCGGCGGCGCCGCGAGGGCCGTTCCTCCTGGTCCGCCCCGACCGACCGCAGCGACCAGGTGTGCTCCACACCGCGGCGCCGGGTCTCCACCAGGACGAACAGCACGGCGAAGAACGCGGCGAACGGGAACAGCTTCATCATGAAGCCGCGCACGGTGTCGACCGGCAGGTCGAGGGCGGTGGAGAAGAACTGCCAGATCGGCAGCTCGAACGGCATGCCCGCGGCGATGCCCATCAGGATCGTGCCGGCCGCCGTCACCTTGGGCACGCCGACCGCGATCATCGCGGGGATGCCGATGATGCCGGCGAGCATCGCGGCGGGCGCCGAGCCGGTGACGGTGCCGACGAGGGCGGAGATCGCGAGCACGCCGAGCGCGACCACGGTGGGGCGGTCCCCGCCGAACTCGACGATCTTGCGGACCAGCGTGCCCGCGATGCCGGTCTCGTCCAGCAGCTTGCCCAGCCAGGAGCCCAGCAGAATGGCGATCATGGTGGCCGCGAGCTTGGCCGCGCCCTCCTGGAGCACGGTGTCGAACACGCTGGCCTCGCCGGTCAGCGGGGCGCCCACCACGAGGGCGATGACGACGCCGAGGACGACGAGGGCGAACGCCGTGGGGAGCTTGCGGGTCAGCATCAGCACGACGCCGACCAGCATGATCAGCAGAATGACGATTCCCATGGCGGACCTCAGTTCTCTCTCAGGGCGCCGACCGCGCGGGCGAGCGCGGCGGTCAGCAGCAGCGGGCTGCGGCCGAGGCCGAGCGCGGTGCGGGTGAACGCGTGCGCGGCGATCTCGTCCGCACCCGCGACATGGCCGAGCAGCCGGTGGCGGCCCAGGCTCAGCACGGGGTGGTCGAGGCGCCGGCGCAGCCGCCGCTTCACGGCGGGGTCGTGCAGCCGGTGGTGGGCGGCCTCGTGCGCGACGGCGGCGGAGCGGACCGCCCCGGCGGGGAACCAGCCGCGCCAGCCGAGCAGTCCGGTCAGCTCCTCGGCCAGCGCGAGGGTGTCCGTGTACAGCTCGACGGCGGGCTGCGGCCGGGAGCGATAACGCGCGAGCAGCAGCCGGTCGTCGGCGAGGCCGTCCGGCCGTTCGACGATCCGGGCGCCGGCCGGTAGCTCCCCGGTCTCCTGCCCGGCCAGCTCGGTGCCGAACGCGGCCGCCGCCTCGGCCCAGCGGCGCAGCTGCTCGGGCGAACGGCCCTCGTGGGTGGCGGTGTTGCCGAGCAGCGTGGCCGCGAACTCGGTGTCCTCGCGCTCGGCGAGCTCCGCGCAGGCCGACCGCAGGCTCCGCAGCCGCGCCGGGCGCAGCCCTTCCAGCGTTCCGGCGCGGACGGCACTCATGCGCGCACCTCCAGAACGGCGATCACCGGCTCGTCGCCGGTCCGCGAGCGCAGCTCGCTGCGGGCCAGCGCGAGCAGCGGCTCCGCGTCCAGCACGCCCGACAGGTCCGCGATGCGCGAGCCGAGGAGCAGCCGCAGCGCGGGGGCGCGCACGCCGCCGTCGCCGTACGAGGTGGTCTCGCGCACCAGCTCGGCCAGCACGCCGGACGCCTCGGCCACGGTGGTGGTGGCGACGCGCGCGTCGGCCGCGTGGAGGCGCACCACGCCGTCCGCGTCGATGACCCGCACCGGGTGCAGCGGGCGCCGCAGCCGCCGGCGGCGGACCGTTCCGTACACGGTGTGCGCGGGCGTGCCCGCGAGCACCTCGACCTGTGCGGGCGGCACCTTCAGGCTGGCCGCGGCGGCGCGGAGGCGTTCGGCCTCGTCCGCCCGGTGGGCCCGGTCCTGGGTGCGCAGTTCGGTGGCGCCGGTGGCGATGGCCCGCACGGTGTTGGTCTGCGGGTCGACGGTCACCTCGACCTCCACGGCGCCCGGTGCCGCGCCCTGCTCGACGACGGCCAGCTCCGCGTCGTTGCGCACGCCGAGGATCTGCTCCTGCGTGGCGCCGGGGATGATCCGTTCGATCTGCTCGCGGACCAGCGCGAGCGCCACGCCGATCGGGCTGATCACCTCGCTGTTCCTGGCGATCCTCCCGGTGAGGCCCGCGGCGGCTGCCAGGTGCGGGGTGACCGAGGCGGCACCGCCCCCGCCGCCCACCAGCACCACGGCGTCCCGGTCGAGCCGGTAGTCGCGGATCATCCGGTCGACGACCTCGCGGACCTGCCCGGCTCCCGCGTCCAGCACGGCCGTTGCCGCACCGGCCACGTCCATGCCCAGCGCCTCGGCGAGCGGCGCGAGGGCCAGCGCCGCGACCGCGGGGTCGGCGCGCGCGAAGTCGCCCTCGGGCACCCGGCCGAGCGCGTTGGCCGCGCAGGTCATGGTGACGGCGAACCGGCCGCCCGCCGCGTCGATCACCGCGTAGTCGTCGGGGTCGCCCGGCATCGGGCGCAGTGCCGCGAGCCGCGCGTCCGCGAGGTCCCCTGGCTCGGCGAAGCAGGCGTAGGGCAGGCCGGCGATGTGGGCGCTGCGCGGCCCGGCGGCGACGACCTTGCCGCCGGAGACGCGGACCATCGACCCGCCGCCGACGCCGACCGTCCTGACGTCGAGGGCCGGCAGGTAGGATCCGCGGCCCAGGATGACCGCGTGCCGGACGGCGACCTTGCCGCGGTGGATGACGCTGATGTCGGTGGAGGTGCCACCGGTTTCGAGGAAGACGCCCTCGCTGACCCGTTCCCGCATCAGGGCGCCCGCCACCCCGGCGGCCGGGCCGGACAGCACGGTGAGCAGCGGGCGGCGGCGCATCTCGTCCAGCGACATGACGCCGCCGTCGCAGCGCATCACCATCAGCGGCGCGCGCACCCCCGCCTTGACCACGGACTCGTCGACGAGATCGGCCGTGGCCAGCATCCTCGGCAGGATCGCGGCGTTGACCACGGCGGTGCGGGTGCGCTTGTTCAGCCCGTACAGCGAGGTGATCTCGTGGGCCGCGGTGACCGGCAGCCCGGCGGCGCGCGCCTGGTCGGCCACCGCTTGCTCGCCCTCGGGCGCGTCCACGCTGAACGGCTCGGTGGCGACGACGACTTCCGAGCCCGCGGCCCGCACGCGGTCGATCGCCGCGCGGACCTCGGCGGTGTCGGCGGCGTCGGGGACGTGCGCGTAGTGCAGCGGCAGGGTGCGGCCCGGGGTCAGCTCCAGCTTGGCCAGGCCGGCGAGGCGGCGGGTGAGCACGGCGGAGGGGCCGGAGCCGATGCCGAGCAGGCCCACGGGGGCGACGTCGCCCTCCAGCAGGGCGTTGGTAGCCTGGGTCGTGCCGTGCGCGAGGAACGCCACGTCCTCGGGGGCGCGGCCGACCTCGGTGAGGAGCCGGTCGAGCGCCTCCACGATGCCGTGCGCCACACCGTCCGGGTGGTGATGGCTGGTCGGCACCTTCACCTGGCCGATCAGCTCCAGGGTGGTGGCGTCGACGGCCACCGCGTCGGTGAAGGTTCCGCCCACGTCGATGCCGACGCGCAGGCGATGAGTGGTCCGTTGAGCGGTCATGTTCTGGGACACCTCCTTGTGTGCCGTGTCGGGGTGCGGGCGGTGCCGGGCGGGACAGGTGGAGCTGTCCCGCCCGGGTTCGCCGTCCGGTGCCCTCCGGGTTTGCCGTCCGGGTTTGCCGTCCGCCGCCGCGGGGCCGCGCTCAGTAGCCCCGGACGTCGGGCCAGTGGCGCTGGACGCCGGCCCGGTCGAGGACGCGCGCGAACTCGGCGAAGCGCTTGTCCTCCTCCCGCACCTGATGCGGGGCCACGTTCTCGTCGAGGCAGTGCGCGGCCAGCGCGCCCGCGGCCTCGCCCACGTTCCACTCCACCGGGTGGAGCCGGTAGCAGCCGTTGGTGATGTGGGTGGTCCCGATGTTCTTGCCGGCCGGCAGCAGGTTGCGCACCCGGCGCGGCAGCAGGGCGCCGAGCGGGATCTCGAACGGCACCGAGCCGATGTCGATGTAGTCGTCGCCGCCGGTGGACGGGTGCAGGTCGATGCGGTAGCTGCCGACGCCGATCGAATCGCGGTGCCGGGTGCCGCCGTAGGGACCGACCAGGTCGATGGCCACGTCGTGCTCTGTGACGGTGGTGACGGCCTTGATGCGCCGCGCCTCCCGCACGTAGGGGGCCTTGGCCAGGCCGTCCGGCGTGCCCGTGACGTCGGGGCGGATGCGCAGCCCGGGGAAGCCGGTGCCGCCGTCGGCGCGCGGCGCCTCGGTCTGAAGCCAGTAGAGCACCGAGCGGGACAGCTCGCGGGCGCCCGCGAGGGCCGCGGCCGCCGCTTCCTCCCCCGCCCCGACCAGGGGCTTGAGCCAGTAGTCGTTCAGGGGCCAGTTCACCAGCGTGATGTCGGAGTCGAACGCGCCGGGCCGGTGTAGGCCGCGGGCCAGGATGCGGCGGAAGCCCCACAGTTCCTTGTCCCCCGCGTCCGCGCTCTGGTCAGCGGCGACGGCCCAAGGGTCCTCGACCGGGTTCGGCCGGAAGCTGCGGCCGACCGGCTCGAGCGTGCGCGGATCGGGCGCGGTGAACCCGAGCAGCGGGCCCGGCCAGAAGTCCGGCCGGTAGGAGCGCCAGAAGTCGTAGTCGGCGGGCCGCTGCCCCGTGTGGTCCTCGCCCTCGTGGTGGGAGACGGCGAAGCAGACCGTGATGCCTTGCTGGTTGAGCGGCTGCGCCTCCTCGGGGGCGTGCGGTTCATCGAACTCGGCGCGCGATTCGGCGCCCAGACCGTGTTCCACGCCCGCGAGGTGCAGCAGTTCACCGGTTTCCGTTGCGTCCAGCACGTAGGGCGCGCTCACCGTACGCCGTGTGCCCTCCCGCGTGTCGAGCAGCGTGACCGCGCGGACGGCGTCGCCGTCCGTCTCGGCGGCGACCGGGCGGTGCTCGGTGAGCACCGTGAGCCGCCCGGCCGCGCGGTGCGGCGCCAGCATGGCCTCCAGCACGGCCAGCGCGACGCGCGGCTCGTGGCACAGCTTGCTCACGCGGCCCGCGCCCGGGTTCAGCTCGGTGAGCGCCAGGGCCTCGGCCCGCAGCGGGTACCACCTGCGGTAGTAGTCGCGGATGTGCCCGCGCAGCGCCCGGTAGGTGGCGGTGGTGCCGAACTGCTCGACCCACGGGTGCTCGTCCGGGGGCACGGCCTGCGAGGTCAGCTGGCCGCCGATCCAGTCGGTCTCCTCGGTCAGGACGGCGCGCCGGCCCGCCCGGCAGACGGCGAGGGCGGCGGCCACCCCGCCGAGCCCGCCGCCCACGATGAGGACGTCGGTCGCGGCGGGTGGGCTGGTGGGTTCCGGCATGTGCGGGTTCTCCTTGCGGGACGGTGCGGTTCTTCTGGGTGGCGGGCACCGCGTCACGGCGGCGGCGCCGCGGTCGTGCCGGGGCGGAACGTGCAGGCGACCAGCGAGCCGGACCGCTGCTCCGCCCCGGCCAGCAGGCCGGTGAGCAGGCGCACGGCGGCGGCGCCCAGCTCCGCGCGCGGGATGTCGAAGCCGGTGGGCACGGGCTGGCCGGCCAGGTCGGCGGGCGGGGAGCCGAGCAGGGCCAGGGACACGGCCTCCGGCACCGCGAGCCCGGCCGCGGCGACCGCGGCCCGTAGCGCCCGCCAGGCGTCGCCGGTGTCGGTCTCCTCGGCGACGAACGCGGTGACTCCAGCGGCGTGCCGGGCGCGCACCCACGCCGCCGTGATGTCGGCCGCCGGACGGGCGGTGCGGACCACGGCTCCCCCCTCCTGCCCCGGCAGCCCGGCGGCTACCAGTCCGGCGAGGAAGCCGCGCTGCCGGTCGCTCGACGCGGGCGCGTCGTCGTCCTCGCGGACGAGGACGACGCGGCGGTGGCCGAGCCCGGCCAGGTGGCCGACGACCTCGGCACTGGCCGCGGCGTAGTCGGCGCCCGCCCAGGCCAGTCCCGCCGGCTCGTCCCGCCGGCCGAGGTGGACCAGCGGGAAGCCGTCGTCCACCAGCCGCCGCAACTGCTCGGCGGGCACGTGGCGGCCCAGCAGCAGGCAGCCGTCCGCGAGGCGGACGCGGTCCAGGGCGCCAGGCGCCCCGGCGCCCGCGCCCCCGGTGCTCGATCCGGTGAACAGCACCAGGTCGTAGCCTCGGGCGGCGGCCTCCTGCTCGATGCCGACGAGGAAGCGGTAGTAGGAGTGCTCCACCGCCGTCGGGAAGGTCGCGGTGAAGCTGAACACGCCCAGCAGGTTGTTGCGCGCCGCGGCCAGCCGCCTGGCGGCGGGGTCCGGGACATAGCCGAGCGTTCGCGCGGCGAGGAGCACGCGTTCCCGGGTGGCCTCCTGGATGACGATGCCCTGTTTGTTGCCGCCCAGGACGAGCGACACGGTCGTCTGCGAGACGCCCGCGAGGCGCGCCACCTCGGCCTGCCGCGGGCGCCCGCGCCTGGCCGCCTTCGGCTCCTTTTCCGCCACTTCTCCACCCTCCCGACTAATGCGCATTAGCTGGCGAGTAAGAGGAGATCCCACCTGGACTAATGCGGATTAGGGGGAACTGTGCCTCCTTCGCCCCGCGCCCGTCAAGAGCCGGGCGGCATCGACCTGTGGCGGCCGAATCCAGCCGGCCGCATCCGGGCCGGGGCGGGCGACGGAACAGGCCGGCGGCAGGCGCGGGGATGGCACGCGCCGCGGCGGCATGCGGGGGGCGCGATGCGCCCGGCGGTGCACCGCCGAGGGCCGCCGATGAACGTTCCCGGACCGGAACGGACCGGGTCGGATCGGGTCGGATCGGGTCGGATCGGGTCGCGCAACTGTCGAACACGCAGGCGAGGTCTCAACTCCGTTGCGTTCACCGGGGCTTATTGACCGGCCACCCGGCCGATCATAGGTTGGCCCAGCCGCGCACACAGCCGTGCGCCCGCAGTCGGGAGACACCATGCGAAGAAGTACCTGGATTCTGTCCGGAACGGCCGCCGTACTGGTGGCCGCCTCGGCCGTGACCCGGCTCGCGGTCTATCCGGCCGTGCATCAGGTCCCGTCCGACACGGACACCACTTTCGAGTACACCGGCACGGCCTCGCTGCTCAACGCGGCGGCCCTGGAGACGGGTGACCTGGCCAACGCCTTCCTCACGGACATACCGATCTCGCTGGACCGCAGGGTCCAGGTCGTGGAGACGGACGGCAGCACGGCCGTGGTCACCGACGACGTGGTCGTGACCGGGCAGGACGACACGGAGCTGTCGGCCACCAGCCACCGCTGGGCCGTCGACCGCAGCGACCTGGAGGACCGCCCGGCCCCCGAGGGCAGCGAGGCCGAGGAGCACCAGGGCCTGGTCATCTCCTGGCCGCTCGAGCCCGAGGAGCGCGACTACACCTTCTGGGACCCGACCACCGGCACCGAGGCGCCGGCCGTGTACGACCGCACCGAGGACGTCGAGGGCCGCGAGACCTACGTCTACGTGATCCAGGCCGCGGGCGAGCTGGCCGACCCGTCCATCGCCGAGGGCCTGCCGCCGGCCCTGCCCAGGGACGTGGTGGCGGGTCTCGCCGAGCAGTTGCCCGCCGAGCAGCTGCCCGACCCCGCCCTCCTCGGCGCCCTGCCCGATCCCGTGCCGCTGACGTACGCGGCCACGACAGAACGTGTGGCCTGGATCGACAAGGACACGGGCACGGTCCTCAACGGCACCCTGGAACAGACCATCGTGGCCCAGACCGAGGGCCCCGAGGGCCCCGTCACGCTCGCCCCGGTCAACTCCATGGCGGTGGAGGGCACGCCCGAGGGCACCGCGGAACGGGCGGACGACGCCGAGTCGATGGCCAACCTGCTGTGGCTGATCCGCATGGTCATCCCGCTGGGGCTGCTGGTCATCGGGGTGCTGCTGGCGGGCTTCGCCATCTGGGGCGAGCTGCGCAGCAGACGCGCCAACTCCGGTCCCGGCCCCGACTCGCCGCCCGCGCCGGCCGCGAGCGGAGCCGCCGCCGGCTGACCACCCGCACCTGGGCACGCCCCGCAGGAACGACGCCGCTGCCGCGGCCGGTCCGACCGGCCGCGGCAGCGGCGTTCCGCTGTCCGCCCGCGCTTCCGCCTCGCCCGCCCGCGCCCGTGGCTCCCACGCCGGGCGGGCGCCCGGCCGCGCTACCTGCGCTGCCCGGCGGGAGACGCGGCCAGGCCCACCTGGTGCCCGACGTCCTCCTGCTCGGCCGCGCCGAGCACCGCGGGCAGGAGGCCGGGGAACCGGGCGTCGAGGTCACCGCGGCGCAACTCGACGAAGCAGCGCGTGCCCTCCTGGCGGGTGCGGGTGAGGCCGGCGTCGCGCAGCACGCGCAGATGGTGGCTGAGGGTGGACTTGGCCACCGGTGCGCGCAGCTCGCCCCAGCCCCGCTCGCGGCCGTCGGACAGCAGCCGCACGAGTCCCACTCGGATCGGGTCACTCAGTGCGGCCATCACCTCGGTGAGGGCCATCTCGCCGACCTCGGGATGCCGTGCCTGCCTCATGGGGACGATGATAGCGTTTCGATGTTCCACGAACATCGAACGAATGGGTGAGTCATGGCCTCGGAGCCGGCCGCGGACCGATTCAAGGAGCGCGTCGTGATCATCACCGGCGCGGGCTCCGGCATCGGCAGAGCCACCGCCGTCGCGTTCGCCGGGGCCGGGGCACACGTCCTCGGCGTCGGCCGCCGACCCGTCCCGCTGGCGGAGACCGCCCGCGCGCACCCGGGCATCGCCGCCTTCCCCGCCGACCTCCGCGCCGAGGACGCCGCGGACGCGGTGACCGGCGCGGCCCTCGACCGCTGGGGGCGCATCGACGTCCTGGTCAACAACGCCGGTGCCACCGCCCTGATGCCACTGGCCGAGACCAGCGCCGCACGGATCACGGAGCTGTTCGCGCTCAATGTGACCGCGCCCAGTCTGCTCGCCCGGGCCGCGCTGCCCGGGCTGCGGCGGACCCGCGGCGCCATCGTCAACATCTCCAGCACCTACGGGCACCGGCCGCTGCCCGGCGCGGCCCACTACGCCGCCTCGAAGAGCGCCCTCGAACAGCTCACCCGCACCTGGGCACTTGAGCTGGCCGGCGACGGCGTCCGGGTCAACGCCCTGGCCCCCGGGCCGACCGAGAGCGAGGCACTGCACGCCGCCGGGCTGCCGCCGGCCGTCGTCGACGGCATCAAGCGGGAGGAGGCCGCCCGGATACCGCTGGGCCGCCGCGGCCTGCCGGACGAGGTGGCGCCGTGGATTCTCCACCTCGCCGACCCGGCCGCCACCTGGCTCACCGGCCAGGTCCTGACCCTCGACGGCGGACTCGAACTGACCTGAGTCCGGCGGCGCCCGAGCCGGCCGGCTCCGCGGCGGCACCGGCCGGCCGCTACGCTCGGTCCGTGATCACGACCTGGGAGCCGACGGCGGCGGGCGTGTTGCGCCTGCCGTCGGGGCGGCTGGTGCGCGGGCGCGGGCTTCGCCGCCCGCGCCCGGAGGGGCCCGACCCCGATTTCGGCCTGTACCTGCTCGGCCGCCGGCCGCCGCCCGTTCCGTGGGAGGCGCACTGGCTGCGCTGGCCCGACTTCCGGCTGCCGGCCGACCGTTCGGCGGCCGACGAGGCGCTGCGGGCGGCCTGGGATCGCGCCGAAGGCGAGCGCGTCGAGGTCGCCTGCGGCGGCGGGCGCGGGAGAACGGGCACGGCGCTGGCGTGCCTGGCCGTGCTGGACGGGGTCCCTGGTGACGAGGCGGTCGCCTACGTCCGGCGGCACTATGCGGCGCGCGCCGTGGAAACCCCGTGGCAGCGCCGTTACGTCGAACGGTTCTCCGGCTGAGCGGGCGCGGTCACCAGCACGGTGTCCTCACCGCGGTGGCCGACGCGCAGCGGCACCGCGCTGCCGACCTCGACGCCGTCGAGGGCCCCGGGGAACATGGCCTCCAACCGCGCGACGCGCACGGCCTGTTCGACGGGCCCGGCCGGGTGGTGGAGGTCGCCGAGGGTGTCCAGGGCGGTGTCCACGCGGCCCCGCAGGCCGCTCGCCGTGCAGACGAACGCGGGCAGGCGCTGCCGGTTCTGATGGGACACGTGGAGCTCGACGGCCTCTTCGGCGTAGGCGGCGGTGAGGAACTCCTGCACATCGCCGTGCGCGAGGGTCAGCGGCGTCCTGAAGACCAGGCCGGGAGCCAGCGCGAGGACCAGGCGCAGCATGCCGTACGGGTCGAGACGGTGGGCCTGCACGTACAGCACCGCGCCCTCGGCGGTGAGCTGCTCGTCGAGCCCGCGCAGATCGGGCCGCTGCGCGGTGCTGAGGCACAGCAGGATCGCGGCCCTGCCACCGACGCCGACGTGCACCGGGGCGTCCGTGCGGTGGCTGAGCAGGTCCTCATACCTGGCGCGGATCTGCACGATGCGCCCGGCGTCGAGCAGGGCGGGCGCGACATTGCGGTCGATGATCCGGTCGGTCTCGCTGGGAACCGCGACGGGCGGCAGCTCGCGGGCCCCGAGCCACCGGCCGTGGGGCCGCTCCCCCGCCCGCGCCGCGGGCGGCTGGTCCGCGCCGCCGGCCCGTGGTGCCTGCCCGCGTCGCCTACGGAACCATGCCACGGACCCAGCGTAACGGCCCCTCACGCGGGACTCCAGACGGCTGCCCCGCCCCGGCCCACCGACGTGCGGACCGGCCAACTCCCCCGCGGCGCCCGGCATATGCCCGCCGGAGCCGGAGCCGGGGCCGTGCCGGCGCGGGAACTGCCCGCGGCGCGGCTCCTGGCGGGCGCCGCCAGGCAGTTGCCCGCGGCGCCGCTCACTGATCGGATGCCCCTTTGAAGACGGACCCTAGTGACAGGACGACGCGCCATTGGTTGGATGCCACAAATCCCGTGCCGTCCAGCCCTGGAGCGTTCTCGTGGAGATCTCCCGTCGTACTCTCGTCTCGGCATTCCCCGCGGCGGCGGCCGTGTTCGCCGGCGCCGGGCCCGCGTCCGCCGGGGCGGCGGCCGGGCCGGGGGCGGCGGCCGGGGCCTCGCCTGGCGCCCACGACCGGCTGATCGGCAATACGGTCGCGATGTTCGCCGGCACCGCCGAGTCCAATGCCCGCCCCGAGGTCCGGGCGAAGCTCGCGGCGATCGACGCCGCCGCGCGGAGCCACCTGACGGCGATGGACGAGGCGGGCTCCGGCGAGTTGTTCCGGGGCCTCCCGCTCGGCACGAGCGACGGCAACCTCAACTCCACGTTCCGGTACCTGTGGGAGATCGCCCTCGCCACCCGGGTGACCGGTGGCCCCGCCTCGGACCTCCAGGGCAGTGCCGCGGTCCAGCAGCGGGTCCTCGACGGGCTCGTGCGGGTGCACGACACCTACTACGGGGACCAGTCCCAGGGGTACTACGGCAACTGGTTCCACTGGGAGATCGGGATCTCCTCCCATGTGAGCAGGACCCTGGCGCTGCTCGCGGACGCGGTCGCGGAGTACGACCCCGGGCTCGTGCCGCTCTACATCGCCTCGATGGACGCCTACCTGCGCAACGGCAAGGACGGCGACGTAGACCTCGACTCGCGCTTCCACACCGGTGCGAACCTCGCGGACATCACCACGAACCGGATGCTCCAGGGCGCCCTGCTCGGCGACGACGCGCGCATCGGCAAGGCGGTCGCCGACCAGCGGACGGTCTACGCAACGGTCGACCCGTACCGGCCGCGGCACGGCGTCACCGACGGCTTCTACGCGGACGGCTCGTTCATCCAGCACGACTCCGTGGCCTACACCGGCTCCTACGGAACGTCGCTGCTCTCCCGCGTCGTCCAGACGCTCAAGGTCCTGGACGGCACGGGCCACCTGCCGGACGACGGGCTCGCCGCGGTGGTTCGGACGTGGGTGGCCGACGGCTTCGCACCGCTGATCTTCGAGGGCTGGATGATGGAGGTGGTCAGAGGCCGCGCGGTGTCGAGAACCACCTCCGGGTACGCCGCCGTCGCCACGGTCGTCGAGGCCGTCGCCGACCTGTCGGCCCACACCACGGGCGCGGACGCGACGGCGCTGCGGGGCTACGTGAAGTTCCTGCACGAGACCTCGCGGGTCGCCGTCGACCCCACCGGGTTCGTCTCGCCCGTGAGCATCGCACGGTACGCCGACATCCTCGCGGACGCGTCCGCGCCGCCCGCCGACCTCAATCCGGCCGCGCGCAACGTGGCGTTCAACGCGATGGACAGGACCGTCCACCGGCGGCCCGGCTTCGCGTTCGCCCTGGCGCGCAGTTCGGACCGGATCAGCAAGTACGAGTACATGAACGGCGAAAATCTGATGCCGTGGTTCCAGGGGGACGGGGCGCACTACCTCTACCTGTCCGGGGAGGACCAGACGCGGGTCTTCGGCGTGGACTACTACACCGCCGTCTCGCCGTACCGCCTCGCCGGGGTCACCGCCCCGGCGGAGGCCCGCCGGACGATTCCCGAGCTGTACGGGGGGCTGTGGTACGACAACCCGGAGCACGGGTTCACCTCCTCCTCGGAGTCGCAGAACACCTACGTCTACTTCCCGCGCGGCACCAACACGTTCTCCGGTGGCGCCGCGCTCGGCGCGTACGGCGCGGCCGGGCTGGTGCAGGGCGACGACGCCGCCTGGGCCGCGCATCAGGACGGGCTGCTGCCCGGCGACTTCGTGGCGTACCGCAACGCCCGCGCCACGAAGTCGTGGTTCATGCTCGACGAGGAGATCGTGGTGCTGGCCGCCGATGTGGGGGACGCCGCGGGCCGTGCGGTGACGACGACGCTTGACACGAGGATCGCCGACCCCTCGGAGGCGGTCCACCTGACCGGCCGTCTCCGCGACGGCACCCGCTGGTCGGGGACCGGGGCGGCGCCGCCGGCCTGGCTGCGGTACGCCGCACCGGGCCGCGGCACGGCCATCGGGTACGTCTTCCTGGACGGGCCGGAACCGGCCGTCGCCCTCGGCACGGTGACGCGGAGCCGCCGGACCGTCCGGCTGACGAACCCGGACATGGCGGTGACCAAGCAGGTGTTCTCGCTCGGCGTCGAGCAGGCGGCGGGCGCGGCCCCGGTCGCGATGGCCTACGCCCTGGTCCCCGGCGCCTCGGAACGGCAGCTCGGTGGGTATGCGGAGGGCCCGCTGTCCGTGCTGGCGAACAGCGCGCGCCTGCAGGCTGTGAAGCACTCCGGACTCCGGCTCGTCGCCGCGAACTCCTTCACCTCCGGCACGCACCGCGCGGAGCGGCTGTGGATCGACGGGCGGGCCTCGGTGATCTGGCAGGAGGCGGACGACGGCACCGCGGAGATCGCCGTGTCGGACCCGACGATGGTGAGGGACACGGTCTCGGTCACGGTCCGCGGCCGGGCGCGGGAAGCCCTCGCGGCGGACGAAGGAGTCAGGGTCCGCCGCGTGCCCGGCGGAACCCGTATCGACGTCACCACCCGCCGTGCCCACGGCCGGAGTTTCACGGCGAGGCTGCGGTAGCGCCCGGTCCGCGCCGACCGCCGCCGGCCGAGGACGGGAAGGGGAGCAGCGGCGGGTCCGCGGCATTGGCCCCGCCACGTGGTCGTCGTGCTCACTTATGAGCTTTGATGCCGTCCAATGCCATGGCGAGCACCCGATCCTGCTGTGCCTCCTGGACGAAGCTCGCCCCGCTGACACCGTTGACCAGGAAGAGCACGTCGTCGAAGGTCACGTCGGCCCTGGCCGCGCCGGCGCCCTGGGCTCGTTCGAGAAGCGGCCGACCGGCCGCGTGGATCATGTCGCGGCCGGTCACGAACATGTCCGCGCGGTGCGCGATGGCGTCGTAGATGGCCTTCTTGGTGGTCGCGTAGCTGACGAACTGGCGCAGCCAGCTCTCCAGGGCGTCCCACGGTTCGAGGCTGTCCAACTCGGCCGCCATGAGGGCAAGGGCTTCGACCTCGTCCAGGTAGACGGCCTCGAACAAATGCTGACGCGTGGGGAAGTTGCGGTAGAGCGTCGCGATGTTGACCGCTGCCCGCCGGGCGATCCCCTCCAGCGAGGCACCGGCACCGTCGGCAGCGAACACCTCACGAGCGGCGTCGAGCAGGGCGTCGAAGTTGCGGCGGGCGTCGGCGCGCGCCGGCCGGCTCACGGTGAAACCGGATTCGGCTCGCGTGCCGGACTCGCTGGCGGCCATCGCACATTCCTCCTGATCTGCCCGGGCTTGCCAAACGAAGGGGGGCCTGCGCTAAAGTCAAGGAAGTCCTTCACTTATGTGCAGGGCCCCCTTACTTTACCCGGGACCGGCAGGAGACCATGACTACCATCGGCTTCATCGGCAGCGGCATGATCGGCAGCACGCTCGCCCGCCTCGCGGTCGACGCCGGCCACGACGTCGTTCTCAGCAACAGCCGCGGCCCAGAGACCTTGCACGAACTGGTCATGCGGCTCGGCCCGGACGCCCGCGCGGCGACCCCTGCCGAGGCCGCGACCGCCGGCGACCTCGTCGTGGTGACCATTCCGATCAGGGCCTACCGTCAGGTCCCCGCCGCACCTCTCCAGGGCAAGGTCGTCATCGACACCCTCAACTACGACCCCGCCCGCCAGGGCCGCGTCCCCGAGATAGCGGCCGCAGGCGCCCAGGCCCACACCCTGCTGCAGACGCACCTGACGGGCTCACACGTCGTCAAGGCGTTCAGCAATATCTTCTTCACACACCTGGCGACCCTGGGACGCCCGGCCGGCGCCTCCGACCGCAGTGCGCTGCCCATCGCCGGCAACGACGCCACCGCCAAGCAGGCAGTCGCCACCCTGATCGACTCGCTCGGCTACGACGCATACGACGTGGGCCCCCTGGCCGAGAGCCGCCGGTTCGCGCCGGGCACGCCCGCCCAACACGCCTATCTCGATCCGGCCGGAATGTTCGCCGCCCCCGGCCGGCCCGCGTCCGCGGACGACCTCGCCAAGCTCCTCGCAGCCTACGGCTCGTCATGACCGCCCATGACCGCCATGCCGAGCCGTCACAGTGGCGGGTGGGCGTTGGCCAGCAGCTGCTCGAAGTGCTCGGGGAACCAGTCGCCGAACAGCCCGCCGCCCGGCAGCGCGCCGGTCTCCTCGAAATCCCAGTCGTCGTAGAGGTCGCACATCGCGTCCGGCTGCCGCCCCCCGGCGTCCGGCAGTTCCTCGGGCGAACCGTCCGATTCGCCGGGCGGCTTGATCCAGGCATAGGCGTCGACCCCCGGCTCAGGGCTCGCGGCCGGACGCTCGCCGAGGCCTGCACCGGTCTGATTGCACCAGTGCGCCGCGCTGTTGCGACGGTCGATGCGGTTGCTGTCGACGTAGTCGTCGACGCCCGACCACTGCTCGTCCGGGTCCGGCGGCCCGGTCGGGCGTTCGGGGCCTCCCCACCCGTTGCGGGAGGTGTCGATCAGCATGCCGACGTCCCAGTCGAAGCCGAGCCGGACGAAACGCTTGCGCACGGCCTCCGCGAACGGCAGCTCGTCGACATAGCTGTTCCAGTCCACCCACCGCGACTGCAGGACCGGTTGGTCGTTGATGACGTCGTCGACGGTGAAGTACTCCTCGCGCAGCACGCTGTAGTTGGCGACGTTCACGGCGAAGCCGTGAACGTCGGCGGATCTGGCACCTTCCGTGTTCGCCGCCCTCCACATCAGGTCGGTGACCGCCATGAAGTCCTCGTCCCAGCCGATCCGGCCGTGGTGGCCGGCGTCGAGGTAGTTGTAGACGTTCGGCAGTTCGCCGAGCTGTGCGAGGGCGTAGCCGACGCCCCGCACGTAATCACCGGACTCCAGCACCTGCTGGCAGAGCCAGGTGGCATCGTGGCGGTCGCCGGTGTGCAGGACGAGGTTGGGCAGGGAGTCGGGTTCGATCACGGTGACGATCCGCAGCTCGGCGTAGGCCGGGTCGCTGATGATGTCCACGATGGTGTCCACATACTCCCGCTGGTAGCGGTCCAGTTCGCCCGGGGCGAGTTCGCCTTGCCCGGCCTCGCGGGCGCAGGAGCGGCCAGGCAGGTTGTTGAGGACCAGCTGTACGAGGTCCGCGCCCTGGGCGCGCGCGGCGTCGAGGTGGTCGGCGAGCTTCATGGTGCGGCCGGTGTGGGCGCCGGGCCCGTGCAGGGTGGCGAGGGAGTCCAGCCAGATCGCCGTCGGCTGGTCGGCGACGGCGGCGCCGCCAGGGACGGTGACGGCATTCGCGGACCACTCGGGATTGACGTAGACGGTCGCGCCCTCGTACGGATTGTCCCCGCGCGCGGTGGGGACGGGAGGGGCGGCGTTCGCGGGACCGGTGGCGAGCAGACCGGCCACGGTGGCGCACGCGCTCGCGACGGCGACCAGTGCGCGGCGGCGGCACCAGGCGCGGCGCGCGGGGCTGGCAGCCCCCGCGTCAGGGGCTGAACGGGTGATCATGCGGCTCCTCGCGACGGCTTCGATCGACTGGCAGGAGCGCTCCCGCGCAGAACGTAGCACCGCAACCGCACAAGCGGAACGAAGGGGACGGTGCCCGGTGGCCGATGACCGTTCGAAGGCGGGACCGGGTCCGCCGTCGGTGACGCGAAGAAGGCTCACATGGGCGGGGCGACCGAGGACCGCACGCCGAACCACTGCTCGGCGCCGTACTCGTCGAACCGCGCCACCTCGGTGAACCCCAGCCTGGCCGCGAGGCTCATCGAGCGGCTGTTGGCGGTCTGGGTGCAGAGCACCACCGGCTCGCCGGGGAAAGCCTCGGCGAACCAGCCGAGTGCCGCTGCGCACGCCTCGGCGGCGTACCCGCGTCCCCACGCCTCCGGCAGGACCATGTAGCCGAGCTCCGCCTCTCCGGCATCCGGACGGAGGTGCCCCGGACGCCCCGCGTCGCGCCGGTCAAGCGTGACCGTGCCGATCATCGCTCCGTCGCGATCGATCACGAAAAGGCCAGGGCGACGCCCGGGCACCTCGGGCACCGCGCGTTCGAGCTCATCGCGCGGTCGAGGGCCACCGAGGTAGGTGCGCACCACTGGTGAGGCGAACAGTTCGATGAACGCCGCACGGTCTCGGGCCTCGGACGCGCGGAGCACGAGCCGTTCGGTCCTCAGCGGGGCGGGTGGCCAGGCAACAGGCCCCAGTTCAGCCATGGCGGGCAACCTATCGCACGCCCGTGGGAGCGATACGAAGAGGAGACCCAGGTGTGCCGACTCACGAGGCCGGCTCCACGGCACGGGAGACGGCGGCCCGCTATCAGGTCTGGGGCCGGACCCCGCATGGGCCGCGCTCGCCGACTCCCTCAACTACTCCAGCCACGCCCGACCACACGCGGCCCTCGTCCGTTCAGCGGTGACGGCGTTCGGGCCGTTCCCTCACCGGATCGCCGCGGCGTACAGCGTGTGGAGGCCCGCGTAGTCCGGCTCGGCGGGCTCGACGCCGTCCAGGTGCGCTTCGAGGCCGTCGAGCATCGCGTGCCACCCGGTGCAGTAGTGCACGGCGGGCTCGGCCGCGAGCGGGCGGTGCAGCAGCACCAGCAGCGAGCCGTCCCCTTCGGGCGTGATCTCCCACCGCACGACGGCGGCCGGCTCCCCGGGCCACTGCCAGGTGTGCTCCAGGCTGCGCGGCGGATCGGCCGCGACCACGCGCCCGTCGGCGCCGCCCTCGTCGCCGAAGTCGAAGCGGACGGGGGCGTCGGGGCTGGTCGCCAGGGTCACGCCCGGCATCCATCGGGCCCGCTGCGCCGGGTCGGCCAGGGCGTCCCAGACCCGCTGCGGGGGGTGCCCGATCCGCCGCTCGAACCGGATCTGCCAGGCCCCGTCCGCGCCGACCCCCAAGGTGCCGCGGCGGCCGTCGGCCGCGGGCGCCCGGTCCATGTCCGCTTCGCTCATCGTCATGCGTCCTTTCCTTGTTCATCGAGGTGCCGTACCAGGGAGTCCAGCCGGGCGGCCCAGTTGTCGCGCGTCCGCTCGATCCAGGCCCCGGCCTCGTCCAGCCCCGCGGGCCTGAGCCGGTAGAGGCGGCGTTGGGCCTCCCCGCGCCACGTCACGAGACCAGCCTCGGCCAGCACTCGCAGATGCCGGGAGACGGCCGGCCGGCTCACGTCGAACTCGGCGGCCAGCTCCCCCGCGGTCCGCTCCCCCGTCGCGACCAGCTCCAGCAGCCGTCGGCGGGTCGGGTCGGCGAGCGCCTCGAAAACCTTCTCTGCCACCCCCCTTTTGTAACATGCAGCTTACGTAACGAGCAAGTTACCCAGACGTTGTCGGCATTCCCGGACGTCGCGGCAGCCCCACGTGAAACGGCGGGCGTCCGGGGGGCTTCTCGGCCCCACCGGACGCCCGCCGCAGGCGGGAACTCCCGTCAGTTGTACGGCGCGAAGGTCATGAACGCCTCGCTCGGGTTCCCGTCGTGCACGAGCGACTCGTGCGCGCCGACGTCGTCGAACGCGAAGGCGTACGCCTTGCCGTCCACCATCTGCTCGTGGATGAGACGGGCGTAGTGGTTGGTCACGTCGTCCGCGTAGAAGCCGGAGTTGTCCGGGTCGGGCTGGTTGGGGTTGGTCAGCAGGGTGGTCCTGTTGAAGCCCGCGCACAGGGTGCGCGAAATGGGCCCGCGGACCTGGTCGTTGGGGGCGTCGAGGTGCTTGTAGCAGCCGAAGATGCTGTCCGAGTCGGGCTTCTGGAAGCTGGTGACGACGTTGCCCGCGCCATCGGTGAAGTTCATGACGTCGCCCGAGACCTGACCGTAGTACTTGGTGTCCGGCTCGTGGGAGAACGGCGTCACCGTCAGCGTGGACGAGCTGTACTGGCTCCACACCCGGTCGACATAATCGTTCATGACGTCGGCCGGCACACCACCGGTGGCCACGCCGTGGCCCGGTGACAGGGCGCGCAGCGGGGTGCCGTCGGGACCGTCGAGGATGAGACCGCCCCACCCGGCCGAGCGCAGACCGTCGAAGACGGCCTGATAGCCACCGGGCTTGAGCGTGCCGGTCGTCCGGACCTCGCCGTTCGCGTCACTCACGCCCACCGAGTAGGGCGCGGAGAACATGTCGACCTGCGTGCTGTTGATCCACAGCCCGGAGTCGTTGAGCGTGTACTCCGACCAGTTGAACAGGATGTCGCGGTTCGGGTCGTCCGGGTTCTGCACGGCCGGCTGCACCAGGCCGCCCGTGGCGAGGCTGAACGACAGCTTCTCGCCGACCGAGAAGTAGACCCGGCCGGAGAACTTCGGCAGCTGGATCGTCATGGTCTCGCCGTTGGCGGGTCCGGGGATCGACGCGTCAGGGGCGGGCGTCGGCGGGCTGCCCCCGGGCGGCCAGGCGTGGAAGGTGCCCGCGGCATCGGCCCAGCCCTGTTGGCCCGAGCTGAGCTGCGTGCCCAGGTTGTAGAGGTAAACGGGCTCGTCACGCCCGGAGTTGTTCGTGATCGTGAGCGGGATGGTGTCGGGTACTGCCTCCGCCTCGGGCGCCGGGCCCGAGACGGTGAAGCCCGTGGCGACGACCAGGGTCGCGACCGCGGCCGCCAGAACTCTTCGCAAACGGAACACCGTGTCCTCCTCGTGTCAGCCAGTCCCGTCGCCGGGCACCCACAGCGCTGCTCCGACAGCTCGCACCCCTTCCCGTGGAGCGCGCTGTGAGAGCGCTCTCATTTGAGAGCGCTCTCACCGTGGCGTGAGCGCCGCCCACTGTCAATGCGTTCGGCACCAACTCGTTTGCGGGGACTCGGTGTCCGTACGCGGGACGGGTTTCGCACAGACCGCGGGCGTTTCGTGGAACCGCTGCACACAGAGGGGCCTGGTGCCCGTCCGGCGGGCCGGTGGACCCGCCGGACGGTTTTCCTTGGCCGGCCTCGGTCAGGCGAACCAGCCGAAGAACGCGTCGCGCACGTCCCTCAGCACCGCCCCGGCCGGCGCGGCGGCACCGGCCGCGGCCGGTGCGCCGAGGTGCCCCTCGTGTCCCTGGTGCCCCTCGTGCCCCTGGTGGGCCGCCGGCACCTCGTCGGCCGCCGGGGTGAACGCCTGGGCCGCCTCGCCCGCTTCCGCGACCTCCTCCGCGTCCAGCGTCCTGCCGTCCCCGTAGGTGACCTGGCCGTTGCCGCCGTCGAAGACGATGTCCGAACAGGAGTAGAAGTTCTCCTGGCTGTCGGAGCGAGTCCAGTGCACGTAGAGGAGGTGCTGGCCGGACCGGCTCGGCAGCTGCACGTCCCAGTAGTAGTGGCCGCCCTCCGAGCCCACGCCGCCGCGCTGCGGCGGGTTGGTCACCGTGCTGATGCGCTCCAGGTTGCCCCAGCCGAGCGACTGGCTCGGCGACCATCCGCTCTTGGTGATGTAGACGTCGAACCTGCCGGGGTGATGGGCCCAGTTGCTGTGCCGCAGTTCGATGGTCGAACCGGAGGTGAGGTGCGTCTTCGGCCAGTCGCTGCGCGCCGCGTTGTATGCGGAGAAGTCGAACGGGCCCCTGTTGCCGCCGCTGCACAGCGTGCCGTCCGGGATGTAACCGGTGGTGCGGCCGCCACCGTTGGAGTCCAGCACGGCGAACCAGTTGTACAGCGGACCGGTACCGCTCTGCTGGACCGCGGCGGCGCAGGCCGGGTTGGCGGGCATCTGGGTGCTGCTGTTCTCGCGCAGGTCCAGATAGCACAGGTAGGTGCGCGAGCCCGGCATCATGCTGGCCCCGTGGGCCGATGCCGGAGAGGGGATGGAGGCCATCAGGAGAGCGAGCAGGCCGGCTCCGACCACGCCTGCCAAACGGAGTTTTCCGGTCGGAGCCTGTCTCCGGCCGGTGGATTCATTGGACACGGATTCTCCTCAAGAAGAGTCGTCTCCCGCAACGGGCACCCGGCGGCACCGGCCCTCGGACGTCTGATCGGTGCACCGACGGCCCGTCGTCGGTACCACAGCCGCGCATGGGAGCGCTCCCGTCGGGCACCGTAGCGCTCAACCCCCTACCCCGGAAGCACTTCTTCCGGCCTTAAGGCTTCCGGGACCAACGCGGACGCGAGTGAAACCGGAGGATGGTGAGGGGCGGTCAGGCCGGGGGCAGGCGCAGCCTTCCGCGCAGGAGCCACAGGGCGAGGGCTTCGAGCGCCGCCCATGCGGCGAGGGTGGCGACCACGGGCCCGGCGCCGTCCCCGTTCCGCGCGAGGAGGGCGGGCAGCAGGGGCAGCAGCACGGTCACGGGTATCAGGAGCAGCAGCGGCGGAAGGGCCGCCCGCACCCCGCGGGCGGCCATCAGGCCGGCCCGGCGCACGGCGATCAGGCCGATGAACAGGAACCAGCCCCCGCACACCGTCGCCTCCATCACCACCACCGCGTAGATCTGGGGCCCGAAGTCCGGGGTGCCGGAGAGGCGCTGGGTGACGCCGTCGCGGTCGAGCGCGGTGATCTCGCCCTCCCACAGGCTGATCGTCACCGCGTCGCCCGGCCGCAGCCGCTCCCCCAGGGGCTCGGCGCCGAGGCGCACGACGGACGACCAGCCGGCCGCCCCCTCCAGCGAGACGCGGTAGGTGGCGCCGCTGCGCGAACTGCGCCTCTCGGTGGCGGAAACCGTCCCGGGGAGGGTGCGCAGGCACGCCTCGTGCCCGGCGGCGTGGCCCTGGCAGGGCTCCGCCGCGAGGAACGCCCGCTCCTGGCGCACCTGCTCGGGAATACCGGCCAGTCCGGCGACCGCGCCGAGCAGCAGCAGCGACCCGAGCAGCACACAGACCGTGCCCCATACCCGGTGCCGTCCGCCGCCCCGGCGGGGAGCCGGCGCCGGGCCCCAGCCGGGCGGGCCGCCACCCGGCGGGCCCTGGGCACCGGCTCCCGGCCGGCGCATCCACTCCGGTACGCCCCCACCGCCGGCCCGTCCGCCGCCGGCACCTCGGCTCATCATGCGCGCCCCCGTCTCGTACCTTGCGCCCTTCCGCATCGTAACCAGGCGCGGTGACATCGCGGCCGCCCGCCGGGAACGGCCGCGGCGCCGCACCCGCCCTTTCCTCTGGAAGCTGATGAAGCTGCTATCAATAGCACCATGTTGCTTCACGTCGATCCGGCGGACCCGCGTCCGCTGCACGAGCAGTTGGCGGCGGAGCTGCGCAGAGCGGTGCGCCTGGGGGACCTGGCGGCGGGTGACCGGCTGCCGACCGCCAAGGAGTTGGCGGGAGCCCTCGGCATCAACGCCAATACGGTGCTGCGCGCGATGCGCGAGTTGCGCGACGAAGGGTTGCTCGAGTTCCGGCGGGGCCGCGGCGTCCGGGTGAGCGCGCTCTCCCCCGGCGCGGCCGAGGTGACCGAGCTGGTCCGGCAGTTGGTGGCGGCCGGTGACCGGCACGGCTACCGGCGGGCGGAGTTGGTTCACATGATCGAGAGGTTCGGATGAAGGACGCGGCGGGCAGGAGACCGGGGCCGAGGCGCGGGACCGCCTGGGTGAGCGGCGCACGGAGCGTGGCGGTTCCGCTGCTCAGCCTGGTGATCGCGGGCGGGGTGGCCGCCGCGCTGTGGACGTCCGCCGGCGCGGGCATCCTGGTCCTGCTGACGGCGCCGGTCATCGCCTGGCTGTTCGGCTCGCTGCGCGTCGTGGTGGGCGAGTCGGGGGTGCTGGTCAGGATGGGCCACCTGGGTTGGCCGAAACGGCGGGTGCCCTTCGCCGACATCGTCGGTGTGGAGGCCGGGCACATCTCCGCGCTGTCGATGGGCGGCTGGGGCTACCGGGTGCGGGGCAGGACCACGGCGTTCGTGGTGCGCAGCGGCGACGGGCTGGTCCTCACGCTGCGCAGCGGGCGGCGGCTGGCCATCACCTGCCGGGACGCCTCGACCGGCGCCTCGTTGATCAACGACTATCTCGCCGCGGGCCGCTGACCCGGTCGGCCGTGCCCGCCGCGGGACGAAACTTCCAGAGAATCTCCTTGGCCGGCACCATCGCCTGTGTGTGAACCTTCACATAAGTTCGCGGACATGTCAGTTGGTTTCCTTGATCGCGGACGGACCGTGGCCCCGCCCGGCTGGAGCAGGTGGCTGGTGCCGCCCGCCGCCCTGTCGGTGCACCTGGCCATCGGGCAGGCCTACGCGTGGAGCGTCTTCAAACCGCCGCTGGAGGAGGCGCTGGGGCTCAGTGGCACCCAGAGCGCGCTGCCGTTCCAGCTCGGCATCGTGATGCTCGGCCTGTCGGCGGCCTTCGGCGGCACGCTGGTGGAGCGGAACGGGCCGCGGTGGGCGATGTTCGTGTCGGCCTGCTGCTTCTCCAGCGGCTTCCTGGTGTCGGCGCTCGGCGTGCTGAGCGAGCAGTTCTGGCTGGTGGTCCTCGGCTACGGATGCATCGGCGGGGTGGGGCTCGGCATCGGCTACATCTCGCCGGTGTCGACGCTGATCAAGTGGTTCCCCGACCGGCCGGGCATGGCGACCGGCATCGCGATCATGGGCTTCGGCGGCGGCGCGCTGATCGCCTCGCCGTGGTCGAGCGAGATGCTGGACGCGTTCGGCACGGACACCGGCGGCATCGCGACGGCCTTCGCGGTACACGGGGTGGTCTACGCGGTGTTCATGTCGCTGGGCGTCTGGCTGATCCGGGTGCCGGCCGACGACTGGCGCCCGCCCGCGGCCCCCGGCGCGGCGACGCGGGCCGCGCGATCGGCGCCGCCGGCCGTGCGTGTATCGGCGCGGAACGCGATCCGCACGCCGCAGTTCTGGTGCCTGTGGGTCGTGCTGTGCTGCAACGTGACCGCGGGCATCGGCATCCTGGAGAAGGCCGCGCCGATGATCCAGGACTTCTTCGCCGGCACCGACGCACCGGTCACCGCGGGCGCCGCGGCCGGTTTCGTGGCGCTGCTTTCGCTGTGCAACATGGCCGGCCGCATCGTCTGGTCGTCCACCTCCGATCTGGTGGGGCGCAAGAACATCTACCGGCTCTACCTGGGCGCGGGCGCGCTGCTGTATCTGGCGCTCGCTCTGGCCGGGAACGCCGCCAAGCCGGTGTTCATCGTGGCGGCGCTGCTTCTGCTGTCGTTCTACGGCGGCGGCTTCGCGACGATCCCGGCGTACCTGCGGGACCTGTTCGGCACCTACCAGGTCGGGGCGATCCACGGCCGGCTGCTGACGGCCTGGTCGGTGGCGGGGGTGCTGGGCCCGCTGATCGTGAACGCCATCGCCGACAATCAGGAGGCGGCGGGGCGTACGGGGCCCGATCTGTACACCCTTTCGTTCACCATCATGATCGCGCTGCTGGTGACCGGCTTCATCGCCAACGAGATGGTCCGGCCGGTGCACGCCAAATATCACGAGCCCGAAGGAGCCCAGGTGTGAACGCCCATCGCCGTCTGCTCGTCCTCAGCTGGCTGTGGGTCGGCCTGCCACTGGCCTACGGCCTCGTCGAACTGGTCCGCAAGGCAGCCCAGTTGTTCACCGGCTGAACGCCTGGCCCCCGCGGGCCCCGCGGGTCCGCGGGCCCGCGGGGCTCGGGAGGGGAGGCGCTACGCCGGGCTTCCCCCGAGTCGGTCGAGGCGCTTGCGGTGGTCGTCGCTCAGGCCGACCCGGGCGGCGGCGACGTTCTCCTCAAGGTGGTCGATCCGGGCGGTGCCCGGAATGGGGATGACGGCCGGCGAGCGGTGCAGGAGCCAGGCGAGCGAGACCTGGGTGGGCGTGACGCCCAGCTCGGCCGCGACGGCGTCGATGTCCGCGCTGGCGCCGGACTCCCCCGCCGCGACCGGCCGCCACGGCAGGAACGCGATGCCCGCGGCCTCGCACGCCGCGAGCACGGGCTCGTGCTCGCGGTCGAGCACGTTGTAGCGGTTCTGCACGCTGGCGACGTCGATGGTCTCCCGCGCCCGTGCCAGCTCCCCGGCGGTGACCTCGGAGAGCCCGATCCGGCCGATCTTGCCCTCCGCCCGGAGCTCCCGCAGTGCGCCGAGCTGGTCGGTGAGGGGGGTGTCCGGGTCGATGCGGTGGAGCTGGAGCAGCTCGATCCGCTCGACGCGGAGCCGCCGGAGGGCCTGGTCGACCTGGGCGCGCAGCACGGCGGGCCGCCCGTCCAGGCCCCATTCGCCCGTGTCGGCCGAGCGCGCGACGCCGACCTTGGTGGTGATGTGGAGCCCGTCCGGGTAGGGGTGCAGGGCCTCCGCGAGTAGCTCTTCGTTGGCGCCGCCGCCGTACAGGTGGGCCGTGTCGATCAGGGTGATGCCCAGCTCGACGGCCCGCCTGACGACCGCGACGGAGTCGGCGCGGTCGGGGGCGGGCCCGGTCGGCAGCCGCATGGCGCCGAATGCGAGCCGTCCCACGGTCAGATCGCCGCCGATGGAGAAAGTGGTCGATATCATCCGCTGTTGATGCCTTTCGCTCCCGGCCACGCTAACAGCGCCGGGCAGCACGGGCGTTCGTAAACCTGCGCCGGTCACGAGCCGCAGCAGCCATCCGGCGCAGGGGGACTCGCGGGCTCCGCGGTGGCCGGGCCGCCGGCGGAGATTCGCAGGAGCTGCGGCTCCGGGGCGCAGCAGCCGCCGGCGGTCTCCCCCGCGCCGGGTGTCGCCGCGTCGAACACCCCGGTGCCGCCGCACACTCCGGTCTCAGGCAGGACCAGCTCGGTGCGTTCGGCGGCGTCCCGGTCGCCGGCGAGGGCGGCGGCGAGGGAACGGACCTGTTCGTAGCCGGTCATGGCCAGGAAGGTCGGGGCGCGGCCGTAGGACTTCATCCCGGCCAGGAACAGGCCCTGTTCCGGCTGGGCCAGCTCCTTGACGCCGTGGGGGCGGACGGTGCCGCAGGAGTGGACGTTCGGGTCGATCATCGGGGCGAGGGCCGCCGGTGCGTCCAGCCGTTCGTCCAGGCGGAGGCGGACTTCGGAGAGGAACGACAGGTCGGGCCGGAAGCCGGTGAGCACGAGGATGTGATCGACGGGCCGGGAGCGCCGCCCGTCTTCGGCGGCCAGGACGAGCCGCCCGCCCGCGCGTTCGACGGCGACGGTCCGGAAGCCGGCCAGCGCGGTGGCGTGGCCGGCTTCCACGGCGGCCTTCGCGCGCAGGCCCAGCGCGCCACGGGCGGGCAGCTGGTCGGCGGAGCCGCCGCCGAACGTGGCGCCGGAGACTCCCCGGCGCAGCACCCACACGGCGTGCGTCGCCGGGTCCTGCCGCGCCAGCTCCGACAGCAGCGCGAGCGCGGTGAAGGCGGAGGCGCCGGTGCCGACCACGGCGATGCGCTTCCCCGCGAAGCGCTCGCGGACGGCCGGGTCGGCCAGGTCCGGCACGCGGTGGCCGAGGCGGCCCTCGGCGGCGAGGGCCCGTTCGCCCGCGGCGGGCAGGCCGTCCGCGCCGAGCGGCCCGGGGCGGGACCAGGTGCCGGAGGCGTCGATGACGGCCCGCACGGCGTGCCGGTCCTCGGTGCCGTCGGCGCGGGTGACGTGCACGGTGAACGGCCGCTCGGCGCGGCCGGAGTCCACCACCCGGTCGCGGCCGGAACGGGCCACGCCGGTCACGGTCGTCCCGTAGTGGACTCGGCCGCCGAGGGCGTCGGCCAGGGGCTGGAGGTACTGCTCGGCCCACGCGCGGCCGGTGGGGTGTGCGCCGGGGTCCGGCGGGGCCCAGCCGGTGGGCGCCAGCAGCCGCTCCGCGGCCGGGTCGATCAGCTCGCTCCAGGTCGAGAACAGCCGCACGTGTCCCCAGTCCCGCACGGCGGTCCCGGCCCGGGGTCCGGCTTCCAGGACCAGGGGGGTGATGCCGCGGCGGGTCAGCTGGGCCGCGGCGGCCAGACCGATGGGGCCCGCGCCGATGACGGCGACGGGCAGGGCGGTGGTGTCCGGCATGAGCTGCGCTCCGTTCCTCGCTGCTTCGATGAGCATCAATGGTTGCGCGGCCAGCATCCCATCTGTTTAGATCACCGTCAACATAGACCTTCTTCGAATCAAGGGGCCGGGCATGGACATCGAACACGTGCAGGTGGCGGTGATCGGCGGCGGACAGTCGGGGCTCGCGGCGGCGCGCGCGGCGCGGGAGGCCGGGCTGACGCCGGTGGTGCTGGAGGCGTCCGCCCGCGCGGCCGGCTCGTGGCCGTCGTACTACGACAGCCTCACCCTGTTCTCCCCGGCGCGCTTCAGCGCGCTGCCCGGCCTGCCCTTCGGCGGGGACGGTGACCGCCATCCGCACCGGGACGAGGTGGTGGACTACCTCACCCGCTACGCCGCCGACCTGGACGCGGACATCCGCACCGGCGTGCGCGTCGAGGCGGTCGAGGCGGCGGCGGACGGATTCGTCCTGCGCACCGCGGACGGCTCACGTCTGGCCGCGGCCGGCCTCGTCACGGCCACCGGCTCCTTCGGCAACCCGCTGATCCCGGCGCTGCCCGGCCGTGCGACGTTCCCGGGCACGGTGCTGCACGCCGCCGCCTACCGCGGCCCGGCCGCATGGGCGGGCCTGCGGATCGTGGTGGTGGGCGGCGGGAACTCGGCCGTGCAGATCGCCCACGAACTCGGCCGAGTGGCCCGGGTGACGGTGGCAAGCCGGGCGCCGCTGGCCTTCCTGCCGCAGCGCCGGAACGGCCGTGACCTCCACCACTGGCTGACGGCCACCGGCTTCGACGCCCTGCCACCGGCCTGGCTTGCCCGCGTCGTCCCGGGCACCCTGGTGCTGGACGACGGCCGCCACCGCCGGGCGCTCGACCGGGGCATCTTCGACCGGCGCCCGATGTTCACCGCGCTCGACGGCGAGGGCGTGGTGTGGTCGGACGGAACGCGCGAAAGGGTGGATGCGGTACTGCTGGCCACGGGCTACCGCCCCGCCCTGAACTACCTGGCGGGGACCGGGGCGCTGGACGCCGAGGGCTCACCCCTGCACGTCGGCGGGCTGTCCCTGGCCCACCCGGGCCTGGTGCACCTCGGCCTCGAATTCCAGCGGTCCTTCGCCTCCAACACCCTGCGCGGCGTGGCGGTCGATGCGGCGCACGTCATGACGGCCCTGGCGGCCCACGTGCGCGGAGCCGCGGCCGCGGCGGGCCTGTGAGCACTGCTTCGACGTGTGTCAACATAGGCGTATGCCGAACAGCAGAGTTCCGCGGGTGCGGGAGCCGGACGTCGAGCCGTGCTGCCCGCCCCTGACCGAACGCCCCTTCACCGCCGAGGAGGCCGAGCGCTCCGCGCGGATGTTCAAGGCGCTCGGCGACCCGGTACGCCTGCGGCTGTTCACCGCGGTGGCCTCGCACGAGGGCGGGGAAGCCTGCGTGTGCGACATCTCCGACGTCGGCGTTTCGCAGCCGACCGTGTCGCACCACCTGAAGAAGCTCAGGGAGGCCGGCCTGCTCACGTCCGAACGGCGCGGCACCTGGGTCTTCTACCGCGTCGAGCCGTCCGTCCTGGCCGCGATGGGCCGGCTCCTGCGGGCTGACGCGACCGCCTGACCCGCGTCGGTCGCGTCAGCCCTCCTTCGCTCCGGCGGGGGCGCGGCGCCGGAGCGCCAGGGAGACGTACACCAGCGCCACGAGCACCGGCACCTCGATGAGCGGGCCGACGACCCCGGCGAGCGCCTGGCCCGAGGTGACACCGAAGGTGCCGATCGCCACGGCGATGGCCAGCTCGAAATTGTTCCCCGCCGCGGTGAAGGCGAGCGTCGCGGTGCGGTCGTACGGCAGGCCGATCGCACGCCCCAGGGCGTAGGAGCCGAACCACACGACGGTGAAGTAGACCAGCAGCGGCAGCGCGATCCGCGCGACGTCCCAGGGCCGGGAGGTGATGGTGTCGCCCTGGAGCGCGAACAGCAGCACGATGGTGAACAGCAGCCCGTACAGCGCCCACGGGCCGATCCGGGGCAGCAGCCGCGCCTCGTAGCGCTCCCGGCCCATGCGCCGCTCGCCGATGCGGCGTGTGGCGAAGCCGGCGAGCAGCGGAACGCCGAGGAACACCGCGACGTTCAGCGCGATCTCCCACCCCGAGATGTCCAGTCGCTCGCCCGCCCCGAGGCCGAGCCAACCGGGCAGGAGGTCGAGGTAGAACCAGCCGAGCACGCCGAAGAGCAGGACCTGGAAGACGGAGTTGAGCGCCACCAGGACGGCGGCGGCCTCGCGGTCGCCGCAGGCCAGGTCGTTCCAGATGACGACCATGGCGATGCAGCGGGCCAGACCGACGATGATCAGCCCGGTGCGGTACTCCGGCAGGTCGGGCAGGAAGGTCCAGGCGAGGGCGAACATCACGGCCGGTCCGAGCAGCCAGTTGAGCACGAGACTCGACGCCATCAGACGGCGGTCGCCGGTGACGGTACGCAGGCTGGTGGCGTCGTAGCGGACCTTGGCCAGCACCGGGTACATCATCACCAGCAGGCCGAGGGCGATGGGCAGGGAGATCCCGCCGACCTCCAGATCGGCGAGGGCTTCGTCCAGCCCGTCCACGGCCCGGCCCAGCAACAGGCCGGCCGCCATGGCCGCGAGAATCCACACCGGCAGGAAACGGTCCGGCGTGGACAGCTTCGCCGTGATCGCGGCGGCGTCCGCGGGCGGTCCGGTGGGCACCGGCCTTTTCACGGTGGTCACGGGCAGGGCCGCTTCCGGCCCGCCTCGGCGGTGGCCCGCGCCTCGGCGGCCAGCTCCGTGAACTGCCCCGCCAGCGCCGCGACGACCTCGGGCCTGAGGCGGTAGTACGTGAACCGCCCGCACGGCTCGGTGTCCACGATGCCCGCCTCGCGCAGCACCCGCAGGTGGTTGGAGAGGTTGGTCTGCTTGGCTCCGGTCTCCGCCACCAGGTGCGTGGTGCACAGGGTTTCGTGCGCGAGCATCGTCACGATCCGCATGCGGAGCGGGTCGGCCAGCACCCGGGTCACATCAGTATCGACTGAAGTCAGCATGTGCTGATACTTTCACATCACCCGACACTGACACCAGCCCGGACTGATGCCAGCCCGGACCGATACCAGCATCAGCCCCGCGAAAGGACCACCGCCATGCCCCCCGCCCCGACCGGCCCCGTCGCCTCGGTCCTGTTCGTCTGCGTGCACAACGCCGGCCGCTCCCAGATGGCCGCCGGTTTCCTCACCCACCTCGCCGGCGGCCGCGTCGAGGTCCGTTCCGCCGGCTCCCTCCCGGCCGGGCAGGTCAATCCGGCGGCCGTGGAGGCGATGCGGGAGGTCGGCGTCGACATCTCCGCCGAACGGCCCAAGGTCCTTGACCCCGAGGCCGTCAGGGCGTCCGACTACGTCATCACCATGGGCTGCGGCGACGCCTGCCCCATCTTCCCCGGCAAGAAGTACCTCGACTGGCAACTGGCGGACCCCGCCGGCCGGGACGTGGCCGCGGTCCGGCCGATCCGGGACGAGATCAGGGCCCGCGTCGAGGAGCTGATCGCCGAGATCGACGCCGCGGCCGCACGGTAACTCCCCGGCCGCGCCGCGCTTTCGCGCCGTTCCGTCCTGATTGGCGGCATGCGGACCACATCGAGGTAACGCGAACGTTACCGGTCCCTTATGCGGCCGAGATCCTGTGACAGTGCAATGTCACCCGCCACATTTCAGTCAGCGAGAGGCGGCGAGGCCGGCATGGGCCATTCCGATCAGTCCCGCGGTTCCCGGCCCACCGGCGCTCCCGCGGTCCATGCGGCCACCGGCGTCGGGCGTCCGCTGGGTGCGCGGGACGTCGAACTGCGCGACGGGCTCCTGGCGCGGTGGCAGGAACGCAACCACGCCGCGACACTCCCCCACGCGGTGCGGGAGATGGAACGGGCCGGCAACCTGGACAACTTCCGGCGGGTGGCCGACGGCGCGACGACGCCGTACCGGGGGCGCTACCCGTTCCTCGACACCGACGTCTACAAGACCCTGGAGGGCCTGGTCTACGAACTCGCCCGCGGCCGGGCCGACGCCGCGACGGAGGAGTTCTGGACGCGGAGCGTCGAGCTGATCGAGCGTGCCCAGGCCCCCGACGGCTACCTGTCGACCCGTTTCCAGGGCGCGGATGCCGTCAAGTCCCCCTGGGAGGACCTGGAGTGGGGGCACGAGCTGTACAACCTCGGCCACCTCGTCCAGGCCGCGGTGGCCGCCGCGCGCCAGCTCGGGGACGACCGGCTGCTGGCTGTGGCGCGGCGGTTCGCGGATCTCGTCGTGAAGCGGTTCGGGGACGGCGGCGAGCAACGGTACTGCGGGCACCCCGAGGTGGAGATGGCACTCGTGGAGCTGTACCGCGAGACCGGGGAGCGCACCTACCTGCGGCAGGCCGAGCTGTTCGTCGAACGCCGCGGCTCGGGCGCGCTGCGGCCCAGACTCCTCCCGCCCTCGTACTTCCAGGACGATGTGCCGCTGCGCGCGCTCGACTCGGTCACCGGGCACGCGGTGCGGATGGTGTACCTGGCGGCCGGCGCCACCGACGTGGCCGTCGAGACCGGGGACGCCGAACTGCTCGCGCACGTCGAGGCCCTGTGGGACGACATGGTCGCCACGAAGCTGTACCTCACCGGCGGCCTCGGCAGCCGCCACTCCGACGAGGCCATCGGCGACCGGTACGAGCTGCCCGCGGAACGCGCCTACGCGGAGACCTGCGCGGCGATCGGCACGATGCAGTGGGGCTGGCGGCTGTTCCTCGCGACCGGGCGGGCGGACGTGCTCGACGTCGTCGAGCAGGTGCAGTTCAACGCCTTCGCGGTCGGCACCTCCCTCGACGGGCGGGCCTTCTTCTACGACAACCCCTTGCAGCGCCGGCCCGACCACGACCAGCGCAGCGGCGCGGAGACGGGCGGCGAGCTGCTGCGGCGCGGCTGGTTCGGCTGCCCCTGCTGCCCGCCCAACATCGTGCGCTGGGTGTCCCAGTTGCAGGACCACGTCGCCGTCGCCGCCGAGGACACGCTCACCCTCGCGCTGTACGCGGACGCCCGCGTGCGCTCCGGGGTGCTCGACGTCACCGTGCGCACCGAATACCCGTGGGACGGGCGGGTGACCGTCGAGGTCGACGCCGCTGCCGACCGGCCGGTGACGCTGTCGCTGCGCGTGCCCCGCTGGGCCGACGGCGCGCAGGCGCGGGTGGACGGCCGGAACGTGGCCGCGGAGCCCGGGTGGCTGCGGCTGACACGCGTCTGGTCACCGGGGGATCGCGTGGTGCTCGAACTGCCGCTGCGGGTCCGCGCGGTGCGTTCCCACCCCCGTCTCGACGCGGCGCGCGGCGCTCTCGCGCTGCTGCGCGGACCGCTCGTGTACTGCGTGGAGCAGCAGGACACGGCGGCCGAGGTGGACGACCTCGTGCTCGACGCCGCCGGGCTGAAGGCGGTGCGCGTGACCGCCGACCAGGAGACGTGGGGCCTGCCGGTCCGCACCCTCGACACGGAGCTGGCGGTGGCCCCGCCCGCCGGGGACGAGCTTTATCCCGAGTTCACCGGCGCCGAGGCCGGGGCTGCCGCCGGAGCGGCGCCCGGCCGCGCCGACGTGCGCCTGATCCCGTACTTCCTGTGGGGCAACAGGCGGGCCGGAGCCATGCGTGTGTGGCTCCGCCACTTCTGAAGTTCCCCTTCCCGCCCACCCACCTTTCGAGGAGTCCCGTGAAATCACCTGTCCTCATACGCGCCGCGGTGGCCGCCGCCACGGCCGCGCTCGCGCTGAGCGCGTGTTCCGGCGGCGGAGCCGCGGGCAACGGCGGAAACGGCGCCGGCGGCGGGTCGTTCACCGACACGCCCGAGCGCGGCGGCACCGTCACCATGCTCCAGGACGCCGACTTCTCCTACCTGGACCCCGCGCGCGGATTCGACGGCGGCGTCAACAACTTCTACCGGCTGGTCTACCGGACGCTGACGACCCCGGCCCCCGGCAACGCCGAGGACCCGTCCGTGATCGTGCCTGATCTGGCGACCGACCTCGGCACCCCCTCGGAGGACGGTCTCAGCTGGACGTTCACCCTGAAGGAAGGGGTGCGCTTCGAGGACGGGACGCCGATCACGTCCGCGGACGTGAAGTTCGGCGTGTCCAGGGCCTGGGACCCCGAGATAGGCATCGGTTCGCCGTACGCCCGCCAGGTCATCGACGCGCCCGAGGATTACGAGGGCCCGTACCGCTCCGGCCCGCTCGACACGATCGAGACGCCGGACGCGCGGACCATCGTCTTCCACCTCAAGGAGCCGTACCCCGAGTTCGGCTCCGTGGTCTCGCAGAACACCTTCGTGCCGTTCCCCGAGGGCTCGGGCGCCGGTGACGCGTTCATCAACGACATCATCGCCTCCGGCCCTTACACGCTGGACTCCTACTCGCCCGGCAGCTCCATCAAGCTGGTCCGCAACGACGAGTGGGACCCGGACACGGACGACGTGCGCGAGGCGTACCCGGATGCCTGGGAGTTCGTCATCGGCCTGGACCTCGCCACCATCGACGAGCGGATGCTCGCCGGTCAGGGGTCGGACGTGAACGCCATCTCCAAAACCATCCAGCCCGCGGCCCTGGCCCGCATCCAGACCCCGCAGTTGCAGGAACGCAAACTCGAACTGCCCGGCGTCTGCACCACCTACATGGGGCTGAACACCACCAAGGAGCCCTTCGACGACGTCCGGGTCCGCCAGGCCGTCAACCTGGCCGTCGACCGCGCCGCGGTGCAGAACGCGAGCGGCGGCACACAACTCGCCGACATCGCCACCACCATCCTGCCCCCGTCGGTCGGCGGGTACCGCGAGTACGACCTCTACCCCAGCGAGGAGCACCGTGGCGACGTGGCGGCCGCGCAGGCCCTGCTCCAGGAGGCCGGGCTGCCCGACGGCTTCGAGATGACCCTGGACATCAGGTCGCAGCCGACGATGCAGGCGCAGGCGGAGGCCGTTCAGCAGGCGCTCGACCGCGTCGGCATCGACGTCGAACTGAACGTCATCGACGTCTCGACGTACTACGAGACCATCGGCACCCCGGCCCGCCAGAACGACGCGGCGATCACCGGCTGGTGCCCGGACTGGGCCTCCTCGGCCTCGACCTTCCTGCCGCCGCTGTTCGACGGCCGCAACATCACCGACCAGGGCAATTCCAATCTGGCGCAGATCAACGACGAGGGCATCAACGCGAGGATCGACGAGATCCGCGCGATGACGGACCTGGACGCGGCCAATGAGCAGTGGGGTCTGCTGGACGAGGAGATCATGGAGCTGGCTCCCGTCGTTCCGCTGGCGTTCGAGTCGACCATCTCGTTGCCCGGCGAGAACGTGACGGGCCTGTACTCCTCCCCCGGCGCCGCCTCGGGCGGCATCGATCTGGTGCTCGTCGGTCTGCGGGACCCCGAGCGGGGCTGACCGATGGCCGCCCTTCCGACTCAGCCCGCGGCAGCGCAGGAGAGCGCGCCGCCTTCCGGGGCAGGCGGCGGCGCGCCGCCGCCCCGGCGGGGCGTCCTGCGCGCGCTGCTCCGCGACCCCGGTGCCGTGCTCAGCGCGGCCTACATCCTGCTCGTCGTCGCCATGGCCGTCTTCGCCCCGCTCATCGTCCGGATGAGCGGGTGGGGGCCCTACGAGTTCGACCAGACGGCGGTGAACCCCGACCTCGGGGGCGTGCCGTTCGGCGGCTGGGGCGGCGCGGGCGGGGAGCACTGGTTCGGCGTCGAGCCCGGCAGCGGCCGGGACATCTTCGCGCGCATCGTGTACGGCGCGCGGGTGTCCATGCTCATCGCCCTGGCCGCCACGGCCCTGACCACGCTGCTCGGCGTCGTGTTCGGCCTGCTGGCCGGCTTCTTCGGCGGCAAGGTGGACTGGGTGATCTCGCGGGTCATGGACTTCCTGATGGCGTTCCCCGCGCTCATCTTCATGATCGCGATCCTGTCGGCGCTGCCCGCGGGCAACCGCGCGGTGCTGCTCGTGGTCGTCATCTCCCTCTTCGGCTGGCCCTATCTGGCCCGCATCGTGCGCGGCCAGACGATGTCACTGGCGCGGCGCGAATTCGTGGAGGCCGCGCGAGCCTCGGGAGCGGGACGCGCGGCGATCGTCTTCCGGGAGATCCTGCCCAATCTGCGCTCGACGATCATCGTCATGACGACCCTGGCCATCCCCGGCTACATCGGGACGGAGGCGGGTCTTTCGTTCCTGGGTGTCGGGGTGGTGCCGCCGACGCCGTCCTGGGGGCAGATGATCGCCTCCTCGGTCAGCTGGTATTCGGTGGTGCCGACGTACTTCGCGATCCCGGGCGCGTTCCTCTTCCTGCTGGTGCTGTCGTTCACCGTGCTCGGTGACCGGCTGCGCGCCGTCCTCGATCCGCAGGGGGTGCGCTGATGGCCAGGTTCCTCGCCGTGAGGCTGTCCGGGGTCGTGCTGATCCTGCTGCTGGTGTGCCTGTTCACCTTCGGGGTGTTCTTCGTGCTGTCGCCCGATCCCGCGGTGCAGATCTGCGGGAAGAACTGCACCCCGGAGCTGATCGAGCGCATCCGCACCAACCTCGGCCTCGACGAACCGCTGCTCACCCAGTTCTTCACCTTCCTGGGCGGCCTGTTCGCCGGCCGGACCTACGGCGTCGGGGAGAGTGCGACGCACTGCGCCGCGCCGTGCCTGGGCTACTCGTTCCAGTCCAGCCAGCCGGTGTGGGACATGATCATGGACCGGCTGCCCGTCTCGGCGACGCTGGCCGTCGGCGCGGCCGTGCTGTGGCTGCTGGCCGGTGTCGCGGGCGGGCTGCTCGGCGCGCTCAGGGAGGGCACGTGGTGGGACAGGGGCGCCATGGTCGTGGCCCTCTCAGGCATTTCCATTCCCAACTACGTGTTCGCGCTGGTGCTCCAGTACGTCCTGGTCGTGGAGCTGGAGTGGCTGCCGTTCCCGGGGACGGTGACGTTCGCGGAGGACCCGGGCGGCTGGTTCCAGAACTATCTGATGCCGTGGATCGTGCTCGCCTTCGCCTACGCGTCCGTCTACGCGCGGCTGACCCGCGCCAACGTGATCGACACGCTGTCGGAGAACTACGTGCGGACCGCGCGCGCCAAGGGGCTGCCGCGTCAGCAGGTGATCCGCCGCCACGCGCTGCGGCCCGCGCTGACGCCGATCGCGACGATCTTCGGAATGGACTTCGCCGGGCTGCTCGGCGGCGCGCTGATCACCGAAACCGTCTTCGGGCTGAACGGGGTCGGCAAGATGACGGCGGACGCGATCAACCGCAACGACCAGCCGGTCATCATGGGGGTGACTCTGCTCGCGGCGTTCTTCGTCGTGGTCGGGAACGTCGTGATCGACCTGCTGTACACGGCGCTCGATCCGAGAGTGAGGGTGAACTCCGCATGACCGCGATCGGAAAGACTCCTCCGCTGCTTGAGGTCGAGGAGCTGAACGTCACCTTCCCGACCCCGCACGGCGCGGTGGACGTGGTGCGGGATCTCGGCTTCACGCTGGAGCCCGGCGGCTCGCTCGGCATCGTCGGCGAGTCGGGATCGGGCAAGTCGATGACCAGCCTGGCCATCATGGGTCTGCTGCCGCCGCGCGCCACGATGTCCGGCCGGGTGCGGCTGGCCGGCCGCGAGCTGTCCGGGCTGACCGACCGGCAGCTGCGGCGCGTGCGCGGCGACCGGATCGCCATGGTGTTCCAGGACCCGCTGTCCTCGCTGAACCCGTACTACACCGTCGGCGCGCAGATCGAGGAGGCGTACCGGGCGCACCGGCAGCGCGTGACGCGGCGCCAGGCCCGCCGGGTCGCCGTGGAGGCCATGGAACGGGTCCACATCGCCGACGCCGCGCGGCGCGTGGACCACTATCCGCACCAGTTCTCCGGCGGCATGCGGCAGCGGGTCATGATCGCCATGGCGCTGTGCACGGAGCCCGACCTCCTCATCGCCGACGAGCCGACCACCGCGCTCGACGTGACCGTGCAGGCGCAGATCCTGCGGCTGCTCACCGAGGTGCGGCAGGAGACCGGCGCGGGGCTCGTCCTCATCACGCACGATCTGGCGGTCGTCAGCGAGATGACGGAGGAGGTCCTCGTGATGCGCGCCGGAGCGTGCGTGGAACGGGCAAGCGCCGAGCGGCTGTTCTCCGACCCGCGGCACCCGTACACCCGCGCCCTGCTCGACGCGGTCCCCCGTCTTGACGACGAGGTCGGCGAGCTGCGGACGGTGCGGGGCCGCGGCCCGTCCCCCGCGGCGGGCGCAACCGAGGGAGACGAACGATGACCCCCGCCGTTCCGGAATCGCAGGTGCTGCTCACCGCCCGCGGGCTCGTCAAGGAGTTCTCGGTCCGCGGGCAGGGCGGGGCGTTCGGGCGCAAACGCGTCCTGCGGGCGGTCGACGGCGTCGACGTGGAACTGCGGGCGGGGCAGACGCTGGCGCTCGTGGGCGAGTCCGGGTCGGGGAAGTCGACCACGGCCCGCCTGGTGGCCCGGCTGCTGGAGGTGACGTCGGGCACGGTGGAGTTCCAGGGTGAGGACGTGACCCGGCTGTCGGGCGCGGCGCTGCACCGGTTTCGTTCCGAGGTGCAGGTGGTCTTCCAGGACCCCTACTCCTCGCTGAACCCGCGGCACACCGTCGAACGCATCGTCACCGCGCCCTTGATGTACCAGGGGCGCCCGATCCCCGGCGGCGCCCGGGCCTTCACCCGCGCGCTGATGGAGCGGGTCGGTCTCGATCCGGACCACAGCGAGCGCCACCCCGCGCAGTTCTCCGGCGGACAGGCGCAGCGCATCGGCATCGCGCGGGCGCTGGCCGTGGGCCCGAAGGTCGTGGTGTGCGACGAGGCGGTCTCGGCCCTCGACGTCTCGGTCCAGGCCCAGGTGATCAACCTGCTGCGCCGCCTCCAGCGCGAGGAGGGGTACAGCTACCTGTTCATCGCGCACGACCTGGCGGTGGTCCGGCAGATCGCGCACCGGGTGGCCGTGATGCACCAGGGCCGCGTGGTGGAGACGGGAGAGCGCGACGCGCTGTTCGCCTCGCCCGGACACGACTACACGCGGGCACTGCTCGCCGCGGTGCCCCGCATCAGGCCCGAGTGGGAGGCGGCCCGCAGGGCGCGCGCCCGGACACGGGAAACCGCCGAGGGAAAACGGGAGACGACGTGACGGTCACGGAGTACGCGCTGCCCGGCGCGTGGATACGCGAGCACCGGGTGACGGTGCCGCTGGTGTGGGACGCGCCGGACGAACGCCGCGTCGAGGTGTTCGTCCGCGAGGTCGGCGACCCCGCCCGCCGGAGCGAGGACCTGCCGCTGCTGCTGTTCCTCCAGGGCGGTCCCGGCGGGCACGGGCCCCGGCCGCTGGACACCTCAGGCTGGCTGGGGGAAGCACTCGCCCACTATCGCGTCGTACTGCTCGACCAGCGCGGCACCGGCCGCAGCAGCCCGGTCGACGGCGCCCTGATGACGGCGCTCGGCTCGGCGGAGCGCGGCGCCGGCCACCTGAGCCACTTCCGGGCCGACGCGATCGTGGCCGATGCCGAGCACGTGCGCAAAACGGTGTACGGCGGGCGGCGTTGGGCGACGCTGGGGCAGAGCTACGGCGGCTTCCTCACCCTCACCTACCTGTCCAGGGCGCCGGAGGCGCTGACCGCCTGCTACGTCACCGGCGGGCTGCCCGGCCTGCCGCCGGACGCGGGCGAGGTGTACCGGCGCACGTATCCGCGGGTGGCGCGCAAGAACCGCGCCTTCCAGCGGCGTTACCCCGAGGACGTGGCGAGGGCCGCGTCGGTGGCCGACCTGCTCGCCGAGCGGGACGTGCGGCTCCCGGACGGCGACCGGCTGACGGTGCGCCGCTTCCAGATGCTCGGTCTCGACCTGGGGATGAAGCCCGGCGCGCAGCGCCTGCACTGGCTGCTCGACGAGGCGTTCGCCGCGCCGGGGAGGCTGTCGGACGCCTTCCTGGCGCGCGTGTGGTCCCGCACCTGTGCGGCGGAGAATCCGCTGTTCTGGACGATGCAGGAGTCGATCTACGGCCACGCCGACAACGGGCCGACCGGCTGGGCGGCCCAGCGGGAGCGGGCACGGCATCCGGAGTTCGCCGAGGACGCCAGGCCGCTGTTCTTCACCGGCGAGATGGCCTACCCGTGGATGACCGAGGAGATCCGCGCGCTGCGCCCGTTCCGCCCGGCCGTCGAACTGCTCGCGGCCAGGGAGCGGTGGAGTCCGCTGTACGACCTCGACCGGCTGGCGGCGAACGAGGTGCCGCTCGCCGCCGCCGTCTACCACGACGACATGTACGTGGACGCGGGTCTGCAACTCGCGACCGCCGACCTGCTCGGCAACGCGCAGGTCTGGGTCACCAACGAGTATGAACACGACGGCATCGCCGGCGGCCGGGTGCTCTCCCGGCTCCTGGACATGGTGCGCGACGAGGGAGGGGAACGACGATGAGCCAGTCCGTTCCGCGGCCGCCGTACGCCGGCACCCGGCCGCCGCGCCCGGCCGACGTCCCCGCGTTCACGGACGCCATCGCCCGGGGGTGGGCACCGGTGGAGGTGCCCGTTCCGCTTCCGGCGGGCGCCGCCGCGGCCGCGGCCGCCCACCGCAGGCGCCTGGCGGCGCGCACGGGGGCGCGCACCGTGGTCGCCGGCGCGGGCCGGGCGCCGGTGCGCAGCAACGACACCGCCTACGACTTCCGTGCGGACAGCGACTTCGTGTGGCTCACCGGTTGTGCCGTCGAGGACGCCGTGCTGGTGCTCAGGGCCGGGGGCGGGCCGGACGGGGACCACGAGGCGACGCTGTTCGTGCCGCCTCCCGCCCGGCCGGGCGACCCCGGCTTCTTCTCCGACGCCGCCCACGGCGAGCTGTGGGTGGGCGCCTCCCCCGACCCGGCGGCGTGGTCGCGCGCGCTGGGCATCGGGGTCAGGCCGCTGTCCGCGCTCGACGAGGCGCTGTCCGGGGCGGCCGGTGCCTGGGCGACGCCGGGCACGGACCCGGGACTGGTCCGGCGGCACGGCCTGCACGGCGAACCGCTGCTCGCCGCGGAGCTGTCGGGGCTGCGGATGGTGAAGGACGACTGGGAGATCGAACAGTTGCGGCGCGCGGTCGATCACACGGTGGACGGCTTCGCCGCCGTGGTCGCGGAGATCCCGGCCGCGGTCGCGCGCGGCGGCGAGCGCTGGCTCCAGGGCACCTTCGACCGGCACGCCCGCACCGTGGGGAACGGCCCCGGGTACGCGACGATCGTCGGCTCGGGCCCGCATGCCCCGACCCTGCACTGGGTGCGGTGCGACGGGCCCGTGCTGCCCGACGAGCCGCTGCTGCTCGACATGGGCGTGGAGACGCGTTCCCTCTACACGGCGGACGTCACGCGCACCGTTCCGCCCGGCGGCCGGTTCACCGAGACCCAGCGGCAGGTCCACGACCTGGTGGAGGCGGCGCACCGGGCCGGGATGGCCCAGGTGGGCCCCGGCCGCCAGTACTCCGACTTCCACTTCGCCGCGATGGAGGTGATCGCCCGCGGCCTGCACGACTGGGGCCTGCTGCCCGTGTCAGTGGACGAGGCGCTGTCCCCCGCGGGCCAGCAGCACCGGCGCTATCTGGTGTGCGGTATCGGGCACCACCTGGGCCTCGACGTCCACGACTGCGCCTCCGCCGATTACGAGGCGTACCAGGGGGCCACGCTGGAGACCGGCATGGTCCTCACGGTCGAGCCCGGTCTCTACTTCCACGCCCACGACCTGACCGTGCCGCCGGAACTGCGCGGTATCGGCATCCGTCTTGAGGACGACCTGCTCGTCACCGAGGAGGGCTCGGACGTGCTGTCCTCGGCACTGCCCATCGCCGCCCGCGAGCTGGAGACCTGGGTGGCAGGGCTGACCCGGCGCCCGGACAGTATCATGTGATATTGCACCGCCCAACGGCCCAGTCCTCCACGAGCGTTGCTCCACGACCCGACAGGAGTCCCATGCCCCCCACCGCCCCGCCGACGGTCTGGCGCGGTGTCTACGTCGCCGCCGCCCTGCCGTTCACCGCGGACCGGGCCGTCGACCACGACGCGTACGCCGCACACGTCCGATTCCTCGCCGAGAACGGCTGCGACGGCGTGTGCCCCAACGGCTCCCTCGGCGAATACCAGACGCTCACCGACGCCGAGCGCGCCGCCGTCGTGGAGACGGCGGTCGCCGCCGCACCCGAGGGATTCGGCGTCATGCCGGGGGTCGCCGCCTACGGCGCCCTGGAGGCCGCCCGCTGGGCGGAGCAGGCCATGCGGGCGGGCGCCACCTCCGTGCTGCTCCTGCCGCCCAACACCTACCGCGCCGACACCGAGTCGGTCGTTCAGCACTACCGCGAGGTCGCGGCGGTCGGTCTGCCCGTCGTCGCCTACAACAACCCCATCGACACGAAGGTCGACCTCACGCCCGCGCTGCTGGCCCGCCTCCACGAGGAGGAACTGATCGTCGGCGTGAAGGAGTTCTCCGGCGACGTGCGCCGGGCCTACGAGCTGCGCGAGCTGGCCCCCGGCCTCGATCTGATCGTCGGCGCCGACGACGTGCTGCTGGAACTCGGCCTCGCCGGCGCGGTCGGCTGGATCGCCGGCTACCCCAACGCCGTTCCGGCCGCCACCGTCGAGCTGTACCGGCTGGCGACCTCGGGCGACCCGGCGGACATCGCCCGCGCCCTGCCGCTCTACCGCGACCTGCACCCGTTGCTGCGCTGGGATTCCAAAACGGAATTCGTGCAGGCCATCAAGCTGTCGATGGATGTCGCCGGACGGCGCGGCGGCGCCTGCCGGCCCCCGCGCGGCCCGCTGCCGCCCGGGACCGCGGAGCGCATCGTGCGCGACACAGAGGCGGTACTCGCCCGGGGGTACCGGTGAGGAGCAGCCGCGTCCTGCACGTGGTCGACTCGCATACGGAGGGCATGCCGACGCGCGTCGTGACCGGCGGCGTCGGCGTGCTGCCGGGCGACACCATGGCCGAACGCCGCGTCCGGTTCATCGAGCACGGTGACGACCTGCGGAAGCTGCTGATGTACGAGCCGCGCGGCCACGCGGCGATGAGCGGGGCGCTGCTCCAGCCGCCCACGCGGCCCGACGCCGACATGGGCGTGCTGTTCATCGAGGTCAGCGGCGTGCTCCCGATGTGCGGCCACGGCACCATCGGCGTGGCCACCGTCCTCGTCGAAACCGGCCTCGTCCCGGTCGTGGAGCCCGTGACCACGGTGCGCCTCGACACCCCGGCCGGTCTGGTGACCGCCGAGGTCGCCGTCGAGGACGGCGCCGCCCGCTCGGTGACCATCCGCAACGTGCCCTCGTTCGCGGTCGGGCTCGACCGCGCCGTCGACGTGCCCGGGCTCGGCACGGTGCGTCACGACCTGGCGTTCGGCGGCAACTTCTACGCCGTCGTCCGGCTCGACGACCTGGGCATCCCCTTCGACCGGGCGGCCGGACAGCGCATCATCGAGGCGGGCCTGGCCCTCATGGAAGCCATCAACGCCACGGACCGCCCCGTCCATCCGGAACGTCCCGACATCACCGGCTGTCACCACGTCTACTTCGAGGCGCCGGGCTCGACGTCCCGGCACTCCCGGCACGCCATGGCCATCCACCCCGGCTGGTTCGACCGCTCGCCGTGCGGCACCGGAACCAGTGCCAGAATGGCGCAGTTGCACGCCCGCGGGGAGCTTCCGCTGCACAGCGACTTCGTCAACGAGTCGTTCATCGGCACGCGGTTCACCGGCCGGCTCATCGCGGAGACCACCGTCGCCGGTGCCCGCGCCGTGGTGCCCACCATCACCGGCCGGGCGTGGATCACCGCGACGGGTCAGCACCTCCTCGACCCGACCGACCCGTTCCCCACGGGCTTCCTGCTGTAGGAACGGCTGCGGCACGACGTCGGGAAGCACCACCACGTACCTTGCGGAGGGCAAGATGGAAACAGCGCCGATCGCTGGACTACAGCCGCTGACGAAACGCGAGCGGCTGCGGGAGATGGTCGCGGACGCGCTGCGGGCGGCGGTCATCTCGGGCGAGATGAGGCCGGGCGCCGTGTACTCGGCGCCCACACTCGGCACGATGTTCGGCGTCTCGGCCACCCCGGTGCGCGAGGCGATGCTCGACCTCGTACGCGAGGGCATGGTCGAGCCCCTGCCCAACAAGGGGTACCAGGTCAGGACCGTGCCGGAGGAGGAGCTGGACCAGACCACCCACATCCGGCTGCTGCTCGAACCACCCACGGTGCGCGACATCGTTCCCCTCGTCCCACCCGAGGACTTCCCCCGGCTGCGCGAGCTGGCGGAGGCCATCGTCACGGCCGTACGCGGCAACGACCTGGTCGCCTACATCCACGCGGACCGGGAATTCCACCTGGCGCTGATCGCCTACGCCGGCAACCACCAGCTCTCCCTCATCGTGTCCGACCTGCGCGCCCGCACCCGCCTCCTCGGGCTCACCCCGCTGCTGGAATCCGGCCGCCTGGAGGAGTCGGCCCGCGAACACCACGAGCTGCTCGACCTCGTCGAAGCGGGCGACGCGGTCGGCGCCCAGGCGCTGATGGAGCGGCACATCAGGCATGTGCGGGGCAAATGGGCGGGCAAGGGCACCTCGCCGAAGGCGTGACCACGCCCCCGGCCGTGCGCGCGCACGGCCGGGGGCGTGGTCAGCGGGCGTGGCGGGCGAGCCGGACGAGCAGCGTGCCCGCCGCCGCCGCGAGGAGCGCGGCGGTCCCGAGGGCGGGAACGACGGCGGTGCCGGTGGCGGCGAGCGCGTCGTGGGCGGCTTGGCCGCCGGCGGGGCGCGGCGTCCCGGGCACCCGGCCCGCCGCGGTGGCGTCGTCGGCACCGGCGGTGGCCTCCGGCCCCTCCGCCCCACCGGTCTGCCCGGGGCCGCCGATGTCCCCCGGCTCCCGCGGGACTTCGGACTCCTCCGGCTGCTCGGGCTGCTCGGGCTGCCCAGGCTGCTCGGGCTGCTCCGGTTCTTCCGGCTCTGCGGGCGGTTCCGGGAGTTCAGGAGGTGCGGGCTCGTCCGGCGTTTCCGGCCCGGGCAGTTCGACATCGGCGGGATCGATGTCGCCCACCACGGCGGTGAACGTGGCGGCGTCGTCCACGCGTTCGCCCGAGGCCAGCACGGCGCTCATCTCCAGACGAATCCGGTACACCCCCTCCTCGGTGAAGAACCACAGGGGATGCGCGTGCACCCCCGGCCGCAACTCGACGCTTCCGGGCTCCGGCCGGGTGGAGTCGATGTCGATGCCGACGACCGTGCCGCGTTCCGGGTCGTCCCGCCACTGGCCGAGGAAGAAGCCCTCGGGACCGTCGATGCCGGTGAACGTGGCGGTCACCGGGGACCGGACCGCCTCGGCGGCCACCTCCTCCGTGTTCCAGCCGGGCCACAGCAGCCCGTCACCGTAGGTCACGCTGTGGTCGACCCACACCGTGTCGCCGGCGCGCCCGAGTTGCTCGGGCACCACTCCGGGCGCGGTTTCCGGTATCTCCCACTCGTGCCGGGCGTCGAAGTGCAGGATGACGTCGTTCGGCTCCCGCCATACCGTCCGGCCCGGCACGGTGCCGTCCTTGAGGTGGAACTCCAGCGCACCGCCGTCCAGCCGCGCCGCCAGATCCAGGTGGCCACCGGTGAGCACGGCCCGCTCCCGCACCGGCTCCTCACCGGCCTGCGCCGGAGCGGCGAGGACCGGCACAGCCAGGCAGGCGGCCACCGCACCGACCAGGGCACGTCCGGCACGTCCGGCACGCCCCGCGTGCTCTCGCATGAATCGACTCCTCGACACGAGGACCGTGCCGGGGGCGGCCGCTGCCTCGTGGACCCCGCCCCGGCACGGCCGTCCTGGGTATGAACCGCCGACGTGACGACAGGACCGTATATGAAAATGATTTCCATGTCTATTGTGCACGCCACGCCGGAACCGAGCCTCCCGCGGAACACGTAAGATCCGGCGACGACGCCCCTCAGCCACCCCGAAGGAGCCCACCCGCATGGCAGCCCAGCGGATGACGCGCGAGGAGCGACGCCGCCAACTCCTGAACACGGCCCATGACATCGTTCGCACCGAGGGCACCGACGCACTGACCCTGGTCAGCCTGGCCGAGCGGGCCGGGGTCTCGCGCCCGGTCACCTACGAGCACTTCACGACACGCGGCGGACTGCTCCTCGCCCTCTACCGGGCCTACGACGAACGACTCGGGCGGGCCATCCGCGACGCCGTGCGCGAGCACGCCGAGACACTGGAGGACGTGGCGGCGATCCTCGCCGCGGCGTACGTGGACGGCGTGCTGGCCGCCGGGCCCGAGTGCGAACGGATCAGCGCCGCGCTGTCGGGGAGCCGGGAGACGAGCGACTTCCGGCGCGCCTCGCGGGAGTTCTACGTCGAGACGTTCGGCAGGGCGCTCGCCCCCTTCGCCTCCACGGGCCAGGCGCCCGACCCGGCGCCGCTGATCGGCGCGCTCGGCGCCACCGAGGCGCTCGCGCAGGCCGCGGCGGAGGAGCGCCTTTCGCGAACGGCGGCCGTGTCGGCGGCGGCAGCGGCGCTGGCCCGGGCGGCGCGACTGTAACCTACAAAGCGTAAGTTACATCATGTAGGGTCCTCTTCGTGCCCACCCCTGAGGACGGAGTCGCCTTGAACTCGCCTGATCACTCCCCCGGTTCGACCATCGCCATCACCGGGTCCGGCCCGCGGGGCGCCGCCCTGGCCGGCGCCCTCGCGGAGCCGCACCGCCCCGTGACCGCGTGGCACCCCGACCGCCACGACGACGGGGTGCTGGCCTCGGCCTCGTTCGTCCTGCTGTGCGCCGAGGACCCGGCGGAAGCGCACCGGGCCCTGCGGCGCCTGGCCACCTCGCCGCTCCCGGCGTCCTGCCCCCTCGTGAACCTCACCTCCGGCACGGGCGAGCAGGCCCGCGAGGCGTCCGCCGTGGCGGCCGAACGCGGCAACCCGTACCTCCACGGCGCCCTGATGGCCCACCCGGAGCACGTCGGACGCCCGGACACGGTGCTCGTCTACAGCGGCTCGGGCGAGGCGTTCCGGCAGCACGAGGAGCGGCTGCGACGCCTCGGCGGCGCGACCTACCTGGGTCCCGACGCCGCCACCGCCTCCCTGTACGACGTCGCGCTGCTCAACCTGGCCTGGGCGACCCTGCTCGGTTTCCTCCAGACGGCCGCCCTGCTCGGCACCGCCGGAGTGCGAGCCAGGACCGTGTCCCCGCTGCTCACCCACTGGCTCGCCACCACCGTCAGCGAGGTCATCACCGACTACGCCGGCCAGGTCGACGACGGCGTCTACCCGGGGGACGAGGAGTGGCTCGACCTCGACGCCCCGCTGATGGACCACCTTGTCGCGGCCACCGAGGCCGGCGGCCTGGACCCCGCCCTCCCCCTGCTGATCCGGACCCTGACCCGGCGAGGCACCGACGCCGGCCACGGCCGCGACAGCTTCGCCAGCCTGATCGAGGTCATCAAGGACTGACGACCGCCCGGGGCCGCGGCCACGGCCACCGCGGAACCGGGCAGTGGCCTTCGGCGGCGAGGTCGCGACGCCACGGGAGGCCGCGGCGCGGGGATCGTGGCACTTGCTGGTCACGGCTTTGTACCGACCCGCCTGTGGCCTGCAGTTCGGCCACTAGGATCGCTGGCGTCCGGGCCCACTGCGGGCCCCCGTGACGGTCGACGACGACGGCTACGGTGTTGAGGAGGCGGCTGTGCAGGAGTTGCGGCCTGGCGGCCCGGGCGGCGCCGCGCGGGAGGACGCCGGCCGCCGAGCGGCCCGGGCCCCGGCGCACGACCGCAGGGATGGCAGGGACGGCGAGCTGCTGGCCGCGTGGCAGATCGGCCAGGCGGCCCTTGACGAGGCGGCCGCTGACGCGGCCGCTGAATGGGGCATTGACGATGACAGTCGAGGCGCTGACCCCGGAGGACCCACCGGCCATCGGCCCGTACCGGCTGCTTGGGCGGCTGGGTGCGGGCGGGATGGGGCAGGTCTTCCTGGGGCGTTCGCACAGTGGGCGAATGGTCGCGGTCAAGATCGTGCACGGAGAGCTGGCCAGAGAACCGGACTTCAGACGGCGGTTCCGTGCGGAGGTCGAGGCGGCGCGGCGGGTCAGCGGGATGTGGACGGCTCCGGTACTCGACAGCGACACCGAGTCGGCCGTTCCCTGGGTCGCCACGGGGTACGTGGTCGGGCCGCCGCTGCGGCAGGTGGTGGACTCGCTGAACGGGCCGCTGGCGGAGCACTCGGTGTGGGCGCTGGCCCTGGGTCTTGCCCGGGCGCTGACGGAGATCCACGGCAGCGGGCTGATTCACCGTGACCTGAAACCGTCGAACGTGATGGTGACGCTGGAGGGTCCGAAGGTCATCGACTTCGGCATCGCCCGGGCAGTGGACGCCAGCGTGGTGACGCGGACCGGGGCGATGATCGGCTCGCCCGGGTACATGCCGCCGGAGCAGATCAGAGGCGAGGAGCTGACCGGCGCGGCGGACGTGTTCGCGCTGGGCGCGGTGCTCGCGTATGCGGCGACCGGCTTCGACCCGTTCTCCTGGGACGGGGCACAGATGCACACGATCCTGTACCGGGTGATGCACGAATCCCCTCAACTCGGCCCGGAAAACGGCCGGTTGAGTGGGGAGCTGCGGGAGCTCGTGACCCGCTGCCTGGCGAAGGACGCGCAGGGGCGGCCCTCCCCCGCGGAGATCGCGCCGCTGGCGGAGGAGCGGGCGGGCACCGACTTCTGGCTGCCGCCGGGGCTCACGGCGCGGCTGGGGCGGGACGCGGCGGATCTGCTGGCGCTGGACGGGCCGCAGGCGGACGGGCAGCACCCGGCGTGGGGCCCCGAGGCGCCCGGGACACCGTCGTTCCCACGCCCGTCGCCTTACGCACCGGCGGTGCACGGGGGTCAGACCACGTACGCCTCACGGGAGTTCGAGCGCTCGACACCGCCGCCGCAGTTCGGCCGGGACGTGTCGACCCCGCCCGCGCCTTCCGGGCCGGTGCGGCGCCGCCTCCCCTACGTCCTGGGGGCGTTGGCCGGGGCGGTGGCCCTCGCGGTGGTGATCCCGCTCGTCGTGACGAACGGGGACGACGGGGCGGAGGCCCCGCCGGAGGACGACTCGCCCCAGGACACCGGCGGGGGCGGCGGCGGGGAGGGGGCGGACGCGCCGCTGGCTCACCTGGTCCCGCAGGAGGTGTGGGACGCGGGCGGGATCACGGTGCACAGCTCCTCCGAAGCCTGGCCCGTCATCTACGCGGAGGAGGGCGAGGAGAGTCTGGCCGGTTTCGAGGTGGACCTCGCCCACGCGATCGGGGAACAGCTCGGCGTGGAGATGACCTTCGCGCTGACCGACGACGAGACCGACGCCGCCGAGGCGGCCGTCCGGCACGGCCACGATACCGGCGCGCACATCGCGATGTCCGGATTCGTCGACAGCCCCGACGATCGCGAAGATCTGGAAGTGGACTTCGTCAATCACTTCATGGACGGCTGGGGCGTCATGAGCGACGACCCGGCCTTCTCGGGCCGCATGAGCGAGCTGTGCGGCCTGTCCGTCACCACCTACGAGGGCGACATGATGGAGGGCGTGGTGGCCGACAACACCGAGGCGTGTCCCGACCCGGTCGAGATCGTTCCCTTCGCCAGCCGCGACAACATGGCGGAGGCGATCCGGGACGGGGAGGCGGAAGCGGCGGTGCTGCTCTACTCCCAGGCGGCCCACTACGCGGGCGAGCACCCGGAAGCCGGGCTGCGGGCCGTCCTCGCCCAGGAGAACAGGAGCGCCCGTGGCATCGCGGTCCCCCGTGGGCAGGAGGAGCTGCGCGATGCGCTGCGCGCGGCGGTGGGCGCGCTGCTGGAGGACGGCACCTACGGGGAGTTGCTTGAGCGGTGGCACTTTCCCGCCTCGGCTATCGACGAGCCGACGGTGAACCTGGGCACCGACTGAACGCGGCGGGCGGAGGCGGACCCGCGGGCCTCAGGTGCCCGCGGCGTTCGCCGAGGTGACGGGCCGCTGCTGCCCGGCCCGGTCGGCGACCGCCCGCGCCAGGTCCGGTGCCTCGTGCGTGAACGAGGTGACCCGCAGCACCTCACCGCGGGCGGACCTGATGGTGCACGTGACGTCCGAGGCGAGCAGGCGGCGCAGCGCGGTGCCGCGGCGTACCGTCACCGCGTCGATGTCCTGCCAGGGAATGGTCCGTACGGCCCCGGCGCGGCGGTGGGCCAGGCCCCGTTCGCGCACCAGGAACACCTCGGTGCCCCGGCGCCGGTGGTGGTGACCGCGCGCGGCGCCACGCCACAGCGCGAGCAGGGCCGCGGCGAGCACCGGAACGGCGGCGGGGCCCGGGAGCCCCGCGGACATCATGCCCCCGGCCGCCGCCGCACCGGCCGCGCCGAGGGCCAGGTCCCGCAGGGCGATCCGGCCCCGCCGCCTGTGGTCCGTGCGGTGCTTGCTCAGGAGTGTGCCCAGTGCGCGTTCGGCGGCGGAGGCCATGTCCGTTACCTCGTGTGCTCGGTGTCCTTCGCCGACCCGCGCCGGGCGGCACCGGCAGCATGGGCGGCGACTCTGAGAGCACTCTGGGGCCCGCCTGAGAATTGTCTGAGAACGGCGCGGCGGCGGCGCCGAGGAGCGCTCCCACGGGCCGCACGTGAGGGGCTGATCGCCACCGAGCATCGAAGTGCTGTCGGTACCGGCCGGCCCCCGGCCCCTGCGGCCACCCACACACGGCCGACCGGAATGACTCCGATAATTTTCGGCACTGCACTCAGACCCTCACCCTCGATCTCGGCAATCCCGTGGCTCATCTCCGGCCCGCCTGAACGGCAATGAGCCACTCACCAGCTATGACATCGCCCCCGAGTAGCAGCACACAGATGCGAACTTCCGGAATGCTTGCGGAAGTTATTGACAACCCATCGGGCCGGTCCAACACTGTTCGGCATCAACAGACCTGCCCCGAAGGCTCATCCGGGGCAGGGCCCCCACGACGACCGGACAGCCCACGCCGCGCGGTTGGACCGCGACGCGCGCCCGGCGTCCCCGGCCCCCCACAGGCCGGCCGAGTCGTCACCCTGCCTGGCCTCCCGCCAGCCTTCACGAGGAGGAAGCATGCACGAGGAGAACCGCCCCGCCCCCCGGATCAACCGCCGGACCTTCATCGGCGGCGCCGGGGCCGGCGCGCTGGCGCTCGGCGCGTCCGCACTGGTGACGCCCGGCACCGCCCGCGCGGCGCAGACCATCACCGAGAACCAGACCGGCACCCACGAGGGTTACTACTACTCGTTCTGGACCGACGCCCAGGGAACGGTCTCCATGACCCTGGGGTCCGGTGGCAGCTACAGCACTTCGTGGCGCAACACCGGAAACTTCGTCTGCGGCAAGGGCTGGAGCAACGGCAGCCGGCGGACGGTCAGCTACTCGGGCAGCTTCAACCCGTCCGGCAACGGCTACCTGTGCCTCTACGGATGGACGTCCAATCCGCTGGTGGAGTACTACGTCGTCGACGGCTACGGCACCTACCGGCCCACGGGAGACTTCAAGGGCACCGTCTCAAGTGACGGCGGCACGTACGACCTCTACCAGACGATGCGCTACGACGCGCCCTCCGTCGAAGGCATCAGGACCTTCCCGCAGTTCTGGAGTGTCAGGCAGTCGCCCAAGGCGGGCGGCACCATCAACACCGGCACGCACTTCGACGCGTGGGGCAACGCCGGAATGACCCTGGGCAGCTTCAACTACTACATGATCCTCGCGACCGAGGGTTACCAGAGCAGCGGAAGCTCCAGTCTCACGGTGAACTGACGCGGCCCGCTCGGTCGCGGCCGTTCAGGGATGCCGTACGACCGCGGAAACGAGCCGGAAGGGAACGAGTGAGGACAAATGAACCCCATCGACTCACCCCACGGGGCGCGCGCACGTCGCCGCATCGGCCGGGCGCGGGCCCGCCTGCAGGCACTGCTGGCCGGCCTCGGGCTGTGCATGGCCGCCACGCTGGGCGCCGCGGGCCCGGTGCAGGCCACGCACGACGGCGGTCCTGGCACCACGGCGGACAGCACGATCATCGACTCGACCGGGATCGATGGCCGGACGGTCGCCTTCACCTTCGACGACGGCCCCAACCCCGCCAACACGCCGGGCCTTCTGCAACTCCTGCGGGAGAACGGCACCAAGGCCGTGTTCTGCCTGTGGGGTGACCACGTGCGGCAGTATCCGGACCTGGTGCGGCAGATCGCCGCGGACGGCCATACGCTGTGCAACCACTCCATGCACCACAGCGACATGGGCTCCTGGACTCCCGAGCAGATCCGCGCCGACCTGGAGCAGACGAGCGCCGCCATCCGCGCGGCCGTACCGGGCGCACCGATCCCGTACTTCCGTGCGCCGAACGGCAGTTGGGGGCAGACCCCGGCGGTGGCGGCGAGCCTGGGCATGCAGCCGCTGGGCTGGCGGCTGGCCATCAACGACTGGGAACCGTCCACGGCCGACCAGCTCGCCCAGCGCCTCAGGTCCGGCATCACACCGGGAGCCGTGGTGCTGCTGCACGACGGCGGCGGGGACCGCAGCGCGACCGTGGCCGCCGTGGACATGATCATCCCCGAGTTCGCGTCCCAGGGCTGGACCTTCACCCTCCCCGCGCCACCCCGCTGACACGAACGGATGGCGCGCGAACGGCCGGTGCGGCGCCGCACCGGCCGTTCGTGCACGCTCCGTTCGTGCGCGATCCGTTCGTGCGCGATCCGTTCGTGCACGCTCCGTTCGTGCACGCTCCGTTCGTGCACGCTCCGTTCGTGCACGCTCCGTTCGTGCACGCTCCGTTCGTCAGGGGACCGGATGGGGGTCGATGCCCTCCAGCGTGGGGGTGACCGGCTCGATCAGGCCACCGGGTGAGAAGGCCAGCTCGTCGATGACGGTCTCGCGGTGCGTGCCGTCGCCGTCCGGGATGGCGAACCGGTGATAGACGATGTACCAGGCGTCGGTACCCGGCACGCGCAGCACCGAGTTGTGGCCGGTGCCCAGGATGCCCTGGGCCGGGTCCTTCGCGAGGATCACGCCCCGGTAGGTGAACGGGCCGGTGGGGCTCGGCCCGGTGGCATAGCCGACCCGGTAGTTCTCGCTGCGCGTGTCGTCGATGGAATAGGTCAGGTGGTAGGTGCCCTCCCGCTCGACCATGAACAGGCCTTCGCGGAAGTCCGTCAGGCCGTCGATGCGCGTGACGCGTTCGGGGTCGTAGGACACCATGTCCTCGTTGAGCGGCACCACCCAGGCCGAGCCGTTGCCCCAGTAGAGGTAGGGCGTCCCGTCGGAGTCGGTGAACACCGCGGGATCGATGGGCTGGCCGCCGCCGTCCGGGTTGGCCGCGACGAGCGGCGCGCCGGAGTCGGTGAACGGGCCGGTCGGTGAATCGCCCACCGCCACACCGATCTTGGCCTCGGCGCAGTAGTAGAAGTAGTACTTCCCGTTCCGCTCGGCCATCGCGGGGGCCCAGGCACGGGAGTCCGCCCAGGAGACGTCGGGCCCCAGATCGAGAATGACACCCTCGTTGCGCCAGTCGACCAGGTCCTCGGAGGACCAGGCGCTGAACGTCGTTCCGCTCCAGCCGTCGAAGCCGTCCGTGGTCGGGTAGAGGTAGTAGGTGTCGCCGAACGCCACGATGTGCGGGTCGGCGTTGAGCCCAGGCAGCGCGGGGGTGCGCAGTTCGCGGGCGGTGACCGTCCAGCTGCGTGTGGCCCCGTCCGCGCCGGTGACGGTGTAGGTCACCGGCTCCCGCAGGTCGACCCGCGCGCCGTTGCGCGGACTGATCCGCGCGCCGGGCGCCAGATCGAACCTGGGCCGCAGCCGGTCGAGCCGGGTGCCGGGTTCCACCGGCAGGGTGACCGTGGCGGCGGACGGCTCGATCACGGCGGGCGCCTTCAGCTGCCGCAGCTCGGCCCCGAGCAGCGCGGTGGCGTTGACGGGCAGTTCCGCGGCGGGCAAGGCCCGGTTGTACAGCCGGACATCGCGCATCCGGCCTTCGAAGGACTGGTCGGCGCTGTACTGGGAACGCCCCAGGTAGTTGGCGCGGGTGAAGCCGTCCCCGATGTCGGACGGCCGCACCGTCACCTCGTCGTTCCGCGCGACTTCCGTGCCGTCGAGGTACAGCACGCCGCTGCCGTCACCGACGGTGTAGGCGACGTTGTGCCACTCCCCGCGCGGCACGCCGCCCGCGGACGCCGACTGCTGCTCGGTGGTCCAGTCGCCCGTGGCCACCGCCGCCCGGAAGCCGCCGTCCTCGGTACCGCCCGTGGCGAACAGGTAGCCGTCGCCCCGCCCGTTCGGCGCCGTATTGCCGAAGCCGAACAGGAAGTACGGCGTGCGCTGGCCGGGAGCGATCCACACGTCGGCCGAGACCGTCACGGCATCCGCCCCGGACAGCATGTGGTCCGGCAGCCGCACGTGGCCGCCGGTGCCGCCGAACTCCAGCCCGTCGGCCGCCCATCGGACGTCCCCGGCCGGGGTGCCGTCGTAGCCGTGGCCGGCGGCGTCGGCCGCCGTGCCGTCCAGCGGCCAGTGCGCGACCAGGCCGTTCTCGTCGGCCTCGCGCCCGGCGCCCCAGCGCTCGGCGACGCGGTCGTATTCGGACTGCGTGAGCGGCAGCACCGTTCCGTGTCGGGGCGACGCCGGCAGATCGTAGTCCCGCGCCATCGTCCACTCGCCGGACGCCAGGTCGGTCGTTTCGAACGGAACGTAGCCGCGCCCGCCGAACTCGTCGATGAACAGATACCACTTGTCCTCGGTGTTGGACTTGAAGACCGTGGGGCCCTCGCCGCGGTCGATTCCCGGGCTGCCCGCGGTCCCCCGGCCGATGCACTCGGCCACGAGGTCCCAGGACGGGTCCAGCAGATCGGTGGCCCGCTCCGCCGCGATGAACTTGCCGCAGGGGTTGGCGGCGGAGGTGTCCCGTTCGTCCTTGGTGAAGCGGTAATACGTGCCCTCGTGCGCGATGACCGTCGAGTCGATCACCGAATGGCCGGGGTCGTGCCACACCCGTGCTTCACTGAACGTGTCGAAGTCCTGGGTCGTGGCGTACATCATCCGGTTGTGGCTCGACCCCGTGTGGTCCGGATCGTCCTCCGCGTACAGCTTGGAGGCCCAGAACACCACGTACACGCCGCGCTCGGCATCCCAGTACGCCTCCGGCGCCCAGGTGTTGCCCGCCGTCGGCGGCGATACCTCCACCGACCGCTGCTCCGACCAGTTCACCAGGTCGGTCGACTCCCACACCATGATCGAGCGGCTGCCGTGCCGCTGGGCGCCGTCCCAGTCACCGTTCCCGTGAATCCGCAGATCGGTGGCGATCAGGTAGAAGCGGTCCCCTTCGGGGGCGCGGATGACGAACGGATCGCGCACGCCCCGCTCCCCGAGGGTGGAGGTCAGTACGGGCCGTCCGCCGTTCAACTCCCGCCAGTTCAGCGGGTCGTTGCCCTCGCTGAGCGCGAGGTGGACCTGCTCGCCTTCGGCACTGCCCTCACCCGTGAAGTACGTGAACAGGTAGCCCGCGTACGGCTCCTGCCGCGGCCCGGCCGCCTGGGACGGCGCACCGAGCGCGACGACGGTCGCGAACAGGACGGCCAGGGCGGCGAGTACCGCCATCGGCCGGGTTCGTGCTCTCGCGTGCGGCATTCCTTCTCCCATCTGGGTGGTTGCGCAAACACCGGGCCGCCGCGTCCTTCTTCTGAGGCGTCATGGGACACGCAGCCATCCCCTCGCGACCATGCGCCCGTTCAATCGTTCGACCGTTCGGCATGACGAACGACGTTCGAGCTTGTGGGCATGCGGAGCCGTGCGGGGCGGAGCGGCTGCACGGAAAGCGGGAGCCCGGGCGGCCGGCTCGGCTCGCGCGACCGTGACCAACGTTGCTCAGTATGAAGGCGGCGCGTCCGGGGTCAAGGGCTGCGACCGCAGAGAATGCGGGAACGCCTCGACCGGGCCGTCACCGTGCGTCGAGAAGGGGCCGGCCCGCGGGGCCGGGTGCCGCCGACCGCTCCTTTTGCCCCGAGAGGGAGCGAGCGGTCGGCGGCGTCAGGGCGTCACTCGCTCCGGTAAGGGAGCGTGGTGCCCGGCAGTTCGTACTCGTCGCGGCGGCCGCACATGCCGTAGCCGCCCAGACGCGTCGGGGCGGTGTCGAACGCCGTGGCCGCCGCGAGGTACTGCGGGTCCCCCGCCTCCAGGGCGGCGAGCTGCTCGCCGGTACGCTGCGCCGTGGCGAGCGGGCCGGCCTCCCACAGTTCGCGCCAGGCGGGCGTCCTGGCCCGGACCAGGCGGGCGGCGGCCTGCTGGAATTCCAGGTACGGCCCGTTGTCACCGGCCCTGAGTGCCTCGCGCAGCGGCAGGAAGCCCTCGACGGCCAGGTCACGGCGCTTGCGGGCCGCGGCCTGCGCCTCCGGACCGGTCCGCGCGGGAAGGGCCGCCGCGGCGGCGTACCGTTCGGGATCGGCCAGCACGTCCGGTGGGAAGGTGAAGACCGCGTCCCCGGCCTCCGGCAGGCCGCTGTTCTGCATCAGCACCGTGATGCGCAGGTCGCCGCCCTGGACCATGCGGTGCACGGTGCCGGGGGTGAACCAGGCGACCGATCCGGCCTCCAGCGGGATGTCGCGGTAGCCGTCGGGGCTGAGGGTCTGCACCGCGCCGCGTCCGCCGGTGACGATGTACGCCTCGGTGCACACCAGATGCAGGTGCGGGCTGCCGCCGCACACCCCGTCGGCCGCCTCCCACTCGTAGGCCGACAGGTGCGAGAGGCCGACGGCGCCGGGCAGCGGGTGCGGCAGGCTCACCACGGCAGTGCCTCCAGGTACTTACCGACGCGCCCGGCCTCCCAGGCCCCGTCCGCGACGACCACGCGGTAGCGGTAGGAGAAGGACTGCCGCGGCGCGAGCTCGAACTCCTCGAAGAACGCCCAGGAGAACGCCACGGTCGGGATCGGCAGGGATCGCACGAACCAGTGGGACGGATGGACGGCCGCCTCACCGGTGTTCTCCGGGGCGTGGGCGAAGACGAGGGTGGAGTGGGCGTCGACGTCGTCGTGTTCTGTGGTGAAGCCGATCCAGGACGCCTCGGTGGCGGGCGTCCCCATGGTCGCCTCGTCGGTGGCGGGCCCCTTGGGGGTGAGGACCTGGCCGCCGGTGAAGTCCCGCGGCCCGCGCCACTGGAGGCCGGTGTAGCCGGCCATCTCCCGGCCTGCGGTGGTCGGCGAGCCGAAGTGGAGCGGCTCACCCCGCACGTTCGTCAGGTGAATCGCCCAGTCCAGCACCCACGCGCCCTCGGTCCGGTCGGCGGAGTGCACGGCCAGCGTGCGCCGTTCACGGGCCCACTCCGCGCCGCCGTTGCTGATCCAGGTCAGCTCCTCGGTCAGGTCGACGCGCTCATCGGTGGCCTCCAGCCGGGGGAAGGCATCGTGGCGCATCGAGCCGACCCGCTCGGGGACGGGCCGGTAGCCGGTGTCCGGGCCGAGGTAGGAGTTGCCGCCCCAGAAGTTCTGACCCGACAGGTGACTGGCCGTCATCTGCAGGCCTTTGTGCCAGCGGTGGTCGTTCGGCCGGTAGCCGGACACCAGATTGCCGGCCAGCGTGCGCAGCGGGTGGGCGTACGGCTTGCGCGATTCGAACGCCTCCGGGTCGGGCCGGTAGACGTAGGCCAGGATCTCCGTGCCGTCCGCGGCCACGGTGATGCGGTCGCCGTGCGTGTGCACGGCGGTGAGTCGAGCGGTCACTGCGCCTCCTTGGGGGCCCACTCCGGGTGGTTGCCGTGCATGGCGTCGTAGAACGGGTCGCCCGGCCGGATCTCCCCGGCCAGGACGGGACGGCCGGTGAAGGCCGACTTGTACAGCCCCGCGGCGAACTCCACGGTACGCCGGGCGTCCGGGCCGCTGCCGGGCGGACGTTCCCCCCGGCCGTGCGCGTCCAGCAGGGCTCCCAGCTGGGCGGCGTGGGAGCTGGGCAGGTCGGCCGCGGGCGTCCGCCAGCGCATCACGCGTGCCTCGTCATCGAGGCCGGGGCGCGGGGTGTAGACCCAGTCCTCGTTGCGGTGCCCGTACAGGTGGGTCACCTCCACCGTCGCCTCCGCGCAGTCGATGCGGATGCGGCTGACCTGGTCCGGCGACAGCACGCTGTTGACGACCGTGGCGACCGCGCCGCTCTCGAAGCGCACCAGCGCGGTGGAGACGTCCTCGCTCTCCACGTCGTGGACCAGCCGCGCGGTCATCGCGCGGATCTCGCTCCACTCGCCCAGCAGGTGCAGCAGCAGGTCGTACTGGTGGATGCCGTGGCCCATGGTCGGCCCGCCGCCCTCGCTGGCCCACCGGCCGCGCCAGGGGACGGCGTAGTAGGCGGCGTCCCGGTGCCAGGTCGTCTGGCAGTGCGCCACCAGCGGGGCGCCGAGCTCGCCGCCGGCGATCAGCTCGCGGGCGTGCACGGCGCCCGAGCCGTAACGGTGCTGGAAGACCACCGAGGCGAACGCGCCCGAGGACTGCTCCGCCGCGGCTATCGCCTCGTACTCCTCGAGCGACAGGCACAGCGGCTTCTCGCACAGCACCCACGCGCCCGCTTCGAGCGCCGCCACCGTCTGCTCGCGGTGCAGCGAAGGGGGGGTTCCGATCAGGACCAGGTCCGGGCGGGCCTCCGCGAGCATGGCGTCCAGATCGGTGTAGCCGCGCACGCCGCTCATGCCCGCGGCATCGGCCGCCGCACGGAAGGTTCCGAGCCGGTCGGGGTCGATGTCCACGGCGGCGGTCAGCTCGACCCGCTCGTCGTGGGCCCGCAGGGCGGGCAGGTGGCTCCCGGTGACGATGCCGCCCGTGCCAACGACGGCGGCCCGCAGACGGGAGGGTGAGGTGGGCATGCGGAAGACTCCTCATGGCTCAGTAAGCGCTTGCTCCATCTGGACTTTAGACATGGGTGATCGATCACACAAGGTCTTTGCGCTGTTTCATCGCGGGCTCGGCCCGGTGCAACGGCGGGCGTACCGGGCGCGTGGTCGCGGGCTCGTTCCGCCGCGCCGCGCCCGTTCCCCCGCCGGCTCCCCGGTATTCCACGGGCCAGTTCCGCTTCGCTCCCATACACTGATCGGCGGCAATTCGGGCCTCAGGTGGCCGGGGCGAGGGACGGGGAGGTGGCGCGTATGGCCGAGCAGCCCGCGACGCGCCCGCGCGCCGGGAAGAAACCCCCGACCATCTACGAGGTGGCCAAGCTGGCCGGCGTTTCGCATCAGACCGTCTCCCGCTTCCTGCGCAAGGACCCGGCCATGCGGCCGGACACGACCCGGCGGGTCGCGCAGGCCGTCGCCGAGCTGGGCTACCGGCCGAATCTGGCGGCACGGACCATGCGCACCCGCCGGTCGAACCGGATCGCGGTCATCCTTCCCGGGTCCATGGAACGCATGCCGAGCAGGGTGCTCAGCGGCGCCGCCGCGGCGGCCCACGAGGCGGGATACCTGCTGGACGTGGTGAGCCTGGAAGGGGACGCCGCCGCGCGCGCCACGCGCCTTGAGGCGTTGCTCCAGCCGGAGAGCGCCGACGGAATCCTTTCCTTCGCGCCCCTCGGGAAAAGCACCGGAGGGTTCGCGCTGTCGGACATCCGGGTGCCGATGGTCGTCGAGGGCGCGTACGACGACAGCATGCGCGCGCAGGGCGCGTTCGCGGACGCGTCGGTGGCCGCGGAGATCATGCGTCACCTGGCGGAGTGGGGTCACCGCCGCTTCATCCATGTCACCGGGCCCCTCGAGTGGGCGTCGGCGCGGGCCCGGCGGGCGGTGTACGAGGCGACGATCGAGGAGTTGGGGCTCGAATCGCTGGCCGTGGTCGAGGGCGACTGGAGCCCCGGGGCCGGCTGGACCGCCGCGACCGAGGTCATCGCCGGATCGGGGGCCACGGCCGTGTTCGCCGCCTCGGACGCGGTGGCGTTCGGAGTCATCACCGGCTTGCAGAGCCTGGGCATCGATGTACCGCGCAAGGTGAGCGTCTTCGGCTGGAACGACGAGGAGCTGGGCCGCTACTTCCGGCCGACCCTGTCGACGGTCAGCGTGGACCAGGAGCGTCAGGGGCGCGAGGCCGTGCGCCGGCTGCTCGGGCTGCTGCGCGGCGAGCCGCCCACCGGACAGCTTGAAGCGGCGGGCTTCAACCGCATCATCCTGCGCGAGTCAACCGGACCCGCCCCCACCCGCGGCGTCTGACCAGGGCTTTCGCCCGACCGAGCCCGCGGAGTCGGTCGGCCGGTCACCGTTCGTATGCCGTTCCCCGCCGCTGCGCGGGGTGGCGGAACCTGTGCGAAATAGTGGCGCAAAGTCCTTGTGTGATCGATCACGTGGCCTTTAGAGTCGCGCCACGCTGGCGCGCTCTCCTCCTCCCTGGGCGCCATGCGCGCAATCCCTTCGCACCGGAGAGGAAACACTTCTATGTGTGTGAACACGCCTCATCAGCGCGGGAGAGCCGCACGGCACCCCGCCTGCGCTCCCCATTCCGCTGATGTGGTACCCCGGCGGCTCGGCTGCCCCGGCGGTCGACGGCCTTCCGCCTCCGCCCCAGGCCGCCCCCGCCCCGCGCCGCTCCGGCAAGGCCGCGGTCCGCGACGCGGAGTGCGGAGGTGCGGTGGATGAGCGCGCTGGGTGAATTCCGGTCGCTGAGCCGCTCGCGGTCCAAGGCAGGCTCCGCCGATGACCGCGAGAAGAACCGCGACAACAAGGCGGCAGCGGTCTTCCTGGCGCCGTGGCTCATCGGGCTGGTCGGCATCACGCTCGGGCCGATGATCGCGTCGCTGTATCTCGCCTTCACGGATTACAACCTGCTCCAGGACCCGCAGTTCACGGGTCTGGACAATATCCGGCGCATGTTCTCGGATGAGCGGCTGGCGCAGTCGCTGAAGGTCACCTTCACGTACGTGATCGTGTCGGTTCCGCTGCAACTGGCCGTCGCGCTCGGCCTGGCGCTGCTGCTCGACCGGGGAATCCGCGGCCTTCCGCTGTACCGGTCGATTCTTTATTTGCCGTCGCTGCTCGGCGCGAGCGTGGCCATCGCCATCCTGTGGCGCCTGGTGTTCGGCACCGAGGGCCTCGTGAATGCTTTCCTGGCCATTTTCGGCATCGAAGGGCCGGGCTGGGTGTCCGATCCGGACACCGCGCTGGGGACGATCATTATCCTGCACGTGTGGACGTTCGGCGCGCCCATGGTGATCTTTCTGGCGGGCCTGCGGCAGATACCGCGCGAATTGTACGAGGCCGCCGCCACCGACGGCGCTTCGCGACCCAAGCAGCTCTTTTCGATCACCCTGCCACTGCTGAGTCCGATCATATTCTTCAACTTGGTGCTCGGGCTGATCGGGAGTTTCCAGTCGTTCACCCAGGCCTTTATCGTCTCCAACGGTACGGGTGGGCCGAGCGATTCCACGCTGTTCTTCTCGCTCTACTTGTACCAAGAAGGCTTCACCAGCTTCCGTATGGGCTACGCCTCCGCTCTCGCCTGGCTGCTGCTCATCATCATCGGAGCCTTCACGGCGCTGAACTTCTGGGCCTCCAAGTATTGGGTTTTCTATAATGACTGACGCCCTCACGACCAAAAGGCGGCCCGAGCCGACGCCCGGCATACCGGCGCCGAACCGTTCCCTCGTCTCCCACAGGCGCCCCGTGAGGCGACGCGTCATCAGCGTGCTCAAGCACACCGGGCTCGTCATCATCTGCCTGCTGATGCTGTACCCGCTGTTGTGGATGATCGCCAGCTCGCTGCGCCCGAACGACGACATCTTCACCAGCTCGGGTCTCTTCGTCGACACCTTCGACTTCGACCACTACCCCACCGGATGGGACGCCCTGGCCTTCCCGTTCAGCACGTATCTGCTGAACTCGTTTCTGGTCGTGCTCGGGTCGGTGATCGGTAATCTGATCTCGTGCTCGATGGCCGCTTACGCGTTCGCGCGCCTGCGTTTCCGCTTCAGAGGGCTGGCCTTCGTGGCCATGCTGATCGCGATCATGCTGCCGATCCATGTGCTGATCATTCCGCAGTACGTCTTTTTCGCGCAGATCGGCTGGATCAACACGTACCTGCCGCTCATCGTGCCAAAATTCCTGGCCACGGACGCGTTCTTCATCTTCCTGATGGTCCAATTCATCCGCGGCATTCCCCGGGAACTCGACGAGGCCGCGCGGATCGACGGCGCGGGGCACGCCCGCATCTATGGGCAGATCATGCTTCCGCTGATGGTCCCCGCGCTGGCCACTACCGCCATCTTCACGTTCATCTGGACCTGGAACGACTTCTTCACTCAACTCATCTTCGTGACCAAGCCCGACCTCTACACCGTGCCGGTGGCGCTGCGGTCCTTCATCGACGCCCAGACGACATCCGACTTCGGCGCCATGTTCGCGATGAGCGTCATCTCACTCATCCCCGTGTTCCTGGTGTTCCTCTTCGGTCAGCGTTTCCTGCTCCGCGGCATCGCCACTACCGGCGGCAAATAGCAACCGAACCGACGCCCCGGACAAGGGCCAGAAAGGGAAGAACATGACCCTTCGTGTGCGACGGAGCACGCGCGCGGGCATCGCCGCCGTCACGGTCTGCGTTGCCCTCGCCTCCTGTGGCGTGGGAGCCGACCCCGTCCAGAATCCGGAACTTTCCGAGGACGAGGTGACCATCACGTTGAACTGGTGGGGTGCGGACGCACGCACCCAGTCGACACTCGACGTGATCGAACTCTTCGAGGAGGAGTACCCGAACATCAACGTCGAGGCGCAGTACTCCGACTGGACGGGCTACTGGGACCGGCTGGCCACCACCACGGCCGCCGGTGACATGCCCGACGTCACCCAGTTCGACGAGCTTTACCTCGCGTCCTATGCCGAGCGCGGCGCCCTGCTCGACCTGTCCTCGGTCAGCAACATCCTGGACCCCTCCGCGGTCGACGCGAACGTCCTGGACTCCGGACGCGTCGACGGCACACTGTACGCGGTCCCCACCGGCGCCACGACCAACGGCGTTCTCATCAACACCACGCTCTTCGAGCAGTACGGCGTGGAGGTCCCCGACACCACCTCGTGGACGTGGGAGGACTTCGAGGAGGCCGCCACCGAGTTGTCGGAGGCGTCCGACGGCGAGGTGCACGGTATCAGCCCGTTCGGCCAGGACTCCTTCAGCCTCAACGTCTGGGCCCGCCAGCACGGCGGGGAACTCTTCGACGCCGAGGGGGACCTCGTCCTCGATCCCGAGATCCTGGCCGCCTACTGGCAACGGGCACTCGACTGGATCGACAGCGGGGCCGCGCCCTCGGTTGGCGAGATCAGCGAGACCATGAACCTGCCGCTCGACCAGTCCAGCCTGGTCACCGGCCAGGCGGCCATGGGCTTCATTCCCGCCGGCCAGTTCCTCGCCTACCAGTCGGCGGGGCCCGACTTCGACTACGACTTGGCGAACTGGCCCACCGACAGCGACACCGCCGAGGGATTCCAGTACCTGAAACCCACCATGTACTGGTCGGCCGCCTCCACCACGGAACACCCCGCGGAGGCCGCGCTCCTGATCCACTTCCTGGCCAACGACACCCGCGTCGCCGAATCCTTCGGCCTAGACCGCGGCGAGCCGGGGAACCCGGCCTTCCGCGAAGCCGTCGAGCCGCTGCTGGACGACAGCGGCAAGGAATCGCTGGCCTTCACCGAGGCCATGAGCGAAGAGGTCGGCGACACGCCCCCGATCACCCCCAACGGGGCCAGCAACATCGGCAGCGGCCTGCTCGGCCGCTATTACCAGCAGGTCCTGTTCGGGGAGTCCTCCCCGGAGGAGGCGGCGGAAGGCTTCCTGAACGAACTGGGGGATTCCATCACCGCCGCGGGCTGACCCGCACTCACCCGCGCGCCGCTCACGGCCGGGCCGTGAGCGGCGCGCGGGCGCCACCGACGCCGTTCCCCCGAAAACCTGCGAAAGATCACCTGCCGCGGAGGCCTGTCCGCACAATTTCCGACAGGCAGCCACATACGAGGAGGCGAGGCGACGGGCGGAGCGGACGGATGGGTGGGTGACCCTGGACCTCGCCACCACCGGAACGCCGCCCGTCAGCGGGTCGTGGACTCCCGGACGACCAGGCGGTGGGGCCCGGTGAACTCGCGGGCCCGGCCCTCCCGCCGCGGTGCCAGGAGGCGGGCGAGCAGCATGTCGAAGGCGGCCGCGACCATCTCCGTGTGCCCGGGAGCGACAGTGGTGAGCGAGGGCACGGTGTACGCGGCGAGCCCGATGTCGTCGAAGCCGGTGACCAGCACGTCGCCGGGCACGGTCAGCCCCCGGTCGGCCAGGCCGCGCAGCACGCCGACCGCGAGCGAGTCGGTCAGGCACATCGCCGCGTCGAACGCGACGCCCGCCCCGGTCAGTTGGCGCACGGCCGCGGCCCCGGCCTCGGTGGCGAACACGCAGGGCACCAGCAGTTCGTCGCGCGGTTCGACGCCCGCCTCGCGCAGCGCCGCGAGATGGCCGGCGGTACGCAGCGTGGCCGCGCCCTCCTCGCCGTGTGTCCGGCCGCCGAAGACCGCGATGCGACGGCAGCCGCGCTCGACGAGGTGGCGCGTGACGTCCCCGGCACCCTCGAAGTTGGCCATGGAGACGTGGTCGACAGCCCCGCCGTGGATGCGTTCGCCGAGCGCGACCACGGGGAAATCGGTGGGGAACGTGGGCGCGTCCGCGTCCCCGAGCCGCACGGTGCTGATGATGAGGCCGTCGTACATCCGCAGCCGGGACTGGGCCAGGGCGTTGATCTCGCCCTCGCGGGAGGCGCCGGTCTGCTCCACGGCCACCTGGTAGCCGCGGCGCCCCGCCTCCGCGATCACCAGCCCGGCCAGCTCCGCGCAGTACGGCTGGTCGATGTCGGGAACCGCCAGGCCGATCACTCCGGTGCTGCCCGCACGCAGATTGCGCGCCGCGACGTTCACCCGGTAGCCCAGGCGTCCGATCGCCTCGGTCACTTTGAGCCGTGTCTCGTCGCTGACGTAGGGGTGGCCGTTGATGACGTTGGACACCGTCATCGCCGATACCCCGGCCGCCTTTGCGACTTCGCTCATCGTCACCATGCGTCGATTATCCATGTCGGCGTCGCACCGCCGACCGCCCCGCGCACACCGCGCCCGCGGGGCCCGGCCGCGGTGCCCGCCCGGGTGGCGGACGCCGCGGCCAAGGGCGTCACACCACGAGCCACAGGCCGCCGGCGACCAGGAAGGCCGAGACGCCGAGGGTCGTCTCCATCACCGTCCAGGTCTTGAGCGTCGTCTTCTCGTCCATCCCGAAGAAGCGGCTGACCAGCCAGAATCCCGAGTCGTTGACGTGCGAGAGCACCGTGGCGCCCGCCGCGATGGCGACGACGAGGAGGGAGATCTGGAAGTCACCCAGGTTGGCGTCGGCGACCGCGCCCGCGATCAGCCCGGAGGTGGTGGTCAGCGCCACCGTCGCCGAGCCCTGGGCGACCCGCAGCAGGGTGGCGATGACGAAGGCCTGGACGATCAGCGACATGCCGAGGTCCGACAGCGAGTCGCTCAGCGCGCCGCCGATGCCGCTGAGTTCCAGCACACCGCCGAACATCCCGCCGGCGCCGGTGATCAGGATGATGGAGCAGATCGGGCCGAGCGAGTCGTCCAGAGTGGCGGTGACCTCGGACATCGACGAAACGCGGGGGCGCGCGAGCAGGGCGATCGCCAGCAGAACGGTGATCATCAGCGCCACCGGCGTGCTGCCCAGCAGGCCGAGGAACTCCGCCCAGCCCTGGCCCTCTTCGAGGGTGCCGGCGGTGACGAGCGTGTCGATGACCGTGTCGAAGGAGATCAGGACCAGCGGGAAGAGGAGGAGCAGGAGCACCAGCCCGAACGACGGGGGCCGATGGCCGGGCGCGGCCTCGTTCCCGTTCGCGCCGCCCTGCTGTTCCGGGGTCCTGCCGCTGCTGTCCCTGGCCTCGCCGAAGAGCACCTCCGGGATGGGGATGTGAATCCGCGCGCCGAGCCACCGGGAGACCAGCATCACGCCGACGTACCAGGCGACGACCGCGATCGGGATGCCGACCAGCATGGTGACGCCGATGCTGCCGCCGAGCACGTCGGCCGCGGCGACCGGCCCGGGGTGCGGCGGGGTGATGGCGTGCATGGCGGCGAACGCGCCGGCCGCCGGCAACGCGTAGACCAGCAGCGAGCCACCGAACCGGCGCGCCACCGTGAGGATGATCGGCAGGAAGACGACCAGTCCCGCGTCGAAGAAGATCGGGAAGCCGAAGAGCAGGGCCGCCACGCCCAGGGCGAACGGCGCGCGGCGTTCGCCGAATCTGTTGATCAGTGTGTCCGCCAGTACCTGGGCGCCGCCGGTCACTTCCAGCAGGCGGCCCAGCATCACGCCGAAGGCGACCAGCAGGGCGACGGACCCCAAGGTATCCGCGAAGCCGAACATCAGCACGTCGGGGATCTGGGCGACCGGGAAGCCGACGGCCAGCGCCGTGATGACGCTGACCAGGACCAGCGACACGAAGGCGTGCAGCTTCAGCTTCATGATCAGGAACAGCAGGAGGGCGACGGCACCGGCCGCGATCAGCAGCAGGGTCGCCGTGCCGTAGGCCGGCTCAATGGCTTCCATGAGAAGTCTCCGTTGAATTCTCGGGGTTCTCGTACGCGGACAGGGCGGCGGCGGCCCGGGCGGCAACCGCCTCGGGGGCTGCCGTGACGGCGACCTCGATGCCGAGCTCGTCCGCCTGGAGCGGTTCGAGCGCGGCGAACTGCGAGTCGAGCAGGGCGCCGGGCATGAAGTGGTCGTGGCGCCGCGCGAGCCGTTCGGCGATCAGGGCCCGGTCGGCCGCCAGGTGGACGAAGAAGAGGCCGGTCGCGGCGGCGCGGAGCCGGTCGCGGTAGGCGCGTTTGAGGGCGGAGCAGCTGACGACGCCACCACGTCCCGCACGGTCGGCCGCCCAGGCGCCGATGGCGTCGAGCCACGGTTTCCGGTCGGCGTCGTCGAGCGGGACCCCGGAGCTCATCTTGGCGATGTTGGCTTCCGGGTGGAACGCGTCGGCCTCCGCGTACGGGACCTCGAACGCGTCCGCCAGCAGCGCGCCGACCGTGGACTTGCCCGTGCCGGACACGCCCATGACGACCACCACGTGCCTGATGGGCATCTGCACCTCACTGTCCTCTTCGACTGGTGCCGCCAGACTTACTCCTGAGTACGACATATTCAAGACTGCTTCACTGAAATGTAATACTTATTGGGGGGTGCCGACCAACGCGTAGGGTGACAGAGGACGAACGACATCACCACGGGCTTGCCATGGGAGATCCATGACCAGTGAGGGGCGGGGGTTGCACGCGAGGCTGCTGGCGTGCCTGGGACCCGAGATCACATCCGGTGAGTACCCACCGGGGACGGTCCTGCGCACCGACGCGCTGGAACGGCGCTTCGACGTGTCCCGCACGGTCGTCCGCGAGGCGGTCCGGGTCCTGGAATCCATGCGCCTGGTGGCTTCCCGGCGCCGCGTCGGCGTGACCGTGCGGCCCACCGAGGAGTGGAACGTTTTCGATCCGCAGGTCATCCGCTGGCGGCTGGCCGGCTCCGACCGGCCCCGACAGCTGCGGTCCCTGACCATGCTGCGCTCGGCGGTCGAGCCGGTCGCGGCCGGGCTCGCGGCGCGTCTGGCGACGCCGCGGCAGTGCGCCGAGCTGACCGAGCACGCGCTGGGCATGGTCGCGACCTCGCGCGGCCAGCAGCTGGACGCCTACCTGGTGCACGATGTCGCGTTCCACCGCGTCGTGCTACGCGCTTCGGGCAACGAGATGTTCGCCAAGCTGGGGGACGTGGTCGCGGAGGTCCTCGCCGGGCGCACCGAGCATCACGTGATGTTCACCGACCCCGACCCGGCGGCGGTGACCCTGCACGTCCAGGTCGCCGAGGCGGTACGGACCCGGGACGAGGACCGTGCCGAGCGGCTGACCCGCGAGATCACCACCGGCGCCATGGCCGAGCTGGACGTGCTCGCCCCCTGACCCGGCGACTCTGGGCAGGCGCCCGGCTCTTCAGCCAGCTTCGTACCGGCATCGGTCGCTCCCGGCATCCTGCTCGCCCTCATGATCGAATTCCACGTGGCATACGCGGGGTGAGCCCTCCCGGCCCCGCCGGGACCGGGGCGGTGCGGGTGCGTGACCGTGGCACCGCCCCTGGGAGGGGTCCCGGCGCTCCGGCGGCATCATGCTGCTCACCGTCGAGAGGCCGAGGTGACCCATGCCGAAGGAGACACTCACCTGGTCCGGCTACCGGCCCGTGGTTCCCCCAGCCGGCTGCCTCATCGCACATCTGGTCGTCAACCCGATCGCCTGGCCCGGGTACGTGGTGATGGTCTGGCTGGCCATGACGTCACGACCGCTGTGGTGGGGCCTGCCCCTGTTCCTCCCGCACGTGCTGCTGCTGTTCGCCGCCGTCACGGTCGCCCTCGTGCCCCGACTCGCGGTGGACACCGTTGAGTTCGCCGCGGACCGCGTCGTACTCAAGGGCGAGTCGAACGCGCGGAGCGTGGCCGTGACCGACCTGAGATCGGTGGCCGTGGAGCATCACGGCGTCGTCGGGGAGGGCTACACGCAGACCCAGCTGGAGTTGCGGTGGTCGGCGCGGGGCGGTACCGCCGCAGCGGGCATCATCGGGCCCCACGACCCCGGGCTCGCATCCTCCCTCACCGAACTGCTCGGCCGCCGGGTGCGGGAGACCTGGGTGGATCTGCATGACGCCCCGTGGCCCGATCCGCCGTGACGGCAGGCCCCGTGCGGGCCGTTCACCTCGCCGCGGCGAGGTGAACGGCTCACCCCGCCGGGGTGAAGCTGTCGATCATGCCGCCCCACTCGGGGCCGTCCCAGCTGATGACCAGGTGGGTGCCATCGGGGTCGAGCTCGACGGTGCCCGCCGACCGCTGCTCATCGGGCGTCCCGCAGGCCAGCTCGATACGGGTCTCACCGCCCTCGCTGGTCAGCGTGCCGGGGCAGGCCAGGGCCCCGGTCGTCTCGGCGTCCTCGCCGGTCACCGTCAAGGTCTCGATGGGGCTGTCGTTGATCGGCGCCCACGTGCCGTCCATGCCCTCTCCGCGCGGCGCCGTGTCAGCGGGCTCCTCCGCGGTGTCGTCGCCCTGGTCACCCTGCTGGTCGGCGGACTCCTGCGACTCCTGCTCCGTGTCCTGCCCGCCGCCGCCGTCGTCGCCACCGCACGCGGCGAGCCCTCCCATGAGCAACAAGCCGCCCGCGGCCACCGCGACTGTCCGCCCTGCCCTCATGAACTGCGTCCTTCCTGCCAGGAATCCGGGTCCGACCGCCCTTATCCTGCCACCCACCGCCCACCGCTCCCGCCGGCGCGTCAGCGCAGCGCAGGCATGATGTGGTCGTGGATGAGGCGCAGTTGGGTGTCGACATCGGCGACGTGGTCGAGATCGCGGCCGGTGAAAGCGCGGACCAGGCCGCGGTCGGTGATGGCGCAGATCATATGGTTGACGCCGGTCGGCACGATCTCCCGCCGGATCTTCTCCAGACACTCGTCGGGGGTGCCCGAGATGGACAGCCGGTCCGCGATGTCCTGGCTCGTCAGCTCGATCCCGCGGGCCAGGTCGCCACCGGCGATCGCGTCGATGACAGGAGCGAGTTCGTCCGGATCGACCCCGTTGCGGCGTAGCTGCTCCTTCGGCATCGAGGAGGCGTAGATGCCCACCATGCTGCGGGCCGCTTCCTTCGCCCGCGCGGAGTCGGGCCCGGTGGCGAAGACCACCCACGCCCCGATGTCCAGGTCCCGCCAGTCCTTTCCTGCCCGTTCGGCTCCGGCACGGATGTGCCGCACCGCGTACTCGTACGCCTCCCGGGTGTAGCTCAGGGCATGGTGGCAGCCGTCGGACAACTCACCGGCCGCCTCGAAGGACTTGGGCCCGCGCATGGCGCCCAGCATCAGCGGCAGGCGTGGCTGAACGGGCCTGGCGAAGGTGAACAGCCCGTCGTAGCCGAAGAAGTCGCCGTCGTAGGTGATCGTCCCGCTGTCCAGCAGCGTGCGGACCACGTGCAGCCCTTCCTTCACGCGGGACAGCGGCCGGGTCTTCGTCCAGTCCATGCGGTACTGCGCCAGCAGCCCGAAGTTGCCGCTGGAGAGCACGCCTTCGGCCCGTCCCCCGGACAGTTCGTCGAGCGTGGCCAGCGACTGCGCGATCAGGCTGGGCTCGCGCAGCGTCACCGGAGAGACGCTGGGACCGAAGCGGATGCGGCTGGTGTGGCCCGCCGCCACCGCGAACAACTGCCACAGATCCTTGTGCCAGGTCTCGTCGGCGGCGTAGCAGGCGTGAAAGCCCAGCTCGTCGGCGAGGCGAATCGACGCCAGCGACTCGTTCAGGGGGTAGTCGGGAAGGAGGGCGTAGCTGAACTTCATCTGCACCACCCGGAATCCGGTAGGGACGCGCTCGGGCACTACCGCTGCCAGCCTGTCCAGGACCGCAGCCGTGAAACAGCCCTGTCCCGGCCACGTCGTCGACGGCGGCCGACGCGGCGCCGGTCCGTTCCCCGCGCACGCCTCTTGTTCTCGCAGGCAGGTGAACCTAGGGTCTCGGCAAGCGCTTTCCCCGGGTCTGGCCGGAAAAGGTGGTATCCATGCCCGCTCCCCTCGTCGTTCCGCCGCCGCAGGCCCCCACCGCGAACGTGACGGGGCATCCGTGATCGGCCGCCGCCGTTTCGTCGCCACGACCGCCTCGGGTACGGGCCTGTCCCTCACGACGGGCGCCGCCACCGGCTCGGGCGGCGCGGCCGCGGCCGTGCAGGGGGCGGCGCGGGACGGCACGTTCCTCGGCCTCGTCACCGCGGAGGCCGACGGGCTGGTCCCCGAGGTTCTGTCCTCCTATCGCGACGAGTTGGCCGACATCTCCGCCCGGCGCACGGCCCGTTCGCTCCGGCGGCTGGCCGCCGCCTGGGCCTGGCAGGACTCCGCCCACCACCGGGACGAGGCGCTGCTCGGCCCGATGGCCGAGATGGCCGAGGCGCTCGCCGCGCATCAGCATGACGACGGGCTGTTCGACCAGGGCAATCTGCACTCGCCCCCCGACACGGCGTTCAGCATCGCCGACCTGTGCCTGGTGCTCGGCCTGCTGGGCGGCGGCGACGAGGCGCGTGCCGAGAACGTCCGCACCACGCTGAGCCGCATCGTCCGCGCGGCCGGGCCGCCGATCGCCGAGGGCGGCGTGCACACGCCCAATCACCGGTGGAAGGTGTGCGCCGTACTCGCCCAGATCAACGCCCTTTTCCCGGACGCCCGTTACCCGCGCCGGATCGACCAGTGGCTGGCCGAGGGGATCGACCAGTACCCGGGCGGACAGTACAGCGAGCGCAGCGCCACCTACGCCGCCGTCGTGACCGGGCCGTCGCTGCTGACCGTTGCCCGGCTGTGCGACAGGCCGGAGCTGTACGGACACGTGCGGCGGAACCTGGCGGCCACCCTCTACCAGATCGAGCCCAACGGCGAGGTCGTAACGGTCCATTCCCGTCGCCAGGACCAGACCCGGCAGCGCTCGCTCGCCGACTACTGGCTGCTCTACCGGGCGTTGGCGCTGCGCGACGGCAACGGCCGGTTCGCCGCCGTCGCCCGGGACGTCGAACGGCGGATCGCCGAGCTGCCGGCGGCGGAGGACCCGCCCGGCGACGCGCTCGCGCGCGTCCTGGACGACCCGGAGCTGGCGCGACAGCTGCCCCCGTCGGAGCCGCCGCCCACCCACTACGCCCACCACGACACGGACGTGCGCCTCGTGCGCCTCCGGCGCGGCAGCCGAACGATCACCCTGTTCGGCGGCACGGACTTCCCCGATGTGCGGGCGATCTCCTCCGGGCTGTCCACCAACCCCACTTTTCTCTCCTTCCGCCGCGGCGCGGCGATCCTCGACTCGGTGCGGCTGGCCCCGCAGTTCTTCTCCCTGGGCCACTTCCGCAGCGAGGACCTTCAGCCGGCCGGGGACGGCTGGCGGCTGCACGCCCGCGTCCGGGCCGCCTACCACCTGCCGCTGCCGCCCCAGCACCGGCGCCGGGACGGCGACTACCCGCTCACCGACGACGGCCGCTTCTGGTCGGCCATGGACTTCCCCCACCGGCCCAGGACGTATGTGACGCTGCGCACCGAGGTGCTGGTCGAGGAGGCCGGCGAGGGACTGAACGTGTCGTTCGAGGTGGACGAGTCGGAGGTGCCGCTGGCGATCGAGCTGGCGTTCCGCCCCGGCGGGGAGCTCGGGGGCGCGGGGCTGGCCGCGGTCGAAGGGCAGCCCGACACCTACCAGCTGACGTCCGGCGAAGGCAGCTACCGCCGCGGCGACGACCGGATCACGTTCGGTCCCGGGAACGGCGCCGGACCCGGGCAGCCGGCCGTGGTCGATCCGGGCGAGCGCTACACCTGGCTGAACGGCAGCCTCACCCCGCCGGGCCCGCGCGTGCTGATCACGGGCCGCGCACCGTTCCGCTACCGCCTGAAGCTGCGCTGACCGCCGGCACACCGGCCACACCGCTTCAGCCGGCCTCTGCGGTCGGCCGGAGCGGTCGGCTGGAGCGGTCGGTCAGGCCGGCCGCCTGGATATGCGGCGCGGAGTTCATCCCTGCTCCCGCTCCGCCGGGGCCACAGTTCGGCGTCGGCCCCCGGCCCCCGGTGCGCGTTCACCGCGCCAGGCGGCACGCCTGCGGCCGGACCCGACATCCTGTGCCCGATCACGTCGGGTGCCCCCGGCGGCCCGCGGGGGCCGGGCCCGGCGCCGGGGGGGCTACGCGTCGGGCCCGTAGGTCCCGTACTCCGGAAGCCCCGTCGACTCGAAGGTGTGCACCGACAGGCCGCCCGGTGTCGTCCGGTGGCCGACGAGCCGCAGGCCGGCCGGCGCGCCGCCGTCCGGGAACAAGCGCCGGCCCTGGCCCACCACGACCGGAGCGATCACGAGCCGCCACGTGTCGACCAGCCCGGCGGCCGACAGGGACTGGGCCAGTCGGGCGCTGCCGTGGATCTGGAGTTCCCGGCCCGGCTGCCGCTTCAGCTCGGCGACCCGGGCGGGGACATCGCCGGAGAGGATCGTGGTCGGGTCCCAGGCGGCCTCGGTCAGACTGCGGGAGGCCACGTACTTCGGCAGGCCGTTCAGGAGGGCGGCGGAGGGGTGGTCGGTCATCTTCGGCCAGTCCCGCGCGAAGTTCTCGTAGGTGCGGCGGCCGAACAGGAAGGCGTCCGCCTCCCCGAGCCACGAGGCGACCAGCTGGTCGAACTCCTCGTCGAGGTGCGGCACGAACCAGCCGCCCGCCTGAAACCCGTCGCTGGTGTCCTCGTCCGGGGAGCCCGGCCCCTGGGACACCCCGTCGAGCGACAGGAACTCCTGCACAACCAGCTTCATGGCGCACCACTTCCTCTACTCGGCCCTGCCGGCCGATTCAGCCTGTTGGGCGAGAAGACGCGGACCGTCCCCCCACCCCTCAGACTCCGCGGGTCGCGGAAGCTCATCGGTCCGCACGCGGGGGCGGACGGCTTTCCCGCTCCGCCGACGCCTCGGGCGGTGCCCGCCGAGCGGGATCGCGGGGAAGCTACGCGCAAGCCACCTGCCACAGGAAGCCGTCCGGGTCGGTGAAGTACCCGGAGTAGCCGCCTCCGGTCTCCGCGGCGGCGACGACGCGGCCGCCGGCGGAGGCCGCCGCCGCCAGGACGGAGTCGGCCTCCTCACGGGACTCGGCCCTGCGGTTGAGCGCCACCGCGCGGAAGCCGGCGCCGTCCTCGCCGACCCCCGCGTCCTTCGCGAGGGCCTTGCGCGTCATCAGGCCCAACCTGCACGTTCCGGGGGTCGGGCGGAAGTCGATGTACTTGTCGCCGTAGTCCCTGTCGACCGTCATGCCCAGGGCCGCGTAGAAGGCTTTGGACGCCGTCGGCGCGGCGACGCCGAGAAGGGCCGCGGTCTCGGTCGGCACCGGGGGTTCCGCCGCGGGGCCGGTGTCCTTCTTGGTCGGCGCGGACAGCTTCCAGATGGCGCCGTCCGGTGCCCGGCACACCGCGGAGAACCCGCCGAACAGCCCTTTCTTCGCGGGTTTCAGAACGTCCGCTCCGCCCAGGACCGCGGCATCGAGCAGGGCTTCGACCTCGCTGGGCTGACTGACGACGCAGCTCATGACGTAGCCGCGGAAACCCGAGGTCGCGGACTCCACGTCCGCGTCCGCGGCGAGCGCCTCGGCCCCGTGCAGAGCGATCCGTCCGGCCCCGTGCATGTCGAGGTCCACGTACTGACCGTGAGCGGCGGCGGCGGCGGCGGGCGAGAACGCGGCCGAGTAGAACTCCTGGGCAGCGTTGACCTCCGGCACTCCGAGGGTGATGGCGTCGAGCGAGAGGGTCACGTCGGGCTCCTTGGCGGGACAGGCTCCTCACGAAGGCGCGGTCCGAGATCGCTCTCGTCCCGGCACCTCGGCCCCGAGGGTGTCGCGGCAGAAGAGGCAGCTCATGTGCATGGCGATGTCTTCCGCGGTCACCCTAGGCAGGCACCGGACCTGGCGCTTCTCGAATCCTGATCGATCCGGTCGCCCCTTCGGCCGCTACGCGTCGGGCACGACGCGCCACCGGTTGTCGGCGGTGCCGTTGTCGGAGTCCTGGACCGCGAACGCGCCGACCGCGGTGGAGTTGCCCTGGATGCCCAGTAGCTTGCCGCTGTGCCCGTTACGGATCTTGTACGTACCGTCTCCCTGATCGAGCAGCGTCCACCTGTGGTCGGCGGTGCCGTTGTCCGCCCATTGCAGGACCGGCGCATTGTCCGCGGTGGACATGTCCTGAACGCCGAGCACTTTGCCGCTGTGGGCGTTGCGGAAACGGACCGCGTTCCCGTCGGTGATCATTTCCCAGTCGTGATCCGCGGTGCCCGAGTCGTGCCACTGAAGAGCGCGGCCGCCGTCGGCCGTGGACATGTCCTGGATGCCCAGCACGTAGCCGCTGCCCGCGTTGACGAGCCGAACGGTGGCGCCGTCCCCTTCGCCGCCGGTACGCCAGTAGACGGTGTAGTTGTGGCCGTGCGCGTCGTGGAACGGGCCCAGGGCGACGGTGGAGCCGTTGGCGGTGGCGGTGAACGCGAGGGAGTCGCCGCCGGTCCTCGTGATCGACGACGTGTCCAGCGACGGGAGGGAACTCAGCGAGGTGTCGCCGTAGTCGCCGGACAGCACGACCGGTCCGTAGGTGACCGCGGCGACGTCCGCATTGTCGTTGGCGGCTCGCATGACGACCCGCATGGGCAGGCGGACGGTGACCGTGTCCCCCGCGGTCCAGGAACGGGTCAGGGTGGCGTAGCTGCCGGGCGTGGTGGTGATGTCCTGCTCCGCGCCGTTGACGCTGATGGTGGCGTCGGCGGTCCAGCCCGGGATGCGGATGCGCATCGGCCAGGTCCCCTGGACGTTGCCGGTGACCTGGAGGGTCGTCGTGTCGCCGACGGGGTACGACGTGGTCTGGGTGACCGTGATTCCGCGCTGTGCCCAGTTGAGCACCGAGGGCATGAACAGGTTCACGATGAGCGTGGTGTCGCTGTGGAAGTAGATGGAGTCCATCAGCCGGGTGTGCATCTCCAGGCCCGTGCCCTGGCAGCACCAGAAGCTGTCGTAGTCGGTGCTCCAGGTGCCACCGCCCCACGCCGGGCCCACGCCACGGCGGCCACCCGGGGCCAGCGGGGTGAAGTAGGTGACGTGGCCGTGGTCGTCGGCCGGGTCCTGCTGGCCGATCATCTGGTTCAGCCAGGCCCGCTCATAGTAGTCGAACAGCGCGGCCCTGCTCGGGTCCAGCGTGAACAACTCCCGGGTGAGCGTGAGCATGTTGAAGGTGTTGCAGCTTTCGCACGTGTCCTCGTCGAGATGAGCGGCGATGGCGTTCGGGGGGCGGAAGTGCTCCGCCTGGCTGTTGCCGCCGATGACGTAGGTGTGCGCGTTCACGGTGATGTTCCAGGCGTTGGTGGCGATGTCCCGGTAGCGGGTGGTTCCGGTGGCCTTGAACTCGCGTGCGGCACCGATCCACTTGGGCACCTGGGTGTTGGCGTGCAGCCCGTTGAGCTGGTCCTCGTTGGCCGCCAGCGGGTCGAATACCGCGGCGTGGTCGAAGCGCCCCGCGGCGGCGAGCCAGCGTGAGTCGCCGGTCTGCTGGTAGATATCGGACAGTACGGCGTTCATGCCGCCGAACTCGGTCCCCATCATGGCCTGCATCTGCCGGCCGCTCAGCCGCCCGGTGCGCCAGTCGACCCAACCCGCCAGATTCAGCAGCACGTCACGGGCTTGTGTACTGCCGATGAGGCGCCAGACGTCCAGCAGGCCGGCCAGGGTCTTGTGAATGACGTAATACGGCACGTTGCCGTTGGACAGGGTCCGGTCCTCAAGGGCGTCGAAGTCGGATTCGGGGAAGCCGCACAGGTACCCGCTGTTGAACCCCGCGGCCTCATTGTTGGCCTGGCATTTGGCCAACTCCGCCACCATGTAGTCGGCCTTGTCCCGGCAGGTGGTGTCCCCCGTCACGGCGTGGACCTGCGCCCATGCCGTGAGGAAGTGCCCCTGCATGTGGGTGCGGAACGGGAAGGTGGGCTCGTCCCAGCCGCCGTTCGATGCGGCGCCGTTGGTGGACAGGCGGTGGTTGGCCCGGAAGTTGTACAGCAACCGGTCGACATCGACGAACCGCAGGTAGTTCCGCGTGCGGTTCTGGTTGTCCAGCCATCGGCTCGCGGTCAGGCGGACCTGACCGAGCTCGAAGGGGTGCGCGGACACCCCGATATCGGCCAGGGCCGGGGCGGTTGCCGCTCGGGCGGGCGAGTGACCGATGGCGGACCCGGCGGCGGAGGCGGCGGCCGTGGCCGCGGCCGCCTGGAGGAGCCGCCGTCGGCTGACGGAGGGGGACATTTTTTTACCCTTTCCGTGCCCAGTTGTTCGATATACAGAACGTCGTTCACGAAATCGAACAGAGAATAGGAGGAGGAGAGGAGGGTGTCAATACAAATGACAACGTGCGAACGGAATATGACGACGTGAAACCCGACTACGAGAAAGCCCAGCACCCGGCGCCTGCCACGCGCCGGGAACGGTACGTTGAGTGGGCGCACGTTCCTGGTGCCGACCGGGCCGAACGCCGCGTCACGGTCCGGTGCGTCCGGTGCGGTCCGGTCGAGGTGCGTGATCGACCACGCCGCCTTCATCGCTTGGGCGCGCTTGAGGGAACAACCACGGCATCACCAGCCGTCCCGCCCGTTGCCGGGCCACACACTGCCGGGCCGCACCCGACGGCGGTGCCCCGCGGCTGTTAACTTAGGTATACCTAACCCCGAAGCAGGGAGCAGCACCATGGCTGAGCGACCGGCCCGCAAGACACCCCAGGTTCACACCGGAGAGGTCACCTGGACCGAGCGGCTGACGCCGGGGATGCACCGGGTGGCGCTCGGCGGCGAGGGGCTGGCCGCGTTCTCCGCCGGGGAGTACACGGATCACTACGTGAAGCTACTGTTCCCCGCGCCGGGCGTGGACTACCCGGAGCCGTTCGATCTTGCACGTATCCGCGCCGAGTTCCCCCGCGAGCAGTGGCCCGCCACGCGCACCTATTCGGTGCGGGAGTGGGACCCGCGGGCGCGGGAGCTGATCATCGACTTCGTGGTGCACGGCGACCGTGGGCTGGCCGGCCCCTGGGCCGCCGCCGCCAGGCGCGGCGATGTGATCCGGTTCGCCGGGCCCGGCGGGGCCTACGCGCCGGACCCGGCCGCCGACTGGCACCTTCTGGCCGGGGACGAGAGCGCGCTGCCCGCCATCGCGGCGGCGATGGAGCGGATGCCCGCCGGCGCCGAGGTGCGGGCTTTCGTCGAGATCGCCGGGCCGCAGGAGGAGCAGAAGATCCACTCCCCCGACGGCGTCGGCATCACCTGGCTGCACCGCGGCGACCGCCCGGTGGGCAAGGCCCTCCTGGACGTGGTGCGCGGCCTCGACTCCCCCGCCCCCGACGTGCAGGTTTTCGCGCACGGCGAGGCCGGGATGGTCAAGGAGCTGCGCCGCCACCTCCGGCTGGACCGGGCGGTGCCGAGGGAGCGGCTGTCGATCTCCGGCTACTGGCGCCTGGGCCACAACGAGGACGGCTGGCAGGCGTCCAAGCCCGAGTGGAACGCCGCGGTGGAGGCCGAGCAGGAGGCCCCGGCCGCCTGACCGGCCCGGAACGGAAGCACCGCCCCTGGCCGCCCGGCGCGGCGCCGGCACCGCGCCGGCGCCGCGCTCCCGCGTGGCCGCCCGCTCCGGACCTGGAGGAGTCCGCCGAACGGTCACGCGGCCGACCACCACCGTTCCAACATTGGTCTGTACATGCCCCTCTGCCTCCGCCACACTGTCCGCCGAGTGCGTTCCCTCCCCCACCGAGGAGCAGATCCCCCATGCCCTTGCGCACCCGGCAACGCCGTCCCGTGGCCGTGACCGGCCTCCTCGCCCTCGTCGCCGCCGCCTTCCTGTCCACGGCCCCGCCCGCCGCGGCGGCGGACATCTGGACCGAGGTCGGCTCCGACCGCGCCGATCCGCTGACCGAGAGCCAGGGCCTGGCCTCGGTCGAGGTCCCGGCGAACAGCCCCAACCGCTACACCGGCATCGGCACCATCCCCGCCGACGTCCGCGTGCGCGGCTGGACCCACGTCGGCGACCCCGATGCCTCCCACGACGGCTACTACATCGAGCCGTACCAGCGCGACTCGGGCACCACCAAGATGTTCCGGGTGCAGGCGCCGGACGGCGACTGGTCGGAGTACGTCCACCCGCTCGGCCCCGACGAGGCGCTGAACAACTCCTGGGTCGCCGTCTCCCCCGACGGCCAGTGGATGCTGGCGGGCGAATACGGCACGATGAACCGGCTGCTGGTCTTCCCGACCCCGGGCGTCAACGCGAGCACGTCGCCTTCCGCCGACCTCCCGCAGGTCTCCACCGTCCACCTCGACCACGCCGTACGCGACGTCCAGGGCTGCGACTTCTCCGGCCCGACCACGCTGCTGTGCTCCTCCGACGACCCGGAGGGCAGCCTCTTCGGCATCACCAAGCCGCTGCTCCAGATCGACCTCTCCGGCGAGCCGAACGGCACGGCGGACGTGTCCGGGCACGTCACGGCGCTCGGTCAACTCCCGCTTCGCAGCGGCTGCTCCGGCACGTTCGAGGCGCAGGGCGTCGACTACGACCGCCGCACCGGCACGCTGCGCGTGATCGTCATGTCTCCGGGCTTCTGCGTCCTGACGGACAGCATGACGTACCGCTTCACGCGGAGCTGACACCGCGCGTTCCGGGGAACGGCCGGCCCGCGGCGGTGCTCAAGCACCGCCGCCCCGGCTCAGCCGTCGCTCGTGGGCGCCTCGGCACCGAGGCGCCGAGGCGCCGGAACCAGGGCAGCCGCGACAGCGGCGCGTCGATCTCCACGGTGACGGGGCCCTTGACGATCCGGCCGTCGTCGGCTCGCCACGTTCCCGGTGGGATGACGACGCTTCTCGACGTGGCTCCCCGGTGAGCACGGGAACGACGAGGATGTCCGGGCCCAGCAGGAACTGGTCGGTGATCCGCGGGTGGCCGTGTCCGGGGTGGTCGAACTCCGGCGGGCGCATGATCGGGTCACCGGTGCGGGCCGACTCCTCGGCGAGGGCGAGGATCTCCGGGCCCAGTCGCTCGTGCAGCCGCGCCGCCTCGCGGCAGTACCCGAGGTGCTCCGCGGTGAGCAGCCGCCAGGGTGCGGCGGAGCACCGCATCATGGGGAACAACGCGGAAGCCTGCGCCGAACGGACGAACAGTTCCGCGTCGAAGTCGGCGCTGCCGAACGACTGGTACTCACCACCGCCGATCATGTCCGGACACACGTAGGCGTGTCCGGTCAGCGATTGGGCGAGCGCGTTGGGGACGAGCCCGGCCAGACCGTCGCGGCAGGTCCACGCGTGAAGCGTGTCGCGCTGCCGCTGCGCGAGGGGGAGGTTCGCCGCGAGCCGCGCGTCCCGGAACTCGTTGAGGGGATATCCCAGCCCGGAACGGTTCCACGCGATCGTGTAGGCGTGCGGGTCCGCGCAGCCCAGGGCCGCGTAGAACGGTAGAACGGCGGCTCCCCGCCGTCGAACTTGAATCCCCCGACACCGAGCCGGCGGAGGTCCTTCAGCGTTCCGGCGAGCCAGCGCACCGCTTCCGGGCCCAGCAGGTCGAGCGCCGCACCGAAGCCGTTCCACCACGCGCCGATGGCGACGCGTCCCCGCCGGTCGCGGATGAGCAGCCCGGCGTCGCGCAATGCGCGGAACACTTCGGTGCCCGGGGTCACGTACGGGACCAGCCAGAGCATGACCTTGAAGCCCAGGTCGCGCAACTGCCGCGGCATCGCGGCCGGATCGGGGAACGGCCCGCCGTGGAAGGTCCAGGTGCCGTAGTCCTCGTGCCACCGGTCGTCGATCATGATGACGCCGCGCGGGAGCCCGTGCTCCACGATCGCCCGGGCGTACTCCATGACCCGCTGCTGGGTGGGCCGGAACACTCACGGCAAGAATCGGAACAGAGGTGCGTCCGGGGGCCGTGCGACGGCCCCCGGAGCCGGCGATCGGCCGGGGGCACCGGTGTCGGCTGCGCGGCCCCCCTGCCCGCGGTCCCGTACGGGCAGCGGGGCCGCGTTCCTATCCGGCGTAGGTCTCGTACTCGGCGATCCTCGGCGTGCCGGTCGAGCTGGTGATCTCAAGGGTGATCTTGCGCAGTGAAGTCGAGGGGAAGGTGATGACGCCCGCTCCGCTGCCGGAGGTCAGGACGGTGCGGGTGTCGGCGTCGACCAGCCGCCAGGAGCCGATGCTCCCCTCGGAGCCCGATGCCTCCCGGATGTTGACTCTGGACACCGTGGTGGCGGAGTCCCACTTGATCGAGATCGAACCGGTCGAGCCGCTGGGCGACCAGTAGGTGCTCATGTCACCGTCCCGCACGTTGCCGTAGCTCGTCCCGCCGGCCTTGCTGCTGCCATCGGAACCGGCCCCGAGGCTGAGGTTCGTCCCGACCGGGTCGTTCGGGTCCGGGTCGTTCGGGTCCGGGTCGTTCGGGTCCGGGTCGTTCGGGTCCGGGTCGTTCGGGTCCGGGTTCTGGGGCGAGCAGTTGCCGTCCGACTCCCGCATGCCGTTGTTGGCGCCTGCCGTCTCGCTCACGACGCTCGGCACGCAACTTGCGTCGTCGAGGCTGTACGAGTAGGGAATGTCGACGGTGGTGTTGGACTCCGGGTCTGGGCCGGCGGGGTTGGTCTCGTCACCCGGGCTTGACCACGTGACGTTGTCGAAGATGTTGCCGTTGACCTGCCAGTAGCCGGCCTCGTCGGTGTAGAAGGTGCCCAGGACGTCCTTGGAGTCCTCGAAGTAGTTGTTGTCCACCCTGGCCCGGGCTCCGGCGCGGGAGTTGATCCCGGACTCGTGGATGTTTGCGAAGTGGTTGTTGTAGACGTGGCCTATACCGCCACGCAGCAGGGGCGTACGGGAATCGATGTTCTCGTACAGGTTGTGGTGGTACGTGACGAACCCGTTCGAGCGGTCGCTCTCGCTGGACCCGACGAGCCCGCCGCGGCCCGAGTTGCGCAGGATGCTGTAGGACAGGGTCACGTACTGGGTGTTGTTCTTCATGTCGAAGAGGCCGTCGAACCCCTCGTCCTCCCCACCCGACGCCTCCAGGGTGAGGTGGTCGGCCCAGACATTGCGGACGTCGCTCTCCATGCCGATGGCGTCGCCGCCGTTGGACGTGGGCGAGCCCGACTTCTTGACGTTCCGGACCGTGACGTTCTGGATGATGATGTTGTTGGCCTCGCGGATGTGGATACCGATCTGATCGAAGACGGCGCCGCTGCCGACCCCGACGATCGTGACGTTGCTGATCTGCTTGAGCTCGATCACGTCATCGGCGGTGTTGCAACTGTCGCCCGACACCTTGCTGGTGTTGCCGTGGTTGATGGTCCCCTCGACCTCGATGATGATCGGGGTGCTCTCGCTGGCCCGGCCGCACAGGGCCTCATGGATCGCGGTCCCCGTGGTGGCCCGGACGGTCTGCCCACCCGCACCGCCGGTGGTCCCACCGTTCTGCGTCGCATAGCCGGTGGCGCTGCCCGTCGCTGCCGATGCCTCGGGCATCGACAGAACCACACCGGTCGCGACCATCATGGCCAACAAGGCCAGCACCGCGTGGAATCGCAGCGCGAATGATCGTCTCATCCCTGGCTCGCCTTTCATCTTCGAGTACGGGTGTTGCTGTTGCTCGCCGTGGCTGTCCCGGCGGGCCGTCGAAACCGCCGGCCTACCCCGACGCGGCGTCCGTCCCGGAACGGGCCGCGGCCGAGCCGGTTCCGGCCGGTTCGGCCGCGGCCCGGAGCGGCGACGCACTCGGTGTGGCGCGGGTCCGGCACCCGGTCACCCCCTGCTCCCTCCGCCCCCGCGCACCTGGCCGGACACGCGGGCACGCGTCGCACGCAGGCCGAGGCGACGCGGAGTCATGAACAGGAAGGGGCACGGATGGTGAACGGCGCGGGGCGGGGCGGCTCCCGTGTGTGAAACCCCGACCGCGTAAGCGCTTGCCCGGTCCCATCGGGCCACTTGAACGGCGTGACAAGCGTAGGGGCGAAATTCAGCACGATTCCGCGCACCACGAGGACAATACCGCCGTGTCGGGATGTCCTCTCCACACGTCCCGCGGGCTCGACCGGTGCGGGGAGGGACGGCAAGCTCCGGGCCGGTCGGCACGGGCCTTATCCTGATCAGCGGCCTCGCAGCAGGCTTCGCCGAGCAGGGAGTTGCGATCGCACGATGAGCCGCGAATCCACCCTCACCCTCACTCTCACCCGCGGCCGGGCGGAACGCCGATGAGCCTGCGCTTCGAGGTCTGCGTCGACTCCGCCGTCGGCGCACTGACCGCTCAGAACGCAGGCGCGCACCGGGTGGAGCTGTGCAGCGCGTTGTTCGAGGGGGGCGTCACGCCCAGTGCGGGACTGCTGGAGACCGTCCTGGAAGCGGCGCCGGACATCGAGGTGAACGTCCTGATCCGCCCGCGCGGCGGGGACTTCGTCTACGACCGCTACGAGGTGAGCGCCATGGTCCGCGACATCGAGACGGCGGTCCGCCTCGGCGCCCACGGGATCGTCCTCGGTGCCCTCACGCCAGGGGCGGATGTCGACATGGCGGTGTGCCGGCGTCTGATCGCCGCGGCCGCCGACCGCCCGATCACCTTCCACCGGGCCTTCGACATGGTGCAGGACCCCTTCGAGGCGCTGGAGAGGCTGGTCGAGCTCGGCGCGGAGCGCGTCCTCACCTCCGGCCAGGACATCTCGGCACTCGAAGGGGCGCCGCTGCTCGCCCGCCTGGTCCAGGCGGCCGGGGACCGCGTCGTCGTGATGCCGGGCGGCGGCGTGACCGAACGCAACGTGTCACGTGTCCTACGCCTGACCGGCGCGAGGGAGGTCCACTTCAGCGCCGGCATGACGGTCGACAGCCCTGCGACCCACCGCAACTCCCGTGCCCTGATGGGCGGGACGCTGAGCAGGAGCGAGTACACGCGCCGGCTCACCAGCCCCGCCGGGGTCAGGGGCATCATGGCCGCGGCACACGCGCCAGAAGATCCGGTCTGAACCCGCCCTGGAACCCTCCGTCCCGGGCCGGCCACCGCTCAGCGGGCGAAGACGGTGCTGGCCAGAGCTACGTGGACGGCCGTGCCGCCGAGGATGCTCAGCAGCGCGTTGCGGCGCCACAGGTGCAGGCCGACGGTGACGGCCAGGGCGGCCAGCGGGGCCAGCGAGCGCACGTGGGTGAGGGGGAGGTCGCGCAGGCAGTAGACGGCCAGGATCAGCATGACGCCGGCGGGCACGCGGGTGCTGAGGTACTGGACGGTCGCGCTGTTGCGCAGGGGCATGAGTGCGGCGAAGGGCAGGGCGCGCAGGGCCCAGGTGACGGCGGCGGTGACGAGAACAGCGGCGATGACGTAGGGACTGTCAGGCATGGCTCGGCTTCCCGCGGGTGCTGAGGCGACGGGCCAGGAGGCCGGCGGTGAAGAGGGCGAAGGCGGCCAGGAGCATCTGGTCCGGGAAGAGGAGCCGCGCGGCCAGGGCGCTGAGCAGGGCCAGGGCCGGGGTGGGCAGGTCGCCGCGCACGTTCCGTACGGCGTCGAGGGCGAGGACGGTGAACAGGGCGGTCAGAGCGAAGTCCAGGCCGGTGACGCTGTCCGGGACGAGGGGGCCGAGCAGGGCTCCGGCGGTGGAGCCGCCGGTCCAGTACAGGTGCAGGAGGAGCTGGAGCCACAGGATGCGCCGACTCGGCCAGGAACGGGCTTGCTCGTCGGTGGTCAACGCGTACGCCTCGTCGCACAGGACGTAGGTGCTGTACGCCTTGCCGAGCCGGCCGTTCACGCGGTGCAGGGGGAAGGACAGTGCGTAGAAGGCGTGCCGGACGTTCACCATGAAGGCGGACAGCGCGATGGCTGCCAGCGGGGCGGCGGAGGTGACGAGTCCGATGAGCAGAAACTCGAACGATCCGCCGAAGATGAGCGCTGCGGACAGCCCGGCCCACCACCAGGGCAGGTCCGACCGCGTCACCAGTGCGCCGAAGGCGAGCCCGAGCGGGAGGAACGCCAGGCCCACGCCGAGGGAGTCCTTGAACGCCGCGCGCGCGTCGGACGGCGTTGCGGACTCGGTAAGGGCAGAACTTATTCCCATGCCTGCGAGCATAGGAAAGTAACGACCTTATATGGTTGCCGATTGTGGCTCTAGAGTCACTGCATGAGCAATGAACTGCATCTTGATGCCGTAGATCGCGACATCTTGTTTCAGCTGCGTCGGGATGGGCGGCTGACCAACGTCGAGCTGGCCAAACGGGTCGGTCTGACCCCGCCGCCCTGCCTGCGCCGGGTCAAGCGGCTGGAGGAGGCCGGCGTCATCGCCGGGTACCGGGCCGTCATCGATCCCGAGGCCCTGGGCCGCGGCCTGGAGGTACTGATCGACGTCGAGATCTATGCCCAGGACCGCAAGAGCTTCGAGGAGTTCGAGGACACCGTTGCCTCCTACGAGGAGGTCGTCGAGTTCCGTCGCATGTACGGGCGCCCCGACTACTTCATCCGCGTAGCCGTCGCCGACCACGCCGCCTACGAAGCCTTCCTCACCGGCAGACTCAGCGGCCTGCCTGCCGTCCGGCGTATCGAGTCCCACCTGACCATGAAGGAGATCAAGACCCACGACTAGGCCCTGTCCTGCCGATCTTGCCGGGCCCACGACGCCAGCTACGGCACCTCGCTGCGTTACCGAATCGCGCGAATACGGCCAAGTATGAGCTGCGATCCGGTGCCGATGGGGGCACCTCCCAGGCCCCCAAGGGCCTGGGGGAGCACCGCATCTGGGGACACCTCCCTGGGGGCACCTCCCAGACGAAGTCTGGGGGAGGAGTCTGGGGGAGCCGCGGGCTGATCCGACAAGATCGACAGGACAGGACCTAGGTGTGTTGTCCCGGGACGTTGGTGACACGCGTGTTGGGTGCTTGAAATGGGTGAGGGCCTTCTGGCTCGGTGTGGATTGCGACATCTACGTCCGACCGCAGGAGGCCCTCGTGTCCCACCGTAACGCT
>NZ_JAVREV010000017.1:0-180606 GCF_031845565.1 Streptomyces johnsoniae | reverse complement strand
CGACGGGGTTGATAGGCCGGAGATGGAAGCCTGGTGACGGGTGGAGTTGACCGGTACTAATAGGCCGAGGGCTTGTCCGCAGATGCTCGCGTCCACTGTGAATTCTTAGCCGGCGGCTGTAACACTTGTAGAAGTGTTCCGGTGGTCATGGCGGAGGGGAAACGCCCGGTTACATTCCGAACCCGGAAGCTAAGCCCTCCAGCGCCGATGGTACTGCATGGGGGACCGTGTGGGAGAGTAGGACACCGCCGGACATCAGCGCCCCAATAGCTCAGTCGGCAGAGCGTCTCCATGGTAAGGAGAAGGTCAACGGTTCGATTCCGTTTTGGGGCTCAGCAACTGCATAATTTTTCAGGCTCCCGCCTATCAAGCGGGAGCCTTTCTGCTTTTGCTGTTGCTTTTCCTGCCCGACGCTCCCGCCCCGCCTATTCCGGGATGCGGAGCGTCAGGATCGCCATGTCGTCGGACGGGGCGTCGGATGCGAAGCGTTCCACCGCACGCAGGACTCGGGACGCGACGGCGCCGGCGGTCATTCCGGTGCAGGAGCCGAGCACGTCCGCGAGACCGTCGTCGCCCAACATGCGGGTGCCTTCCCTGCGTTCGGTGACACCATCCGTGACGCACAGCAGGACGTCGCCCGGATTCAACACCGTGGTCTGCTCGTACAGCTCCAGATCGTCCATCACCCCGAGCAGCGGCTGCGGGCTCGCCGCGGGCGCGACCGTTCCGTCAGGCGTGAGGCGCAGCGGCAGCGGATGCCCCGCGCACACCATCTTCAGCAGCGCGCCGCCCTCGGGCTGCGGCCACAACTCCCCGTACAGCAGGGTGATGAAGCGGGAGCGGGGCCCCTCCTCCAGGATCGCCGCGTTCAGCCGCTCCAGCACGGCGGGACCGCCCAGGCCCTCGCGTGCCAGCAGGCGCAGCGCGTGCCGGGCCAGCCCTGTGACCGCGGCGGCGAGCGGCCCCGTGCCGCACACGTCGCCGATGGCGAAGCCGTAGGCACCCTCGCGGATCGGGAACACGTCGTAGAAGTCGCCGCCGACCTCATTGCCCTCACCGGCGGCCCGGTAGATGACCTCGACGTCGACGCCGTCGATCTCCGGCAGCTCGGGAGGCAGCAGGCTGCGCTGCAACGACTGGCTGATGGCGGTGCGTTCGCTGTAGAGGCGCGCATTGTCCAGGGCCAGTGCGGCCCGGCGGGACAGGTCCTCGGCCAGCTCCAGGATGTCCTGGCGGAAGCGCTCGTCCGTGGGCTTGCCCAGGGCGAGGAGCCCGATGACGCGGTTGCGCGCGATGAGCGGCAGCACCACCGTCTCGCCGCCCACGGCCGCGGCCGTGCCGAGACCCGTGCCGGGGGCGCCCCCGCCGGCCGACGGCAGCTCGCCCAGGGCGAGGCTGCGCAGCGAACTGCGCAGCGCCGTGTTGTGCGCGGCGTCCGCCGGGGCCGTCCAGGGCCGCACCCCCAGGTCGATATCGGGATCGGGCGGGTCGACGCGGTCCAGCAGGGCCTTGATGCCGTCGATCCGCTCCTCGTCCTCGTGCAGCACGTAGGACAGCACCGGCTCGGAACCCGGCTCGGGAATGGTGTAGACGGCGCACCAGGTGGCCAGCGTCGGGACGGTCATCTGCGCCATGAGGGCCAGAGTCTGATTCCGGTCGAGCGTGCCGGCCAGCAGCTCGGACGCCTCGACGAGGAAGGCGAGCGAGCCACGGCGCAGCCGCTCCAGCTCGGTCAGCCGGGCGGACTCCACGGCGAGCGCGATGCGGTCGGCGGCGAACTGGAGGCGCAGCGCCTCCTCGTTGCTGTACCGGCCGGGCGTCTCGGAGGCGACCCCGAGCGAGCCGGTGAGGCGGCCCTCGACCTTCAGCGGCACGATCACCACGGCGTGCATGCCGGTGCCGGACAGCAGGGGCACCGCACCGGGTGCCGTCGCGAGGTCCTCGTGGACGGAGGGCATGCGCGCCGAGCCGTAGCGTCCGCTGCCGGTCTCCACGGGAACGCGGGCGAAGCGCTGGCGGGCGGAGGGCAGTCCGGTGGTGGCGCGGACCTCCAGCTCCGTTTCGTCGTCGGTGGCGAGCAGCAGGAACGCGGCGTCGCCGTCGAGCATGTCGCGCGCGCGTTCCACCGTGCGCTGGAGGAGGCCGTCGAGGTCGTCCGGGGGCGGGGAGCCGATCAGGGCGTCCAGCGGGTCGCCGCCGGCCCGGTCCAGGGGGTCCGTGCCGTGGGCGGGCAGCCGGGACGGGCTCTGGAGGATGGCCCGCTCCTGGTCGCGCACGATGAGGCACACGGTCGACGGCTCGCCGTGGGCGTCGCGGACCCGCAGGTGGCAGGCGTACACGGGAACGGTCCTGCCCTCGGAGTCGCACAGGCCGTAGCTGCCCTCCCAGCGGGACAGGGCCAGAGCCTCTGCGATGCCGGTGCCGGTGCCGGGGGTCTGGGGCCAGGCGGCGAGGTCGGCCAGCGGCTTGCCGACGACCTGCTCCGCGGTGTAGCCGAACAGCTCCCTGGCATCGTCGTTCCAGGCCGTGATGCTGTCTGCCCGGTCGACCTGGACGACGGCCACCCGCACGCGCGTATCGCTGACCGGGAGCGCCTCGGTGGGCAGCACGGGGCCCGCGGAGCGGGTGCCGACCGGCAGTGCCTGCTGGTCGAGGCGGAACCACACGCACTTGTCGGTCGCCGTGTAGTCCACGCCCCAGCGAGAGGCGAGGGCCGCGCACAGCAGCAGCCCGCGGCCTCCCTCGCTGTTCAGGTCGAGCCGGCCGCGGGAGACCTCGGCGAGCGGCAGCTCGCGCTCCGGGTGGCGGTCGACGACCTCGACGCGGACGCCCTCGGGGTCCCGCAGGCAGCGGACGTCCGCCGACGTTCCGGCATGCACCACGGCGTTGGTGACCAGCTCGCTGGTGAGGACGACCGCGTCCTCGATCAGGTCGGTGAGGCCCCAGCCCTGGAGCGTGTCCCGGACAAAACCCCGCGCGGTCGCGACCGAGCGTCCAACCGGCTCGAAGGTGGCCGCAGCTCGCGCGGTGATCACGTCACTCCCCCAAAGGTCTGTCGTCGCTACCCGGTGCCGCATGGACAGCCGGAAGCCAGGTTACTGAGGTCGGCCGCCCCCGCGGACAGCGCATCCGCCGATTTCCCCCCGACCGGGAAAACAGTGGTATGCGATGCTGCCGAACTGTTATCGCCCGGTCCGTCGGGAGTGAAACACTGGGAACGCGTGATGTGAAAGCCCTGACCGGATGGTCGACCCGCGGGAGGGACACAGTGGTGTCTGACGGAGCAGTTGCGCGTGCTGGTACGGCTGCACGAGCGAAGAGGTCCAGGAGTGGTGGCACCGTTGAAGTGGATGCTGCCGCCCTGAACCGGCTGCTCTCGGCGCTCGAGGCGATGCGGGACGGCAATCTGCGCAAGCGGCTCACCGTCGCGAGTGAAGGGCCGATGGCGGAGATCGCCGCGGTCTACAACGAGGTCGCCGAGCGCAACCTGCACGTCACCGGCCAGCTGGCGCAGGTGCGGCGGGTCGTCGGCCGCGAGGGGAAGCTGAGCGAGCGGCTGGAGACCGGCCTGTGCGAGGGCGCCTGGGCCAAGGCCATCGACGACGCGAACGATCTGGTGGACGATCTGGCGCGGCCGGTGGCCGAGGTCGGCCGCGTGCTGTCCGCCGTCGCCGAGGGCGACCTGCGGCAGCGGATGGAGTTGCGGGCGCAGGCGGGCAAGGGGCCGGGGCGGCCGCTGCGGGGTGAGTTCCTGCGGATGGGCCGGACGGTGAACGGGCTGGTCGATCAGCTGTCCGAGTTCGCCGACGAGGTGACCCGGGTGGCGAGCGAGGTCGGCACGGAGGGCAAGCTCGGCGGCCAGGCGCGGGTGCCCGGCATGACCGGCTCGTGGAAGGACCTCACGGACTCCGTCAACATGATGGCCGCCCGGCTGACGGCGCAGGTCCGTGACATCGCCGGGGTGACCAAGGCGGTGGCGGACGGCGATCTGTCCCGCAAGGTGACCGTGCACGTGGCCGGGGAGATGCAGGAGCTGAAGAACACCGTGAACACCATGGTGGACCAGCTCTCCTCGTTCCAGTCCGAGGTGACGCGGGTGGCCCGCGAGGTCGGCACCGACGGGGTGCTCGGCGGCCAGGCGCGGGTCCAGGGCGTCGCGGGGGTGTGGAAGGACCTGACCGATTCGGTCAACTTGATGGCGGGGAACCTGACGAAGCAGGTGCGCGAGATCGCGCAGGTCACGACGGCCGTGGCGAACGGTGACCTGTCCCAGAAGATCACGGTCAGCGCGAGCGGCGAGGTGGCGCGGCTCGCGGACACGATCAATGCGATGACCGGGACGCTTTCGTCGTTCGCCGACGAGGTGACGCGGACCGCCACCGAGATCGGCACCGAGGGGACGCTGGGCGGGCAGGCGCGGGTCCAGGGCGTCGCCGGCGTGTGGAAGGAGCTGACGGACTCGGTCAACACCGCCTTCAGGAACCTGTCGGATCAGGTGCGCGACATCGCGCAGGTCACGACGGCGGTGGCGAACGGCGATCTGTCGCAGAAGGTGACGGTGGACGTCTCCGGCGAGATGCTGGAGCTGAAGAACACCGTCAACAGGACCGTGGATCAGCTGTCCTCGTTCCAGTCCGAGGTCACGCGTGTCGCCCGGGAGATCGGCGACGAGGGCGCGCTGGGCGGTCAGGCGTCCGTGCTGGGGGTGGCGGGGGCCTGGAAGGACCTCACCGATTCGGTGAACACCGCCTTCAGGAACCTGACGGATCAGGTGCGGAACATCGCTTCGGTGACGACGGCGGTGGCGAACGGCGATCTGTCGCAGAAGGTGACGGTGGACGTCTCCGGCGAGATGCTGGAGCTGAAGAACACCGTCAACAGGATGGTCGACCAGCTCTCGTCCTTCGCCGAGCAGGTGACCCGCGTGGCCACCGAGGTCGGCATCGACGGGCGGCTCGGCGGCCAGGCCCGCGTGGACGGCGTCAGCGGCACCTGGAAGGCGCTGACCGACTCCGTGAACCAGATGGCGTTCAACCTCACCGATCAGGTGCGCAATATCGCGCAGGTGACGACCGCCGTGGCGCGCGGCGATCTGTCGCAGAAGATCGAGGTCGACGCCAGGGGCGAGATCCTCGCGCTCAAGAACACCGTGAACACGATGGTCGACCAGCTGTCGTCGTTCGCGGAGCAGGTCACGCGGGTCGCGCGGCAGGTGGGTACCGAGGGCAGGCTCGGCGGGCAGGCGCAGGTGTCCGATGTGGCGGGCGTCTGGCGGGATCTGACCGACTCCGTCAACGGCATGGCGTCCAACCTCACCGATCAGGTGCGGAACATCGCGGGGGTGGCGACGGCCGTCGCGCGCGGTGACCTGTCGCAGAAGATCACGGTGGATGCGCGCGGCGAGTTCCTGGAGCTGAAGGACACGCTGAACACGATGGTGGACCAGCTGTCGTCGTTCGCGGAGCAGGTGACGCGGGTGGCCCGCGAGGTGGGTACCGAGGGCAGGCTCGGCGGACAGGCGGAGGTCGAGGGGGTCGCCGGGACCTGGAAGGACCTCACACAGTCCGTCAACGGCATGGCGAACAACCTGACCTCACAGGTGCGGAACATCTCGGACGTCACCACCGCGGTCGCGAAGGGCGATCTGTCGAAGAAGATCACGGTGGACTCCAGGGGCGAGTTCCTGGTGCTGGTGACCACCGTCAACACCATGGTGGATCAGCTGTCGTCCTTCGCGGACGAGGTGACGCGGGTCGCGCGCGAGGTCGGCACCCAGGGCCAGCTGGGCGGCCAGGCCGAGGTGCGGGGTGTCTCCGGCACGTGGAAGGACCTGACGGACAACGTCAACCTCATGGCCCGCAATCTGACGGGCCAGGTGCGGAACATCTCGGAGGTCGCCACGGCCGTGGCCAACGGCGACCTGTCGCGCAAGGTCACCGTGGAGGCGCAGGGCGAGGTGGCCGCGCTCGCGGACACCGTCAACCGCATGGTGACCACGCTGTCGTCGTTCGCGGCGGAAGTCACGCGCGTGGCGCGCGAGGTGGGCACTGAGGGGCGCCTGGGCGGCCAGGCGAAGGTGCCGGGCGTCTCGGGGACCTGGCGGGACCTGACCGAGTCGGTGAACTCGATGGCGTCCAACCTGACCGGGCAGGTGCGGAGCATCACCATGGTCACGACGGCGATCGCCAAGGGCGACCTGACGCGCAAGATGGACATCGACGCGCGGGGCGAGATCCAGGAGCTGAAGGAGACCCTCAACACGATGGTCGACCAGCTCTCCCTGTTCGCCGACCAGGTGACCAAGGTGGCCAGGGAGGTGGGCACGCAGGGGCAGCTCGGCGGGCAGGCGCGGGTGCCGGGCGTCGCCGGCACCTGGAAGGATCTGACCGACTCGGTGAACGAGATGGCGGGCAATCTGACCGGCCAGGTGCGCGGCATCGCCCGCGTCGCGACGTTCGTGACGCGTGGTGATCACAATGTGCGCATCGACACCGACGCGGCGGGCGAGATCCTGACCGTTCAGGAGCGGGTCAACGCCATGATCCGGAACCTGCGGGAGGCCACGCAGGCCAACAAGGAGCAGGACTGGCTGAAGGGCAATCTGGCGCGGATCTCGGCGCAGATGCAGGGCAGGCGGGACCTGACGGCCGTCGCCAAGCTGATCATGAGCGAGCTGTGCCCGGCGGTCGCGGCGCAGCACGGCGGGTTCTACCTGTCGGTGCCGGTCGACGGCGACGAGGACCTGGTGACCGGTGCGGGCGACGACGACGCGTACGAGCTGCGCATGATCGCCGCCTACGGCTACGCGCCGGACGCGCAGTCGCTGTCGTTCCGGCCGGGGGAGGGGCTGATCGGTACCGCGGCGGCGGAGAGCAGGATTCTGCTGTTCGGTCCGACGCCGGAGGGCTACCTGCGGATCTCCTCGGGCCTCGGCGAGGCGCCGCCGGTGACGGTGATTATTCTGCCGGTGGTGTTCGAGGAGCGGGTGCTCGGCGTGCTGGAGCTGGCGTCGTTCAAGCCGTTCACGCACATCGAGCGGGACTTCCTGACGCAGATGGCGGAGATGATCGCCACGAGCGTCAACACGATCAGCGTCAACACCCGTACGGAAATGCTGCTGAAGCAGTCGCAGGAGCTGGCGACGAAGCTCCAGGACCAGACGGCGGAGCTGGAGCGGCAGCGCCGGGCGCTGGAGGAGTCCAACGACGAGCTGAAGGACAAGGCGGACCTGCTGGCCGAGACCAACCGCAACATCGAGGTGAAGAACTCGGAGATCGAGGAGGCCAGGCGCGGTCTCCAGGAGCGGGCCGAGCAGCTCGCGGTCTCGATGCGCTACAAGTCCGAGTTCCTGGCGAACATGTCGCACGAGCTGCGCACCCCGCTGAACTCGCTGCTGATCCTCGCCAAGCTGCTCGCCGACAACGCCGAGGGGAATCTGTCGCCGAAGCAGGTCGAGTTCGCCGAGACGATCCACGGTGCGGGCTCCGACCTGCTCCAGCTGATCAACGACATTCTCGACCTGTCCAAGGTGGAGGCCGGGAAGATGGACGTCAGCCCGGCGCGCATCGCCCTGGTGCAGCTGGTGGACTACATCGAGGCGTCGTTCCGGCCGCTGACGGCGGAGAAGAACCTGGAGTTCTCCGTGCGGGTCTCGCCCGAGCTGCCGGCCACGCTGCACACCGATGAGCAGCGGCTCCTCCAGGTGCTGCGCAACCTGCTGTCGAACGCGGTGAAGTTCACGGACACGGGCTCGGTCGAGCTGGTGATCCGCCCGGCCGCCGCCGAGGTGCCGAACGAGATCCGCGAGCAGATGCTGGAGAGCGGGTCGGTGCGGACGGCGGACGCGCCGCTGGTCGCGTTCGCCGTGTCCGACACCGGCATCGGGATCGCCGCGAGCAAGATGCGGGTGATCTTCGAGGCGTTCAAGCAGGCCGACGGCACGACGAGCCGCAAGTACGGCGGCACGGGCCTGGGGCTTTCGATCAGCCGGGAGATCGCGCGGCTGCTCGGCGGCGAGATCCACGCCGCGAGCGAGCCGGGCCGCGGTTCGACGTTCACGCTGTATCTGCCGCTCCAGCCGGCCGAGCTGCCGCCGCCCGGCTACGGGCAGATGGTCAGCGGCACGCTGGCCGTCGAGGCCGGTGGCGCAGCGCCGGCCGCACTCGAAGCGGGCCCTGAGGCGTCGGCCGCCGCCGAGGGCGGGGCGACGGAGGACGCCGCGGAGGCGCGGTCGGCCGCCGAGAGGCAGGAGCGCAAGAACCGCGAGGCGTCGGCCGCCGCCGAGCGCGCCGCCCAGTCGCTGACGCGGCGTCACCGGGAGCGGTTCGCGGAGAACGGGACTGCGCACGAGCAGCATGAGCCGCACGAGCCGGAGGAGGAGCCGGAGCGGGGTCCCGGGCCGGCCGCGGACCGGGAGGCGCTGCGTGCCGCGCTGCGGGACTTCCGGGGCCGGAAGGTGCTGATCGTGGACGACGACGTGCGGAACGTGTTCGCGCTGACCAGCGTGCTGGAGCAGCACGGTCTTCGGGTCCTCTACGCCGAGAACGGGCGGGAGGGCATCGAGGTGTTGGAGTCCAACGAGGACGTGGCGCTGGTGCTGATGGACATCATGATGCCGGAGATGGACGGCTATTCGACGACATCGGCGATCCGCCGTATGCCGCAGTTCGCGGGGCTGCCGATCATCGCGCTGACCGCGAAGGCGATGAAGGGCGACCGGGAGAAGAGCATCGAGTCCGGGGCCTCGGACTACGTGACGAAGCCGGTCGACACCGATTATCTGATGACGGTGATGAGCCAGTGGATGGAGGCAGGCAGGAAGTGACAGGAAGTGATCCGCCCGCATGACCGGCCGTGTGGGGGAACTTTGAGGACGGTGTGCTCGTTCTCGCGGTGCATGCAACGCAGTTCGCCCAGGTGTGGAGTGCGTGGTATCGTGACGCAGCGCAATGTACTGATCACCGGGTGCCTTGCGCTGCTGGTCGCCGAATGAGCGAGCAGGGCGTTTTTTCCGGTATAGCGGGGATCAGGCCGGGGTGTTTTCGGTAGCTCGTGACGGGTGAGGGTCCCGTCGGGGGTCACCGCGCGTGCTTGTGGTGAGCACCGCACTCGCTGGCAATGGCGCCGGGGAGGATGTCAACATGTCCGGCACAGGACCGGACGGCGTGAGGGTGCCGTCCACAACGGCGGCGCACGGCCGCGCCGCAGGGGCAAGGAGGACGGGCCATGGTGCAGAAGGCCAAGATCCTCCTGGTCGATGACCGGCCCGAGAATCTGCTGGCGCTCGAGGCAATTCTCTCGGCGCTCGATCAGACATTGGTCCGGGCATCGTCAGGGGAGGAAGCGCTCAAGGCGCTGCTCACGGAAGACTTCGCAGTAATCCTGCTCGACGTTCAGATGCCGGGGATGGACGGCTTCGAGACCGCCGCACACATCAAGCGGCGCGAGCGGACGCGTGACATCCCCATCATTTTCCTCACCGCGATCAACCACGGTCCGCACCACACGTTCCGCGGCTACGCGGCGGGGGCCGTCGACTACATCTCCAAGCCCTTCGACCCGTGGGTGCTGCGGGCCAAGGTGTCGGTCTTCGTCGAGTTGCACATGAAGAACATGCAACTGCGCGAGCAGGCCATGCTGTTGCGCCGCGAGCTGGAGGGCGGCCAGGCGAGCGCGGACACGGAGCGTTCCGCGGGCGGCCTGCTTCCCGAGCTGTCCGCGCGGCTGGCCGCCGTCGAGGAGCAGGCCGAGGTCCTGACCAAGGAGCTGTCCGAGTCGGGCGGCGGGCCGGCCGTGTCCACGGCGGCCCATCTGGAGCGCAAGCTGTCAGGTCTGCGTCGCGCGCTGGACGCGTTGCAGCCGGGCGCCGCGGAGGAGAAGTCCGTGGAGCCGCAGACCGGCTGAGCCGCCGAGCGGCACGTGCTCCGTGCTCAGGACGTGCCGCCCCGGTAACCTCACCTCCATGGCCTCAGGTACGTCCGGCAAGGGTTCCCAGAGCGCGCGCGCCGGGCGCGGTGGGGGCGGAGCCAAGAAGGCGGCGCCCGCGAAGAAGGCGCCCGCGAAGAAGGCCGCGCCCAAGAAGAAGGCCGCTGCCCCGGCGAAGAAGCCCGCCCCGCGGCGGAATCTTGCTTTCCGGATCATCCGCGGCATGTGGCTCGGCATCGCGCACCCGCTGGGGGCGCTGCTCCGCGGCATAGGGCGCGGCGCCAAGGGACTGGACCCCGCGCACCGCAAGGACGGCGAGGCGCTGCTGCTGCTCGGCCTTGCCCTCGTGGTGGCCGCGGGCACGTGGTCGAATCTCCAGGGCCCGGTGGGCGAGTTGGTCACCATGCTGGTCACGGGTGCCTTCGGCCGCCTCGACCTGGTCTTTCCGCTTGTGCTCGGCTTCATCGCGGTGCGGCTGATCCGGCATCCGGAGAAGCAGGAGGCCAACGGCCGCATCGTCATCGGGCTCAGCGCGCTGCTGGTGGGCGTGCTGGGGCTGGTGCACATCGCCACGGGCGCCCCGGGGCGCAGCGAGGGCGCGCAGGCCCTGCGGGACACCGGCGGTCACCTCGGCTGGGCCGCGTCCCGCCCGTTGATCGTGGCCGTCGGGGAGCCGCTCGCCGTGGCGCTGCTGACGCTGCTGACGGTCTTCGGGCTGCTCGTGGTCACCGCCACCCCCGTCAACGCCATTCCCCGGCGGCTCAGGCAGGGCGCCATCCGACTCGGCCTGCTCGCGGGCAACGAGCCGGGCACGGAAACCGAGTTCATGGTGGAGCGTTACCGCGACGACCCCGAGCCCGTCGGCCCGCCGCCGGACCTGGCCGAGCGGGCCGCCCTGGAGAGCCGCCGCAGGGCGCGCCGCGGCGGCGGCCGGGCCGCGTCCCGCGGCGGCGAGGACCCGGTGGACGTGGCATCGGCCGCGGCCGCCGCGCTGGACGGCGCGGTGCGGCACGGGGTCGACCCCTCGCCGGTGGTGGCCGACCTCAGCAGCCGCGTCGCGGCCGGCCGGCCGGGCGGCGGCGCGGGGAACGGCGGTGCCGGGCCGCGGACGGCCAGGGACGGCGAGGACTCCGGCGGCGTTCCCGACCTGACCAAGAAGGCCCCCGAGCCGTCCGATCCGCTGCCGCCGCGCGCCGAGCAGTTGCAGTTGTCGGGCGACATCACCTACGCCCTGCCCTCGCTGGACCTCCTGGTCCGCGGCGGCCCGGGCCGTGCCAGGAGCGCGGCGAACGACGCAGTGGTGGATTCGCTGACGAACGTCTTCAACGAGTTCAAGGTGGATGCCCGCGTCACCGGCTTCACACGCGGCCCGACGGTGACGCGTTACGAGATCGAGCTGGGCCCGGCCGTGAAGGTCGAGAAGATCACGGCGCTGACGAAGAACATCGCCTATGCCGTGGCGAGTCCCGACGTGCGGATCATCAGCCCGATCCCGGGGAAGTCGGCGGTCGGCATCGAAATTCCCAACACTGACCGCGAGATGGTCAATCTGGGCGACGTGCTGCGCACCGCCGACGCCGCCGGCGAGGATCACCCGCTGCTGGTCGGGCTCGGCAAGGACGTCGAGGGCGGCTACGTCATGGCGAACCTGGCGCGGATGCCGCACATGCTGGTCGCCGGGGCCACCGGCTCCGGCAAATCCTCCTGCATCAACTGCCTGATCACTTCGGTGATGATGCGTTCCACGCCGGAGGACGTGCGGCTGGTGCTGGTCGACCCCAAGCGGGTGGAGCTGACGGCCTACGAGGGCATCCCGCACCTCGTCACGCCCATCATCACCAATCCGAAGCGCGCCGCCGAGGCCCTCCAGTGGGTGGTGCGCGAGATGGACCTGCGCTACGACGACCTGGCGGCCTACGGGTACCGGCACATCGACGACTTCAACGCGGCGGTGCGGTCCGGCAAGGCCACCCCGCCGCCGGGCAGCGAACGGGAGTTGGCGCCCTACCCGTATCTGCTGGTGATCGTGGACGAGCTGGCGGACCTGATGATGGTGGCGCCGCGCGACGTCGAGGACGCGATCGTGCGGATCACGCAGCTGGCGCGGGCCGCGGGCATCCACCTGGTGCTGGCCACCCAGCGGCCGAGCGTGGACGTGGTCACCGGTCTGATCAAGGCGAACGTGCCTTCCCGGCTCGCGTTCGCCACCTCGTCGCTCGCGGACAGCCGCGTCATCCTCGACCAGCAGGGCGCGGAGAAGCTGATCGGCAAGGGTGACGGGCTGTTCCTGCCGATGGGCGCCAACAAGCCCGTGCGGATGCAGGGCGCGTTCATCACCGAGGACGAGGTGGCGGCCGTCGTCGAGCACTGCAAGGACCAGATGGCACCGGTGTTCCGCGACGACGTCACCGTGTCCTCGGGGAAGAAGAAGGAGATCGACGAGGAGATCGGGGATGATCTCGACCTGCTGTGCCAGGCGGCCGAGCTGGTGGTCTCCACGCAATTCGGATCGACGTCCATGCTCCAGCGCAAGCTGCGGGTGGGCTTCGCCAAGGCGGGGCGGCTGATGGACCTGATGGAGTCGCGCGGAGTGGTGGGGCCGAGCGAGGGGTCGAAGGCCAGGGACGTGCTGGTCAAGCCCGACGAACTGGATGGCGTGCTGGCGCTGATCCGGGGGGAGACTCCTTCCTAGACAGTCCGGGGGGGCACCGGTGGCGGCCATCCGGTTGGCGGACAAATGCCGACGGCCCGGTTGCCCGTTCCTTTCGGACCCCCCCTAGACTTATAAACACAGCACGTGGCTTCACGCTCGAAAGGCGCCCCCGTGTCCAACGGCAACTCTTCCGCCAAGGACCGGCCTTCCGTCGGTCGAATCCTCCAACAGGCGCGCATCGATGCAAAGCTGACCGTGGACGAGGTCAGTTCGTCCACCCGGGTGCGCATTCCGATCGTCCACGCCATCGAGCAGGACGACTTCTCCCGTTGCGGCGGAGACGTGTATGCCCGAGGCCACATTCGCACGCTTGCCCGGGCGGTCGGGGCCGATCCGGCCGAGCTGATGGAGCTGTACAACGGTCAGCAGCATCCGGAGCCGCAGTCGCTCTCATCCGGACCATTGTTCGAAGCCGAGCGCATCCGGCCCGAGCCGCGCCGGCCGAACTGGACGGCCGCCATGGTGGCGGCCATCGTCGTGGTCGTCGCGTTCGTCGGCTTCACCTTCTTCACCGGAAGCGAGGAGAACGAGGACCCGGGCACGGTCGCGGAGGGATCGCGTACGGACACGCCGGACCCGCGCGAGACGGGCGCCCCGGAGGCGACGGATGAGGCCCCCGAGCCGGACACGCCCGCTCCCTCGGAGAGCGCGGTGGCCGCGGTTCCCCCGGACAAGGTCACCGTCAGGGCGACGGCCGAGGGCGGGTCGAGCTGGGTGTCCGCCAAGGACAGCAACGGACGGCTCCTCTTCGAAGGTGTTATCGAAGAGGGCGATTCGCAGACCTTCAAGGACGACGAGCAGATCGATCTGGTGCTGGGCAACGCCGGAGTCGTTCAGCTCCACGTCAACGGCAGGGAGATCGACGACGACTTCGAGCGCGGTCAGGTCGAGCGCCTGACCTATACGCCGGGCGACCCCAGCGAGGGCTGAGCCGCCGCGGGCGGGGCAGGCGCTGGGCCGGGGACGAAGTAGGCTGAGGGCATGTCCGAACGCCGCACAGTCGCCCTGGTCACGCTTGGTTGCGCCCGTAACGAGGTGGATTCCGAGGAGCTCGCGGGACGGCTGGCCGCGGACGGCTGGGACTTGGTGGCGGACGCGGCGGACGCCGAGATCGCCGTGGTGAACACGTGCGGTTTCGTGGACGCCGCCAAGAAGGACTCCGTGGACGCCCTCCTGGAGGCCGGGGAGCTGAAGACCGCGGCGACCGAAGGCTCGGGCGGCCGTACCCGGGCCGTCGTCGCCGTGGGCTGTATGGCGGAACGCTACGGCAAGGAGCTGGCCGACGCCCTGCCCGAGGCGGACGCGGTCCTCGGCTTCGACGACTACGCCGACATCTCCCAGCGGCTGACGACCATCCTGTCCGGCGGCGCCCACGCACCGCACGTTCCCCGGGACCGTCGCAAGCTGCTGCCGCTGAGCCCGGCCGAGCGCCAGGGCGCGGATGTGGCACTGCCGGGCCACGGTGCCATCGCGGACCTGCCCGCGGGCGTCGCCCCCGCTTCCGGGCCGCGAGCGCCGCTGCGGCGGCGCCTCGGCGCGGGTCCGGTGGCCTCGGTCAAGCTGGCCTCGGGCTGCGACCGCAGATGCACCTTCTGCGCCATCCCCTCCTTCCGCGGCTCGTTCATCTCCAGGCGCCCGTCCGACGTGCTGGGCGAGGCGCGGTGGCTGGCCGGCGAGGGCGTCACCGAGATCATGCTCGTCTCGGAGAACAACACGTCCTACGGCAAGGACCTCGGCGACATCCGGCTGCTGGAGACCCTGCTGCCCGAACTGGCCGCGATCGACGGCCTGGAGCGCATCCGGGTCAGCTACCTGCAGCCCGCGGAGATGCGCCCGGGGCTGATCGACGTGCTCACCGGCACCGAGAAGGTCGCGCCGTACTTCGACCTGTCCTTTCAGCACTCTGCGCCCGGAGTGCTGCGCGCGATGCGGCGGTTCGGCGACACCGACCGTTTCCTCGACCTGCTCGCCACCATCCGGTCCAAGGCGCCCGAGGCCGGGGTCCGTTCCAACTTCATCGTCGGCTTCCCCGGCGAGACCGAGGCCGACCTGGCCGAGCTGGAACGCTTCCTCACCGGCGCGAGACTGGACGCGATCGGTGTGTTCGGCTACTCGGACGAGGAGGGCACCGAGGCCGCCGGGCTCCCGGGCAAGCACGGAGCCGAGGAGATCGCCGACCGGCTGGACCACGTGTCCCGGCTGGCCGAGGAGCTGATCGGGCAGCGGGCCGAGGAGCGGGTCGGCGAGCGGGCCCGAGTGCTGGTCGAGTCGACGGGCGGCGGCGAGGAGGAGGACGTTCCCGCCGGGCACGAGGTGATCGCTGTCGGCCGCGCCGCGCATCAGGCCCCCGAGACCGACGGGCAGGTCGTGATCACCGCGCCTGCCGGCGGTGTGCCGGAGGCCGCCGGGCCGCGGACCGGGCAGCTCGTCGATGCCGAGATCATCGCCGCGCGGGGCGTCGACCTGGTTGCGGTCCTGCGGCCGGCTGCCGGGGGCAGTCCCGCAGGGGCCGGAAGATGACGGATACGCCGGCCCGGGCCACCGGGAGCGGGCCGGCGGCGGACCGGCCCGCGACTGCCCCGCGGCCGTCCACCGCACCAGCCCTGTGGAACATCGCGAACGTACTTACGATGGTGCGGCTGCTGCTCGTTCCCGGCTTCGTTCTGCTCATGTTCGCTGAGGGCGGACACGATCCGGCCTGGCGGTCAGTCGCATGGGCGGCGTTCACGATTGCCATGATCACCGACCTCTTCGACGGGGAGCTGGCCCGGCGGCGCAATCTCGTCACCGACTTCGGCAAGATCGCGGACCCCATCGCCGACAAGGCGATCATGGGCGCGGCCCTGATCTGCCTGTCGGCCCTCTCCGACCTGCCCTGGTGGGTCACCGTCGTCATTCTCGCGCGCGAGCTGGGCATCACGCTGCTGCGCTTCTGGGTGATCAGGCACGGAGTGATTCCGGCCAGCCGGGGCGGCAAGGCCAAGACCCTCACCCAGGGCATCGCCGTCGGGATGTACATCCTCGCCCTCACCGGCCCGCTGGCCTCCCTGCGCTGGTGGGTGATGGCGGTGGCCGTCGTGCTGACCGTGGCGACCGGCCTCGACTACGTGCGGCAGGCGGTCGTGCTCCGGCGGGCCGGGCTGGCCAGGCAGCGGCGGACTGCGGACGGTGCGGCCGGTGGGCAGTAACCAGCAGCCGGCCGAGCCGTCGCTGGCCGCGCAGGTCCTGGGCCTGCTGGTCGGGCGCGGCGAGACGGTCGCCGTGGCGGAATCGCTGACGGGCGGCCTGGTGGCGGCGGCCCTCACCGATATCCCCGGCGCCTCCCGCGCCTTCCGTGGCTCGGTCACCGCCTACGCCACGGACGTCAAGCGCAGCGTGCTCGGGGTCGACGGCGGCGTGCTCGACGAGCGTGGCGCGGTGGACGCGGAAGTCGCGCGACAGCTGGCCAGGGGGGTGCGGGAGCTGCTCGGCGCGGACTGGGGGGTGGCCACCACGGGCGTCGCCGGGCCCGAGCCGCAGGACGGAAAGCCGGTCGGTACCGTCCACGTAGCGGTTTCGGCGCCCGGAACGGGGGGAGTCGTGGCTCAGCGGCTCAATCTCCGAGGCGACCGGGCCGCGATCCGGGCCGGCAGCGTCCGAGCGGTGCTGGCCCTGCTGCGGAACGAGCTGATTCTCCCCCTGACGGGTGACGCGCACCGGGGCGCCGGACGGGGGCAGGATACGGAACAGAACGGAGGGGATGGATGTTTGCAGCCCTGAGTGAACAAGACATCGCTCCCCGCCCGGTTGGAGTCCGAGGCGGTACGGTGGGGCATGAAGCAAGCGAGGCCAACGGTCCGAGGAGGGAGCCACCGATGATCCTGCTCCGTCGCCTGCTGGGTGACGTGCTGCGTCGGCAGCGCCAACGTCAGGGCCGCACTCTGCGCGAAGTGTCTTCCTCCGCACGGGTCTCTCTCGGATACCTGTCCGAGGTCGAGCGGGGACAGAAGGAAGCTTCCTCCGAGCTGCTGTCCGCCATCTGCGACGCGCTCGATCTGCGGATGTCGGAGCTGCTGAGGGAGGTCAGCGACGAGCTGGCCCTGGCAGAGCTGGCCCAGTCCGCCGCGAGCGACACCGTCCCGTCTCTCGGGGTGCCCGCCGGCCGCGGCCTGGAGCGCCCCATGCTCAATCCGGTACGGGTGACGACCGTCTCCCACCGTCCGGAGGAGCACGTCACGATCAAGGCCCCGAGCGAGGCCGTCGACGTCGTCGCGGCCTGATCCGGGGCTCCCGGTCCAGTCCGCGGGCAGCCGGGGCCCGCTCCGCCCGTCGTGCGTCAGGGGCGTCCGTCAGGGCCGCAGGCGCAGACCGCGCGGTGTCGCGTGGAAGCCGGCGGCCTCCAGCATTCCCGTCCAGTACGGGTCGGTGAGCACCCCCTCGCCGTTCACCCGCTCGATCGTCAGCGAGCCCAGGGCCCCGTCCGCAGCCGCCCGGGCCAGCGCCTCGGCACCGGCCCGCAAGGGCTGCTCCGCCTCGTCCCGGGGGCGGTCGGCAGGCCATGCGAGCAGCGTCCGGCCGCCGCGCTCCAGATAGAGCACCAGCTCGCCCTCCACCAGCACCACCAGCGCCCCGGCCTTGCGCCCCGGCTTGTGCGCCGCGCCCTGCGGCGGCTCGGGCCAGGGCAGGGCAGCCCCGTAGGCGTTGGCCGGGTCGGCCGCGGCGAGTACCAGAGCGCCCTCGGCGCCGCCGCCCGGTGGCCGGCCGCCACGCTCGGCGGCCGTACTGAGGGCCCGCAGCCGGTCGACCGCCCCGTCCATGGCGAACTGTGCGGCACCGAGCCCCTCCACCACGTAGCCACGCCTGGCCTGCCCGCTCTCCTCGAAGACCGACAGCACGCGGTAGGCCGCCGAGAAGCCGCCCTCGACGCCTTCCGCCGCGACGGCGCCGCGGGTCACGACTCCGTGCCGGTCGAGGAGCGAACGTGCCAGCGCGTGCGCCCGGAGCGTCGGATCGGTCTCGCGTGCCGGGAGCAGCGACCAGCGGCCCGCGACGGTCGGCGGACCGTTCCGCGCGGCGGCTGCCCGGCCCTGGCCGACGGTGAGCGCGCCGAACCGCCCGCGGGGCGTGGCCCTGCGTCCGCGGTGGGCGACCGAGCCCGCGGTGCGGCCGGAGCCGAGTACGGCGCGGAGCGGGGCCAGGGTGTCGTTCGTCAGCAGGCCGGACCAGGCCAGCTCCCACAGGGCCGTGGCGAGCGCGGCGTCCGTCGTCTCGTCGCCCGCGGCCCGCACCTGCTCGGCGATCTGCCGGAAGAACAGACCGTAGCCGCCGTCGAGCGCGGCCAGTACCGCCCGGTGCAGCGGGGAGGTCTCCAGCGGGTGGGGCGGCGGCAGCAGCAGCGGCGCGGAGTCCGCCGGGTACAGCGCCACCCAGCCGTCCTTCCCCGGCAGGGCGCCCGCCCCCGCCCAGACCACCTCCCCGGAGGCCGTCAGCTCGTCGAGCATCGGCGGCGCGTACCCGGCGACCCGGGAGGGCAGCACCAGCCGCTCCAGGGCGGAGGCCGGCACCGGCGTGCCCTGGAGCTGCTCGACCGTCCGCATCAGGCCGTCGACGCCGCGCAGGCCGCCCCGTCCCGGGCGGCCGACGTGCTGCCACTGCGGGAGGAAGGCGGCGAGCGCCGCCGGTGGGACCGGCTCGAGCTCCTGGCGCAGGGCGGCCAGCGAACGGCGCCGCAGCCGCCGCAGCACCGCCGGGTCGCACCACTCCTGCCCGGCACCGTCGGGCCTGAACTCGCCCTGCACCAGCCGCCCGTCGGCGGCCATCCGGTGCAGCACGCCGTCGGCCACGGCCGTGCCGAGGCCGAACCTGGCGGCGGCCTGCGCCGAGGTGAACGGACCGTGCGTGCGGGCGTAGCGGGCCAGCAGATCGCCCAGCGGGTCGGGGACGGGCTCGGTGAACGCCTCGGGAACGCCGACCGGCAGGGCGGCGCCCAGCGCGTCGCGCAGGCGTCCCGCGTCCTCGACGGCCGCCCAGTGGTCCTCGCCCGCCAGCCGGACCCGCAGCGCACGCCTGGCGTCCACGAGCTCCTGCGCCCACTCGGCGCGGCCCCCGCGCCCGGCCAGCTCGGCCCCGGTGACCGGGCCGAGGACCCGCAGCAGGTCCGCGACGCCCTCGGTGTCCCTGACCCGGCGCTCCTCGGTGCGCCACTGCAGCTCGGCCTCCAGGTCGGCGAGCACGCCGGCGTCGAGTAGCTCGCGCAGCTCGGCCTTGCCGAGCAGCTCCGCGAGCAGCCGGGAGTCCAGGGACAGGGCGGCGGCGCGCCGCTCGGCGAGCGGGGAGTCGCCCTCGTACAGGTACTGGGCGACGTAGCCGAAGAGGAGCGAGCGGGCGAACGGCGAGGGCTCGCGGGTGGTGACCTCGACCAGCCTGACGCGTCTGGCCTCGATGTCGGCCATCAGCTCGGTGAGGCCGGGCACGTCGAACACGTCCTGGAGGCACTCGCGGACCGCCTCAAGGACGATCGGGAACGAGCCGAACTCCGAGGCGACGGACAGCAGCTGGTGCGCGCGCTGGCGCTGCTGCCACAGCGGGGTGCGCCGGCCGGGATCGCGCCGCGGCAGGAGGAGGGCGCGGGCGGCGCACTCCCGGAAACGTGCGGCGAACAGTGCGGAGCCGCCGACCTGGTCGGTGACGAGCTGGTCGACCTCGCTCTTGTCGAACAGCACGTCGGCCGCGCCGACCGGGGCCCGGCCCTCGTCGAACGCGGCGTCCGCGTGGCCGGTGCCGTCGCTCCCGTCCCCGGCCTCCGCCGCGAGCAGGTCGGCGTCCGGCAGCCGCAGCACAATGCCGTCGTCCGCGTGCAGCACCTGGGCGTCGAGGCCGAAGCGCTCGGTCAGCCGGGCACCCAGGGCCAGCGCCCACGGGGCGTGCACCTGCGCGCCGAAGGGCGAGTGCACCACCACGCGCCAGTCGCCCAGCTCGTCACGGAAGCGCTCGACCACGATGGTGCGGTCGTCCGGCACGTGGCCGGCGGCCTCGCGCTGCTCGGACACGTAGGCCAGCACATTGTCCACGGCCCAGGTGTCGAGCCCCGCGGTGGCCAGCCGCTCCCTGGCGGCCGTGTCGGTGAGGCCGCCGATCTCGCGCAGGAACGCGCCCAGCGCGCGCCCCAGCTCCAGGGGGCGGCCGAGCTGGTCGCCCTTCCAGAACGGCAGCCGGCCGGGAACGCCGGGAGCGGGGGTGACCAGGACGCGGTCCCGGGTGATGTCCTCGATGCGCCAGGAGGTGGTGCCCAGGGTGAACACGTCGCCCACGCGGGACTCGTAGACCATCTCCTCGTCCAGCTCGCCGACCCGTCCGCCGCCCTTCCGCGGGTCCGAGCCGGCCAGGAACACCCCGAACAGGCCGCGGTCGGGGATCGTGCCGCCCGAGGTGACCGCGAGGCGCTGGGCGCCGGGGCGGCCGGTGACGGTGTGGGCCACCCGGTCCCAGACCAGCCGGGGGCGCAGCTCGGCGAACGCGTCGGAGGGGTAGCGGCCGGCCAGCATGTCGAGCACGGAGTGGTAGGCCGACTCGGGCAGCGAGGCGAAGGGGGCGGCCCGCCGCACCAGGGCGAGCAGCTCGTCGACGTCCCAGCTGTCCAGCGCCGTCATGGCGACGATCTGCTGGGCGAGGACGTCCAGCGGATTGGCCGGAACGCGCAGCGACTCGATGGCCCCCGCCCGCATCCGCTCGGTGACTACGGCCGACTGCACCAGGTCACCGCGGTACTTGGGGAAGACCACACCTGCCGAGACGGCGCCGACCTGGTGTCCGGCGCGGCCCACCCGTTGCAGTCCGGAGGCCACCGAGGGCGGGGACTCGACCTGGACGACCAGGTCGACCGCGCCCATGTCGATGCCGAGCTCCAGGCTGGAGGTGGCGACGACCGCGGGCAGGCGGCCCGCCTTCAGGTCCTCCTCGATGGCCGCCCGCTGCTCCTTCGAGACGGAGCCGTGGTGGGCCCTGGCCAGCACGGCTCCGGCGCCGCGGGCCGCGCCGGAGCCGCCCATGAGGGAGGCGGGCGCGTGCTCCTCGGGCAGCGGCTCGCCGGTGGCCCGCTCGTGGGCGATCTCGTTCAGCCGGTTGCACAGGCGCTCGGCGAGACGGCGCGAGTTGGCGAAGACGATGGTGGAGCGGTGGGCCTGCACCAGATCGGCGATGCGCTCCTCCACCGAGGGCCAGATCGACGGCGCCTCGCCGGGGCCCGAGGCGTCCGGCACGGGGGAGCCGCCCAGCTCGCCCATGTCCTCCACGGGCACCACCACGGAGAGCCGGAACTCCTTGCCCGCGGGCGGCTGCACGACCTTGGCCCTGCGCTGCGGGGACAGGAACCGGGCGACCTCGTCGACCGGGCGGACGGTCGCGGACAGGCCGATGCGCCGGGCCGGACGGGGCAGCAGCGCGTCCAGCCGCTCCAGGGTCAGCGCCAGGTGCGCGCCGCGCTTGGTGCCCGCCACGGCGTGCACCTCGTCGACGATCACCGTCTCGACGCCGGCGAGTGCCTCCCTGGCCGCCGAGGTCAGCATGAGGAACAGCGACTCGGGGGTGGTGATCAGAATGTCCGGCGGGCGCCGCACCATGGAGCGGCGGTCGGCGGGCGGGGTGTCGCCCGTGCGGATGCCGACGCGGATCTCGGGTGCGGGCAGGCCGAGGCGCACGGACTCCTGTCCGATGCCGGTGAGCGGGCTGCGCAGATTGCGCTCGACGTCGACGGCGAGCGCCTTCAGTGGTGAGACGTACAGCACGCGGCACCGCTTCCGCGGCTCGGCGGGCGGCGGGACGGCGGCCAGCCGGTCGAGCGAGGCCAGGAAGGCGGCGAGGGTCTTGCCCGATCCGGTCGGCGCCACGACCAGTGCGTCCGACTCCTCCGCGATGGCCTGCCAGGCGCCCTCCTGCGCGGCCGTGGGCGCGTGGAAGGCACGCGTGAACCACGCCCTGGTGGCGGGGGAGAACCGGTCGAGCGCGGAGGGAACTGCCATGACTCCATCGTGCACCCCGGCACTGACAGCGACCGCCCGGGCGGGTGCCCCGCGCCATACGCACGAGACGTTCGTCATCGCAGGGATCACCGGGGGCGTGGAGGCGTTTCACCACCGGGCGGCTGACCCGCGCCGCCGCGCCGGAGCGGCTGCCGGATACTGGGGGCATGCGGCTGACGGACTTCTGGGAGCGGATGGCGGAGCACTTCGGGGACTCGTACGCGGACTCCTTCGCGCGGGACCACGTGATGTCCGAGCTGGGCGGGCGGACCGTGTACGAGGCGCTGGAGGCGGGGTGGGACGCCAAGGAGGTCTGGCGGGCGGTGTGTTCCGCCCAGGAGGTGCCGCCGCACCTGCACTGAAGCCGCTGACCTGCGGTTTTCTGATTCCGCCCGGATACGGGGAATCGCTTGACACGGAAATCGAACAGCCATTCTCATGGGAAGGGTAATCGGGGATTGTCAGTGGCGGGCGTTAGCGTCCGTGGTGTGAAGCGATCGAATCAGACGGACCGGGTGGCACCCATGGCAGGTACGGACCGGGAGAAGGCGCTCGACGCCGCTCTCGCGCAAATCGAGCGGCAGTTCGGCAAGGGTGCGGTGATGCGCCTGGGGGAGCGGCCGGACGAGCCGATCGAGATCATCCCCACGGGCTCGACCGCGCTCGATGTGGCCCTCGGCGTGGGCGGGTTGCCACGCGGGCGCGTGGTGGAGGTCTTCGGGCCCGAGTCCTCGGGCAAGACGACGCTGACGCTGCATGCGGTGGCAAACGCCCAACGGGCGGGCGGCACCGTCGCGTTCGTGGACGCCGAGCACGCGCTCGACCCCGAGTACGCCAAGAAGCTCGGCGTGGACGTGGACCAGCTGATCCTCTCCCAGCCCGACAACGGTGAACAGGCGCTCGAGATCACGGACATGCTCATCCGCTCCGGGGCCCTCGACCTCATCGTCATCGACTCCGTCGCGGCTCTGGTGCCGCGTGCGGAGATCGAGGGCGAGATGGGCGACTCCCACGTCGGCCTCCAGGCGCGGCTGATGAGCCAGGCCCTGCGGAAGATCACCGGCGCGCTCCACCAGTCCAAGACCACCGCCATCTTCATCAACCAGCTCCGCGAGAAGGTCGGCGTGATGTTCGGCTCGCCGGAGACGACCACGGGCGGCCGGGCGCTGAAGTTCTACGCCTCGGTCCGGCTCGACATCCGCCGCATCGAAACCCTGAAGGACGGCACCGATGCCGTGGGCAACCGCACACGCGTCAAGGTGGTCAAAAACAAGGTGGCTCCGCCCTTCAAGCAGGCCGAGTTCGACATCCTCTACGGGGCGGGCATCAGCCGCGAGGGCGGGCTGATCGACATGGGCGTGGAGAACGGGTTCATCAGGAAGTCCGGCGCCTGGTACACCTACGAGGGCGACCAGCTCGGCCAGGGCAAGGAGAACGCGCGGAACTTCCTGCGGGACAACCCCGACCTCGCCAACGAGATCGAGAAGAAGATCAAGGAGAAGCTGGGCATCGGTCCGAAGACCGAGACGCCGGAGAGCGAGCCGGGCAAGGACGCGGCCGGGGCGGCGGCTGCCGCGGCGGCCGCCGCCGCGCCTCCGGCCGCCGCCGCCCCGGCTCCCGCCAAGGTGTCCAGGGCTGCCAAGCCCGTGGCGGCCAAGAGCTGACGGTGACCCGGCGCAGCGACTGGCCGGAGCCGGCGGCACACGAAGACAGCGGTGGCCTCGCTTCGTCGAGGGCCGGTGAGGGGCCACCGCGTACCCCGCGGGACCCGGTGGAGCAGGCGCGGGCGATCTGTCTGCGCCTGCTCACCGGGACCCCGCGTACCCGTGGCCAACTGGCCGCGGCACTGCGGGCGCGGGACATTCCCGAGCCCGCCGTCGCCACGGTGCTGAGCAGGTTCGAGGAAGTCGGGCTCATCGACGACGCGGCGTTCGCCGAAGCCTGGGTCGAGTCCCGGCATCACGGCCGAGGCCTCGCCGGCCGCGCACTGGCCCGCGAGTTGCGGGCCAGGGGAGTGGCCGCCGACATCATCGAGGAGGCCGTCGGGCAGTTGGACCCGGAGCGGGAGGAGGCCACGGCGCGGGACCTGGTGGAGCGAAGGCTGCGTGCCACCCGGGGGGTGCCGCGCGACCGGCGGATGCGGCGGCTGGCCGGGATGCTGGCGCGCCGCGGGTATCCGGAGGAGATGGCCCTGCGGGTGATCCGGCAGGCACTCGCCGAGGAGGAGCAGGAGGAGCCGTAGAGAAGGGGGAACGACGCGGGCCGGGGCGGTCCCGCACGCCGCCGTTCCGCCCGCCGGACAGGCCGCGGCGCGTCAGTGCTCCGCCGCGGGCTCGGCGGCGGGGTCGGTGAAGCCGCGCAGGGCGGCGGCGCAGGAGCGCAGGGAGTCCTGGTCGGCTCCCGGGAAGGCGGCGGCGAGGTGCCCGTCCGGGCGGACGAGCAGCAGGGTGTGCGCGTCGGCGCCCGGGTACTCCTCGGTGACCAGCAGCTCCGCGGACAGCGGCAATGCCTGTGCCGCTGCGGCGAGTTCGGGCATGAGGCCCGCGGACAGCCAGTGCTTGGCGTCCCAGACCCGCGCCCCGGGCGCGGTGAGCACCAGCAGCAGCGGCCCGCCGAGCCGGTGCCGCAGTCGGTCCCTGTCGCCTGCCAGGGTGATCACGGGCACATCCGCGACGGGGGCGCCGACGGGCGTCTGCGTCGCCGCGACGAGCCGGGGCGCGCATGCGATCGGCGAGCCGCCGTAGCGGGCGGGCCCGCCCATCGTGCCCCGCCCCAGGTGGCTGTCGGCGAGCAGCGCGAGCCGGCTCCGCTTGAGTGCGCCGAGCCGCGCCGCGATCCCGCCCCGGCCGCGCACCAGCGGCAGGGCCTGGTCCACCGCGCGCAGCCGGGCGCCGACGGCGGTGCGCCGTTCCGCCTGGTAGCTGTCCAGCAGGGTCTCGGCGTCGCCCTGACGGCAGGCCACGGCCAGCTTCCAGGCCAGGTTGTCCACGTCCCGCAGCCCCTCGGCCACCTGCTGGGTGCCGAGGGCGCCCAGCAGGTGGGCCGCGTCGCCGGCGAGGAAGACCCGCCCGGAGCGCCAGCCGCGGGCCAGCCGCTGGTGGCAGACGTGCACACCGGTGTCCAGCAGGTCGTAGGCGGGTACTTCGCCGTCGTGCCACGCGCCCAGCGTGGCGTGCACGCGCGCCAGCAGTGATTCGGGGGTGACGAGGCCGCCGTCGGGTGGCAGCGGCCAGTCCAGCCGCCACAGGTCACCGGCCAGCGGCCGGACGGTCACCTCACCGGTCGGCAGCCCGCGGTGCAGCCCCGCTTCCCGCGGCCACGGCAGATCGGCCCGCAGCGCCGCCACCGCGAACCGTTCGACGCCGGTGCGGCCGGGAAACGGCACGCCGATCAGCTTCCGCACGGTGGACCGCGGCCCGTCGCAGCCGACGAGGTGGCTGCCGCGCCACTGCCGCGCCCGGTCGCCGCCGCCCTGCGGGGACCGGGCCGATGAGTGCGCGATCACCTCGGCCGGACGCTGCTCCAGGTCGGTCAGCCGGTGCCCGCGCGCGATCCGGATCAGCTCCTGCCGCGCGGCCGCGTCGCGCAGCGCCCGTTCCAGCACGTGCTGGGGCAGTTGCCGCGGCGCGGTCTCCGGGGGGAACGCGTGGTGCAGCACCGCCCGGCCCCGGTAGGTGGTGCGCCAGGCGCTCCACAGCGGCGCCTCGTCGCCGACGCCGGGCAGCAGCGCCCAGCGCGCGACGTCGTGCGGCAGCACGCAGGTGCGGGCGAGGCGCGTCGCGGGCGGCCCCTCGGCGCCGTCGAGCACGACGGTCGGGACACCGTGCCCGGCCAGGGCGAGTGCCAGCGCGAGCCCCACGGGGCCCGCGCCGGCGATGATCACGGGCAGCACAGCACGTATGCAACGGCAGCGGATGTTCGGGCGTCAAGTCGGCCTTGCCGCACCGTCCTTGGCTCCACCGGGCTATGTGCGCCCCGGCCCGCCCCCGCCCGCGACGCCGTCGGTCGCCCCGGGGACGTCCCCGGCCACGGCCATCTCCTCGTTCATATCCGTCGACAGGACCGCGCCGGTGCTCCGCTTGCCCCGCCGGATACGGCCCTCCAGCCAGCTCGCGAAGCTGGTGAGCAGGAAGTTCAGCACGATGTACAGCACGGCGACCACGGCGAACGCGGCCAGCAGGTTCGCGTAGTTGCCGTCGATCAGGCCGACGCTGCCGAGCAGCTCGCTGTAGCCGAGCAGCGCGCCGCCGAGCGCCGTGTCCTTCACGATCACCACGAGCTGGCTGACGATCGCCGGCAGCATCGCGGTCACCGCCTGCGGCAGCAGCACGTACAGCATGAGCTGCCCCTTGCGCATGCCGACCGCGCGCGCCGCGTCCGCCTGCCCCTTGGGGAGCGACAGCACGCCGGCGCGCACCACCTCGGCGAGCACGGAGGCGTTGTACAGCACCAGGCCGGTGACCACCGCGTAGAGCGGGCGCACGCTGCGGTCGACGTCCGTCCACAGCGCGTAGGCCTCGTTGGCGAACAGCATCAGCAGCAGCACCGGAATGGCGCGGAAGAACTCGACGATGGCGCCCGCGGGGACGCGGACCCACCAGTGGTCCGACAGCCGCCCGATGCCGAGCAGGGCGCCCAGCGGCAGCGCGATCGCCATGGACAGGCCGGCCGCGATCAGGGTGTTCTCGAGTCCCGGCAGCAGGAAGGTCGTCCAGACCCTCGAGTCGGTGAAGAAGGGCTCCCACTGGGACCACTCCAGCTGGCCCTTGTCCTGAAGCGTGGACACCAGCCACCAGGCGCCGCCGACCAGCACGGCGAGGAAGCCGATGGCGTAGTAGACGTTCCGGCGCCTGGCCCGCGGTCCCGGGGCATCGTAGAGAACGGACAGGTTGCTCATCGCTTCACCGCCACGCGCTTGCTGAGCCGGCCGAGCAGCAGCCCGGTCGGCAGGGTCAGGACGATGAAGCCGAAGGCGAACAGAGTGGCGATCGGCACCAGCTGCGCCTCCTGCTCGATCATGTCCCGCATCAGCAGCGCCGCCTCGGACACGCCGATGGCCGCGGCCACCGTCGTGTTCTTGGTGAGCGCGATCAGGACGTTCGCCAGCGGGGCCACCACGGACCGGAAGGCCTGAGGCAGCACGATCATCGTCAGCACCTGCGCGAAGCTCAGCCCGAGCGCGCGGGCCGCCTCCGCCTGGCCGACCGGCACCGTGTTGATCCCCGACCGCACCGCCTCGCACACGAAGGTGGAGGTGTAGACGACGAAACCGAGGACGGCCAGCCGGAAACCCATGGTGTCGGTGCCGACGTCCGCCCACATCGTCATCCCCAGCGTGAGGGCCAGGAGCTGCGAGCAGGCGACGATGATCAGGGTCAGCGGCGTGTTACGGAAGATGTGCACGTACGCGGTGCCGAAGGCGCGCATGACCGGAACGGGACTGACGCGCATGGCGGCCAGCAGCGTTCCCAGGATCAGCGAGCCGATCGCGGAGAAGACGGTCAGCTGCACCGTCGTCCAGAACGCTCCGAACAGGTCGTACCTGTCGAGGTCAAGGAAGTCGAACACGGAATCTCGCAGTCTCGCCTAGAGGATGCGGAAAGAGAGCGTGGCGCGCCGCCGGAGGACGGCGCGCCACGGGACCCGGCAGGATCAGGGCCTGGCCCCGATCTCCGGGGCCGGCTCCGGCTCGTAACCGGCCGGGCCGAAGTGCTCTTCGACGAACTGGTCCCAGGAGCCGTCCTCCACCATGGCGGTGATCGCCTCGTTGACGGCGTCCAGGTCCTCGGAGTCCTTCGGCAGGCCGACGCCGTAGTACTCGTCGCTCAGCTGGAGACCCGCGAGAGCGAACTTGCCCTGGTGCGTCTCCTGCGCGGCGTACCCGGCGAGGATCGAGTCGTCGGTGGTCAGGGCGTCGATGGCGCCGTTCTCCAGGCCGGTCAGGCACTCGGAGTAGGTGTTGTACTCCTCGAGCGCGGCATCCGGGGCGAAGTCGCGCTGCACGTTGGCGGCCGAGGTCGAGCCGGACACCGAGCACAGCGTCATGTCGTTGATCGCCTCCTCGTCGGGCACCTCGTAGTCGGCCCGGACGAGCAGATCCTGGTGGGCCAGGAAGTACGGGCCCGCGAAGTCGACCCGCTCCTCGCGCTCCTCGCTGATCGAGTAGCTGGCGACGATCATGTCGACGTCCCCGCGGGAGAGCAGGTTCTCGCGCTCCGGGCTGGGAGCCTCCTCGAACACGATCTGGTCGGGCTCGTAGCCCAGCTCGCCCGCGATGTAGGTGGCCACGTCGACGTCGAAGCCGACGTAGTCGCCGTCGGGGTTCATCAGGCCGAGGCCCGGCTGGTCGAACTTGATGCCGATGACGATCTCGCCGCCACCGCCGCCGTCCCCGCCTTCGTCGTCCCCGCCGCCACAGGCCGTCGCGGCCAGGGCGAGCGCGACGGCGGAGGCGGTCAGCGCGGTTGCCTTGCGGAGTCTCATGGTCGTTTTCCCCTTGTTCTCTTGTTTCCGGAAAGTCGTGAGCAGGATGCGCGGGCCGCGCTCAGTGCTGGAGGATCTTCGAGAGGAAGTCCTTGGCCCGGTCGCTGCGCGGGTTGTCGAAGAACTGGTGGGGGTCGGCCTCTTCGACGATTCGCCCGTCCGCCATGAAGACCACGCGGTTCGCCGCGGAGCGGGCGAAGCCCATCTCATGCGTGACGACGATCATGGTCATGCCCTCGCGGGCCAGCTGCTGCATGACTTCGAGGACCTCGTTGATCATTTCCGGGTCCAGCGCCGAGGTCGGCTCGTCGAACAGCATCACCTTGGGCTCCATGGCGAGCGCCCGCGCGATGGCCACTCGCTGCTGCTGGCCGCCGGACAGCTGTGCGGGGTACTTGTCGGCCTGGTTGCCCACGCCGACCCGGTCGAGCAGCGCGCGGGCCCGTTCCTCCGCGTCCGCCCGTGACTTCCGCCGCACCTTGATCGGACCTAGTGTGACGTTCTGCAGCACGGTCTTGTGCGCAAAAAGATTGAACGACTGAAAGACCATGCCGACGTCCGCACGCAGCCTGGCCAGCTCCCTGCCCTCTTCCGGCAGCGGCTCCCCGTCGATCGAGATGGCGCCGTCGTCGATCGTCTCCAGCCGGTTGATCGCCCGGCACAGTGTTGACTTGCCGGAGCCGGAGGGGCCGATCACGACGACGACCTCGCCGCGCCTGATGGTGAGGTTGATGTCCTGAAGCACGTGCAGCGCGCCGAAGTGCTTGTTCACGCTGTCCAGCACGACGAGGTCGCCCGCGGGGGGCGCGGCGTCCGCGAAGTCCTTGGTCAGCGACACATCGCTCATCGTGATGTTGCTCCGTCCTCATCGGTTGCACGGACCCTAGCCACCATGCAACACATGGTCAGCAGATCTGAGGGGAAATTGAGCATAACGATCCGGTCGCCCCGCACCCGCGGAGCGTCACGGACCGTGGCCGTACGTGCTGGTCGCATAACGGAACAGTGCAGCTCGCCCGGGGAGCCTTGACGCGGGCCCGCTTCATCGGGGTGGATGCGTGAATATTCGGAAAGGAGGGCGCATGAGACTGCTTCTCGTCGAGGACGACGAGCACGTCGCCGCCGCCCTCGTCGCCGTCCTCGGCAAACACGGCTTCGACGTCGTGCGGGCCCGCGGCGGCGAGGAGGCCATCGGCCTGCTGCGCGACCGCTCCTTCGGCGTGGTGCTGCTCGACCTCGGCCTGCCCGACGTCGACGGCTTCGAGGTCTGCGGGCGCATCCGCCGCCTCTCCTCCGTGCCCGTCATCATGGTGACCGCCCGCGCCGACGTGCGCTCCCGCATCCACGGACTCAACCTCGGCGCGGACGACTACGTCGTCAAGCCCTACGACACCGGCGAACTGCTGGCCCGTATCCACGCCGTGAGCCGCCGCACCGGACCCGAGGACGGCGCCGGCGCCGAAAGCCCCGGGGACGGCGTGCTCGCCCTCGGCCCGGTCACCGTCGAACTCGCCACCCGCCAGGTCTCCGTGGACGGCGAGCCGGTCGCGCTGACCCGCAAGGAGTTCGACCTGCTGGCGCTGCTCGCCCAGCGCCCCGGCGTGGTCTTCCGCCGCGAGCAGATCATCAGCGATGTGTGGCGTACCAGCTGGGAGGGCACGGGACGCACCCTTGAGGTGCACGTGGCCTCGCTGCGCGCCAAGCTCCGCAGGCCCGAACTGGTGGAGACGGTGCGCGGTGTCGGCTACCGCCTCTCCCTCCCCGCCGCCTGACCGGCCCCCATGCGCTCCCGCCTCCTCCCGCTGCTCATCGTGCTGCTCGCCGGCGTCCTGCTCGCCCTCGGCATCCCGCTGGCCACCAGCCAGGCCCGCAGCGAGCAGCAGCGCGTCGTCGTCGACCGCATCGACGACACCACGCGCTTCGCCTCGCTGACGCAGTTCGTCACCGACGGGGAGGTCGGCGGCGTCGGCGACGCCCGCCTGTCCACGCTCCGCGAGGAACTGGCCGCCTACCACGACGTGTACGGCATCAGGGCGGGGGTCTTCCGCCGCGACGGCAGCGCGATGGCCGTCGCCCCCGCCGGCTGGGAGGCACCGGGCGGCGTGCGGGGCCAGGAGTTCAACGAGGCCCTGGCCGGCCGCCGCAGCCAGGGCCCGCCGCAGGTGTGGCCGTGGCAGAAGGGCAGACGGCTGGTCGTCGCCTCCCCGGTGATAAGGGACGGTGACGTGATCGCGGTCGTCGTCATCGATTCGCCCACCGAAGCCCTCTGCTCCCGCATCGTGCGGAACTGGGCGGGCATCGCCGCGGGGGAGGCGGGCGCCATGCTGCTCGCGGTCGCGGCCGCGTTCCGCCTCACCGGCTGGGTGCTGCGCCCGGTGCGGGTCCTGGACAAGGCCACCCACGACATCGCCACCGGCCGCCTCACCGCCCGCGTCGCCCCGGCCGGCGGGCCGCCCGAGCTGCGGCGCCTGGCCCGTTCGTTCAACGAGATGGCCGACAACGTCGAGGACGTCCTGGAACGGCAGCGCGCCTTCGTCGCCGACGCCTCGCACCAGCTGCGCAACCCGCTGGCGGCGCTCCTGCTGCGCATCGACCTGCTCGCCCTCGAACTCCCCGACGGCAACGCGGAGGTCGCCTCGGTCCGCAACGAGGGCAAACGGCTGGCCCGCGTGCTCGACGGCCTGCTCGACCTGGCGCTCGCCGAGGGCACCGCGGCCGACCCGCGGATCACGGACGTGGCGGCCCTGGTCGCCGAACGTGTCGCCGCCTGGCGGCCGGTCGCCGACCGCAAGGACGTGCGCCTGCTGCTGGCCGGGCCCGCGGCCGTCACGGGCTGGGCCGACGCGGTGGGGCTGTCCAGCGCGCTGGACGCCATCGTCGACAACGCGCTGAAGTTCACCCCGGCCGGCGGCGAGGTCCGCGTCAGCGTCATCGCGGCCCGCGACGAGGTCACCGTCGTGACCGCGGACGACGGCCCCGGACTCGACGAGACAGAACTGGAGCGCATCGGCGACCGTTTCTGGCGCAGCGGCCGGCACCAGAACGTGTCCGGCTCGGGACTCGGCCTGTCCATCGTGGCCGCGCTGCTCGCCGCGGCCGGCGCGGGCGTCTCCTACGCCCGCAACCGGCCGCACGGCCTCAAGGTCACCGTCTCGGTCCCGCGCCACGCCCCCGAGGAGAACGGGCCGACGGGCGTCAGTCCGCGGGCGCTGCCGGCCGCAGGCGATACGTGACGATCTCGAAAGGCCGCAGCGCGAGCTCGACCGCACGCCCGTCCACCACCTGCGGGTCCTGCGGGTCCTGCGGGTCCTGCCCGTCCGCCAGCGGGCGTTCCAGCAGGTCGGTCACCGCCGCGGCGGCCAGCGGGAAGCCCGCGACCAGCCGGGCGCGGGCCCGGCCGCCGGCCGACTCGTAGAGGCGCACCACCACGTCCCCGCTGCGGTCGTCGGCCAGCTTCACCGTTTCGAGTACCACCTGCCCGCCGTCCTCGACGGTGACCAGCGGCTCGACGGCCGTGCCGCCCGGCACCGCGCGCTCCGGCAGGTTGAACCAGTGGCCCTCGCGGACCGCGTCGCCGATCGTCGCCCCGGGCGCCAGCGCGTAGCGCAGCCGGTGGCCGCCCTGGTCGGTGTCCGGGTCGGGGAAGCGCGGTGCGCGCAGCAGCGACAGCCGCACCGTCGTGGTCTGCCCGCCGTCCGCCCGCACCTCGCGCGTGACGTCGTGCCCGTACGTCGAGTCGTTGACGACGGCCGCGCCCCAGCCCGGCTCCTCGACGTGAATCCAGCGGTGCGCGCAGATCTCGAACTTGGCGGCCTCCCACGAGGTGTTGGTGTGGGTCGCCCGGAAGACGTGGCCGAACTGCGTCTCCGCCGCCGACCTGTCCGCCTTCACGTCCAGCGGGAAGGCCGCCTTGAGGATCTTGTCCCGCTCGTACCAGTCGGCCTCGGTGTCCACTTCCAGCACGCGGGCACCGGCCCGCAGCGTCAGCCGCTGCACCACGCGCGAGGCGCCGAAGGAACGGGCCACCTCGACCGTCGCCGCCTCGCCGCCGGGCTCGGTCAGCGCCAGCGCGTCGACGCCGGTCAGGTCCGTGACGGTGTTCCGGTAGAACGCGTCGACGTCCCACGCGTCCCATTTGTTCGGCAGGTCCTGGTGCAGCTGGAGCAGGTTTCCCGCGCCGCCGGGCGCGATGGACTCCCGCCCCGCGGCCAGGTCCACCGCCGAGACGACGAGGCCCCGTTCGTCGACCTCGACCCGCAGCAGCCCGTTGTCCAGCACGTAACCGCCGCCCGCGCGGCCCGCCGACGACACCGGGGCCGCCCCGGTGCCCTGCGCGCGCGGCGCCGCGCCGCCCGCCGGGATACCGCCGCGGGCGTGCGGCGCGGCGTTGAACACCACCGTGCCAGGCCCGTCCCCGGCCAGCGCGCGCTGCGCCCGTTCGGTCAGCGCCGTCAGCTCCGCCCGCAGCCGCGCGTAGGTGTCCCTGGCCTCGCGGTGCACCCAGGCGATCGACGAACCCGGCAGGATGTCGTGGAACTGGTGCAGCAGCACCGTCTTCCAGATCTCCGCCAGCTCCTCGTGCGGGTAGGCGTACCCCGGCACCCGCACCGCCGCGGTCGCCGCCCACAGCTCCGCCTCGTGCAGCAGCGACTCGCTGTGCCGGTTGCCCTGCTTGGTCTTGGCCTGCGAGGTATAGGTGCCGCGGTGCAGCTCCAGATACAGCTCGCCCACCCACACCGGCGCGTCCGGGTACTCCGCGTGCGCCTTCTCGAAGAACCGCGCGGGGCGCTCGATCTCCACCCGCGGGGAGCCCTCCAGATCGCGCACGCGCCGGGCGCGCGCCAGCATCTCGCGGGTGGGGCCGCCCCCGCCGTCGCCGAAGCCGAATGGCACCAGCGAACGGGTCGCCCGGCCCTTCTCCCGGAAGTTACGCGCCGCGTGGGCCAGCTCACGGCCGCCGAGGTCCGAGTTATAGGTGTCGACCGGCGGGAAGTGCGTGAACACGCGCGTCCCGTCGAGACCCTCCCACCAGAACGTGTGGTGCGGGAACGCGTTCGTGCTGCTCCACGAGATCTTCTGCGTCAGGAACCACTTCGACCCCGACAGCTTCACCAGCTGCGGCAGCGCCGCCGTGTAGCCGAACGAGTCCGGCAGCCACACCTCCTCCGTCTCGATGCCGAACTCATCGAGGAAGAAGCGCTTGCCGAAGACGAACTGCCTGGCCATCGCCTCGCCGCCGACCATGTTGGTGTCGGACTCCACCCACATGCCGCCGACCGGCACGAACGTCCCGTCCGACACCTTCTTCCGCACCCGCGCGTAGACCTCGGGGCGGTGCTCCTTCAGCCAGGCAAGCTGCTGCGCCTGCGACATGGCGAACACGAAGTCCGGGTGGTCCGCCATCAGCGCCGTGACGTTCGCCGCGGTCCGCGCGACCTTCCGTACCGTCTCGCGCAGCGGCCACAACCACGCCGAGTCGATGTGCGCGTGTCCCACGGCGCTCAGCCGGTGCGCCGAGGCGTGCGCCGGGGATGCGAGCACCCCGGCCAGGCGCTCCCTGGCCGCGGGCGCCGAGCCCGCGACGTCCGCCAGGTCCAGCGCGTCCAGCGCGCCCTCCACGGCCCGCAGCAGCGTCCAGCGCAGCGCGTCGTCCACGGCGAGCTGCTGCATCAGCCCGCCCACCACGTCGAGGTCCTGCGCCAGCTCCCACACCTGCGGCTCGAAGACATTGAGGTCCACGCGCCGCAGGTGGTACAGCGGCTCGTCGCCCGCCGTCAGCCGATCGCTGAACCCGTCGTCGCTGTCCCCGTCGATCACCGGGTTGGCCGCCGCCTCGACGTACAGCTCCACCTCCTCGCCGCCGGCCGCGGCCTCGGCGACGCGGACCCAGTCGTTGAACGGGTTCAGACCCTTCACCACCTCCCCGCCCCGCCGGTAGACCAGCCCTTCGCACTGGAAGCCCGGCATCTTCCGGTCGAAGCCCAGGTCGATCAGGGCCTCGACGGTCAGGCCCGCCCACTCCTCCGGCACGCGGCCCGCCACCCGGAACCAGGTGGTGCCCCAGGGCGGCCCCCACCGTTCGCCCGCGGCGGCCGGCCGGTACGCGGCGGCCAGCCCTTCGGCAACGGGAACGGGCTCGCCCGGGGCGTCCCAGCGCTCGACGGTCAGGGGTACGGGGTCGCGGTGGACTGCGGGCCGGATGCGCTCGTTCAGCACCCGGTGCAGTCGGTCTTCGACGAGGCTGCGGTCGTCATGCATGGCGAACTCCGATGTGATTGCGGTACACGTGGTGCGAGGCGGGTCAGGACTTGACGGACCGGTAATAGTCGCGGGCGCCCGGGTGCAGCTGAAGCGGGCGGGTGTAGATGGCCGTCCGCAGATCGACCCGTTGCGCCGCATGGACTTCCTGCCCGATCTGATCGCGCCCATTGATCACGGAGCGGGTGATCTGCTCGGTGATCGCGTCGTCGGAGCTCTCGGTCGTCACCAGCAGGTTCGCCACGGCGATGGTGTCGACCACGTCGGAGCCCGCGATGGCCGGGTAGGCGTCGGGCGGCATGACGGCCGCGCGGTAGAACTCGCTGTGCGGCCCCCGGAGGGCCAGCGCGGGCAGCAGGTCCCCCAGCGGCACGAGGCGGATGTCGAGGCGTGAGGCCAGGCGGGTCACCGCGCTGGTGGGCAGCCCGCCGGACCAGAAGAACGCGTCGAGCCGGCCCGCCTCCAGCATCCGCGGCATGTCGTTGATGCCCTGTCTGAACGCCGTCACGTCGCGGTCCATGTCGAGGCCGGCGGCGCCGAGCAGCTCCCGCGTCACCAGCTGCACCCCCGAACCGTCCTGCCCCACCCCGACCCGGAGACCGGCCAGCTCCGCCGTCGTCCGCACCGGGGAGCCGGCCGGCACGACCAACTGGAGGTAGTCGTCGTACAGCCGGGCGCACGCCCGCAGCCGGTCCGCGCCCTCGCCGCCCCCGGCCCGGTAGGCGGCGATCGAATCGGCCGTGGCGATGGCGAAGTCGGCCTCGCCGTCGACCAGGCGGCGGATATTCTCCACGGAGCCGACGCTGGGCGTCAGCGTCATGTCCAGGCCGGGGGCGTCATGCGCGAGCTGCCCGCGCAGCAGCTGCCCGTACCGGGCGTACACCCCCGTGGTCACGCCCGTGCTCAGCGTCACCGAGCCGGACGGCCGCTCGTCGCGCGGGAACAGCGGCTGCCACAGCAGCGCCGCGGCCACCGCGAGCGTCACCAGGACACCCAGCAGAACCGGTACCGGGCGCCGCCGTGGGGAACGCACGGAGAGCATCCGAGCAAGCTATCAGCGGAACGTAGACTTGGGGACTGGCCCTGTCTGGTCTCGGATCGAATGGGATTGAGTTCACGCATGCCCGACGCCGCGCGCACCTACGAAGTCCGGACCTTCGGCTGCCAGATGAATGTGCACGATTCCGAACGGATGGCCGGGCTGCTGGAGCGGGCCGGATACGTGCCCGCCCCCGCGGGCGGCGAGAGCCCCGACGTGGTGGTGTTCAACACCTGCGCCGTCCGGGAGAACGCGGACAACCGCCTCTACGGAAACCTGGGCCAGCTCGCGCCGAAGAAGGCCGCGCGCCCCGGCATGCAGATCGCCGTCGGCGGCTGCCTCGCGCAGAAGGACCGCGACGCGATCGTGAGCCGGGCGCCCTGGGTCGACGTCGTCTTCGGCACGCACAATGTCGGCAGCCTGCCGGTGCTGCTCGATCGGGCGAGGGTCCAGCGCGAGGCCCAGGTCGAGATCGCGGAGTCACTTGAGGCGTTCCCCTCCACCCTGCCGACCCGCCGGGAGAGCGCGTACGCGGCCTGGGTGGCCATCTCGGTCGGGTGCAACAACACCTGCACCTTCTGCATCGTCCCCGCGCTGCGCGGCAAGGAGAAGGACCGCCGGCCCGGCGACGTGCTCGCCGAGATCGAGGCCCTGGTCGCCGAGGGCGTCACCGAGATCACCCTGCTCGGTCAGAACGTCAACGCCTACGGTTCCGACATCGGCGACCGGCAGGCGTTCTCCAAGCTGCTGCGGGCCTGCGGCCGCGTCGAAGGGCTGGAGCGCGTCCGCTTCACCTCCCCGCACCCGCGGGACTTCACCGACGACGTCATCGAGGCCATGGCCGAGACGCCGAACGTGATGCCGCAGCTGCACATGCCGCTCCAGTCGGGCTCCTCCCGGGTGCTGCGGGCGATGCGCCGGTCCTACCGGCAGGAGCGCTACCTCGGCATCATCGGGAAGGTGCGCGCCGCCATCCCCGACGCCGCGATCACCACGGACATCATCGTGGGCTTCCCCGGCGAGACCGAGGAGGACTTCGAGGAGACGCTGCACGTGGTCAGGGAGGCGCGCTTCGCGCAGGCGTTCACCTTCCAGTACTCCAAGCGCCCGGGTACTCCCGCGGCCGAGATGCCGGACCAGCTTCCCAAGGCGACGGTGCAGGAGCGGTACGAGCGCCTGGTGGCCCTCCAGGACGACATCTCCTGGTCGGAGAACAAGAAGCAGGTCGGCCGCACCGTCGAGGTGCTCGTCGCGGAGGGTGAGGGCCGCAAGGACGACGCGACCCGGCGGCTCTCGGGCCGCGCCCCGGACAACCGGCTGGTCCATTTCACCCGCCCGGCCGAGCCGGTGCGCCCCGGTGACGTGGTCACCGTCGAGATCACCTACGCCGCCCCCCACCACCTGCTCGCGGAGGGCCAGGTGCAGTCGGTGCGGCGCTCGCGCGCGGGCGATGCATGGGAACGGCGCACCGCCGCGCCCGCCGACCGGCCGCAGGGCGTCATGCTGGGCCTGCCGACCGTCGGCGCCCCCGCACCAGCCGCGCCGGGTGCGCCGGGTGCGCCGGGCTGCGAAGTCTGCTGAGGACGGCGGCGCACTCCTGCCGGGGTTAGGCTGCGGCCATGCTTGTCGCCGCCGCGGTCTGCCCCTGCCCTCCGTTGCTGGTTCCCGAGGTGGCGGGCGGCGCGGCGCCCGAGCTGGATGACGCGCGAGCCGCCTGTACCGACGCCGTCGGCGTCCTCGCCGCCTCCCGCCCCGACCGGCTGGTGCTGGTGGGCCCGGCCGGGCCCGCGGGGCTCGGTGCCTTTCCCGCCGGGGCGCGCGGCTCGTTGCGCGGTTTCGGCGTGGACGTGGCGGCGCGACTCGGCGAAGGCGAGCCGGGGGAACGTGAGCTGCCGCCGTCGCTGACGATCGGCGCCTGGCTGCTGGAACGCACCGGCTGGCGGGCCGCGCCGGTGGAGGGGCTCGGCATCGCCGGGCCGCTTGACGGGCAGCGGGCCGCCGATCTTGGCCGGGACCTCGCTGCCGGTACAGACCGCCTGGCCCTGCTGGTCATGGGCGACGGGAGCGCATGCCGCTCGCCCCGCGCGCCCGGCGCGTTCGACGAGCGCGCCGCGGCCTTCGACGCCGCCGTGGCCCGGGCCCTCGGCGACGCCAACACCGCGGCGCTGGCCATGCTCGACGCCCGGCTGGCCGAGGAGCTGCACGCCGCCGGGCGGCCGGGCTGGCAGCTGCTCGCCGGGGCCGCCGAGGAGGCCGGGCTCGGCGGCCGGCTGCTGTACGATTCCGCGCCCTACGGGGTCGGCTACTTCGTCGCCTCCTGGTCCTGACCGGGGTCCTGACCGGGGTCCTGACCGGGCGGCGGGCGGGGGTGTCAGCGGTGGCCGCCGCCCTCCCCCTCGTCGCGGCGCCCGTCGCCCTGTGCGAAGCGGCCGATGGCTCCCTTGGCCTTCTTCGCCCCGGTCTCGATCCGGCCGCGGTACTTCCCCTTGGTCGCCGAGTCCGCCGCCCGCGCGGCCTTGTCCATACCCGTCTCGACCTTGTCGCGGTTCTGACTGAGCTTGTCCTTGAGCCGGTTGATGAAGCTCATTGTGGTCACCTTCCTGTCGGCCGCCGCGGGCGGCTACGGGCGGGCCGCTCCCTCGCCCGCCTCGCTGTCCGCGGCCTCCGTCGCCGCGGTCTGCTTCGGAATGCCGACGCCGTCCGCGTCGGCCTCGGCTTCCGCGGCCCCCGCGCCGGACTCCGCGGCGGCCCCGGCGCCGGCCGGGCACCCGGACTCCGCGGCGGCCCCGGACTCGGCCGGTGCCTGCTCCGCCTCGGGCGCGGCGGCCCGGGCCTGGCCGTCCGGCGGCTGCTCCTTCGTGTCCGGCCGACGGCGGCGGAACCAGGCAAGCACTCCCATGACTACTCCTGACCTTACTCGTGTGGGTGACATTCCGCCCAGAAACGGCGAACGGAACCTCGGAACGCCAAACGACCCGGACCGCGGTCCGTCACGTCGCTCGTTCGAGGGCTCCGGCCGGATCTGGGAGACTGCCCCCGTGTACGACGGAGCCGAAGTTCCCCAGGTCGTCGCCGTGGTGGGGCCCACCGCGGCGGGCAAGTCCGACCTCGGCGTCGCTCTCGCCGCCCGCCTCGGCGGCGAGGTGATCAACGCCGACTCCATGCAGCTCTACCGCGGCATGGACATCGGCACCGCCAAACTCACGCCCGCCGAACGGCGGGGCGTCCCGCACCACCTGCTGGACATCTGGGACGTGACCAGGCCCGCCAGCGTCGCCGAGTACCAGACCCTCGCCAGGGAACGGATCGACCGGCTGCTCGCCGCGGGCCGCACCCCCGTCCTGGTGGGCGGCTCCGGGCTCTACGTCCGCGGCGCCGTCGAGGCGCTCGACTTCCCGGGCACCGACCCCGCGGTCAGGGCCAGGATCGACGCGGAGCTGGCCGAACACGGCAGCGGTGCGCTGCACGCCCGCCTGGCCGCGGCCGACCCGCGCGCCGCCGAGGCCATTCTGCCGAGCAACGGGCGGCGGATCGTCCGCGCCCTCGAAGTCATCGAGATCACCGGCCGCCCGTTCACCGCCAGGCTCCCGGGACCCGCCGGGGAGCGCGACGTCTACCGCACGCTCCAGATCGGGGTCGGCGTCGAACGTGCCGAGCTGGACGACCGCATCGCCGCCCGCGTGGACCGCATGTGGCGGGCCGGGCTGGTCGAGGAGGTCCGCACCCTTGAGCGCGCGGGGCTGCGCGAGGGGCGGACCGCGTCCAGGGCCCTGGGCTACCAGCAGGTGCTCGCCGCGCTGGCCGGGGATCGCACCGAGGAGGAGGCGCGCGAGGAGACGATCCGCGCCACCCGGCGCTTCGCCCGCCGGCAGGAGAGCTGGTTCCGCCGCGACCCGCGCGTGCGCTGGCTGAGCGGGGCGCGAGGGGCGGCGGGGGAGCTTGAGGAGCGCGCCTGGGGCTTGCTCGAACGGACGGTCACATCCTGATCACGTGATGGCATCGGGACGCTCCAAGCGGCCGGGAGCGGTCCCGTGCCGTGCCATCATCGAGCCGATGCCGTGAAGCCGTTGAGTAAGGAGGGCGTGTGGCGATGGAGGCCGGCCCTCGGGAGAGCAACGGCACGACGGAGAACGTTCCGCCGCCGGGTGGTGCGGACGGCGATCCGCTGACCGTTCCGCTGGCGGAGAGCCCGGTGCTCACCCCCGCCGACGACGGTGAGCCGGGCGAGGCCGTCGAGATCATCGACGACTTCAACCGGGACGAGTCGTATGCCGATCTCCGGCCCCCCAGGCGGCTGCGGCTGACCCTCGTCGCCCCGATCGTCCTGCTGAGTCTGCTCGGCTCGCTGATGTTCGCCTTCCCGCTGGCCTTCGCGTTCGACGACACCGGCGCCGTGGTGGCCATGCTGGGGCTGCTCATCGGGTGCAGCGCCGCGGGCTGGGGCATGATGGCCGCCCGCCGCGTCGGCTACACCTGGCCGGGGCTGCCACCGCGCGGCTCGGGCCGCCGTCCCGACTGGCGGCTGCTCACCCTCTACGCCCTGGGCCTGCTCCTGCTCGCCGTGCTCGCCGTGCTGAGAGTCGCCGCACTGCGCTGAGCCCCGTCACGATCCGTTACGCTCGCCGGGTGGGCACCTCAGAGCAGCCCGTGCCGTTCCTCAAGGGCCACGGCACGGAGAACGACTTCGTGATCATCCCCGACCTCGACGATCGGCTGAGCCTGTCGCCCGCCGCTGTCGCGCGGCTGTGCGACCGGTGGTCCGGCATCGGCGGGGACGGGGTGCTGCGGGTCGTGCGGCAGTCGGGTGGCGGGGCCGAGTGGTTCATGGACTACCGCAACGCCGACGGCAGCATCGCCGAGATGTGCGGGAACGGGGTGCGGGTCTTCGCCCGCTACCTCCAGCGGGCCGGGCTCGCCAAGGGGGACGACCTGCCCGTCGCCACCAGGGCGGGCGTGCGGCGGGTGCGGTTCGAGGACGACGGCGACATCACCGTCGGCATGGGCCCCGCCGGCCTGCCCGCCGGGCCGGGGCCGTCCGTCACCGTCACCGTGGGGGAGCGCAGCTGGCCCGCCCGCCACGTCGACATGGGGAATCCGCACGCGGTCGCCTTCGTCGACCGGCTGTCCGACGCCGGTCCCCTCCTGACCGCGCCCGGTGTGCGCCCGTCCGAGACGTACCCGCGCGGGACGAACGTGGAGTTCGTCGTCGACCGCGGACCCCGGCACCTCGCCCTCCGTGTGCACGAGCGCGGTTCGGGGGAGACCCGGTCCTGCGGCACAGGTGCGTGCGCCGTCATGGTCGCCGCCGCCCGCCGGGACGGCCTCGACCCCGCCGCGGACGGCCGGGCCGCCGCGTACACCGTCGACGTTCCCGGCGGCCGGCTGCACGTCGCCGAGGCCCCGGACGGCACGGTCACCCTGACCGGACCTGCGGTCATCGTCGCCGAGGGCACGATCGACCCCCACTGGCTGAACCTGGCCGGGCACCCCATGGATTTCAGCCATGTTTCACAGAACATAAGTCACTCGAATGGGTGATCCCCCACGATAGGGGCGGTCCCCGGTGAACCACACGTGGTGGGCTCGGTAGCATCAAGCACCGGCGCCGCTGCGGGATCACCACGGGGATCACGGGGATCGATCGATATTCGGCCGCGGTCCGGTCAGGAGACCGCGGGAGGTGCCACCCCATGAGCGCAGAGGCGACCACACCGAGCGGTACCGCCGGCGGACGACGGGGGCACCGCAGGGACGTGCTGAGGCAGCTCGGCCGCGCCGCCGTCCTGCGCTCCGCGCTCCGCGGCAGGCTGCCCGACGCCATCGAGCACCTCGCCCAGGCACACCGCCGCCACCACCCGCGCGCCGACCTCGACACGCTGCGCCGCGCGTACCTGCTCGCCGAGGCCGCGCACCGCGGCCAGTTCCGCAAGAGCGGCGAGCCCTACATCACCCACCCGCTGGCCGTCACCCTGATCCTGGCGGAGCTGGGTGCGGAGACCACCACGCTGACGGCCTCCCTCCTCCACGACACCGTGGAGGACACCGAGGTGACCCTCGATCAGGTGCGGGCCGACTTCGGCGACGAGGTCGGCCATCTGGTGGACGGCGTCACCAAGCTGGAGAAGGTCGACTACGGCGCCGCGGCCGAGCCCGAGACGTTCCGCAAGATGCTCGTGGCCACCGGCAGCGACGTCCGCGTCATGTCGATCAAGCTCGCCGACCGGCTCCACAACATGCGGACCCTCGGCGTGATGCGCCCCGAGAAACAGGCGCGTATCGCCCGCGTGACCCGGGACGTCCTCATCCCGCTCGCCGAGCGGCTCGGCGTGCAGACCCTCAAGACCGAGCTGGAGGACCTGGTCTTCGCCATCCTCCACCCCGAGGAGCACGCCCGCGCCGAGGAGCTGATGCGCGCGCACGCCGCGGGCCCCGACCCGCTGGCCGAGGTCGCCGAGTCGGTGCGCGGAGTGCTGCGCGAGGCGCAGATCACCGCCGAGGTCGTCATCCGACCGCGGCACGTGCTGTCCGTGCACCGCACCCGCCTGAAACGCGGGGACCTCGGCCCCTACGACTACGGCCGCCTGCTGATCCTCGTCGCGGAGGACGCCGACTGCTACGCGGTGCTCGGGGAGCTGCACACCTGTTTCACGCCGGTCATCTCGGAGTTCAAGGACTTCATCGCGGTACCGAAGTTCAACCTCTACCAGTCGCTCCACACCGCGTTCGCCGCCGGCGCCGGACAGATCGCCGAGGTCCTGGTCCGCACCCAGGCCATGCACAGCGTCGCCGAGGCCGGCGTGGTGGCACTCGGCGACCCGCACCGCCCCTGCGAGGGCGAGTCCGGCTCCGACGAGGGGGAACGCGCCGACCCGACCCGCCCCGGCTGGCTCTCGCGGCTGCTCGAATGGCAGCGGCAGGCCCCCGACCCCGACACCTTCTGGACCGCACTGCGCGACGAGCTGGCGCAGGACGGCGAGATCACCGTCTACGGCGAGGCCCCGGGCGCCGCGCCGCTCCAGCTCCCGGCCGGTGCCACCTGTGTCGACGCGGCCTACGCCCGGCACGGGCAGGACGCCCACGCCAGCATCGGCGTCCGCGTCAACGGCCGGCTGGCCACCCTGCGTACCGTGCTGCGCGACGGGGACACCGTTCACCTGCTGCTCGCGCCGGACGGCAGTTCGGGGCCCTCACCCGAGTGGCTGGAGTACGCCGCCACCGCCGCCGCCCGCATCCCCATCCGCAGCTGGCTCGACAGCATGCGGGACACGGAGGGCGAGCCGCGCCAGGAGCGCGTCGGCCCGCAGGAGCAGGCCGCGGGCGCCGGCGCTCCGGCCGGGCGCCGGGCGCCCGCCGAGCCTTCGGAGGAGCAGGCCGCCATCGTCGCGGGCGCGCCGGGCGCCGCGGTCCGGCTGGCCCGCTGCTGCACGCCCGTACCGCCGGACGGCGTGCAGGGCTTCGTGGTCAGGGGCGGCGTCACCGTGCACCGCGAGGACTGCCCCTCCGCCGTCAGGATGCGGGCCGCCGGCCGCCGCACGCTGCCGGTCAGCTGGCGTTCCGGCTCCGTCGGCTGCCGCGTCACGCTGCACGCCGAGGCCCTGGGCCGCCCCGAGCTGCTCGCGGACCTCACCGAGGCACTGGCCGCCCACGGGGCCGCGGTGCTCGCCGCCGAGGTGGAGCCGCCCCGCGAGCAGCGCGTGCGGCACACCTACACGCTGCGGCTGCCCGATTCCGCGGGCCTGCCGAGGTTGATGCGGGCCATGCGTCGGGTACCCGGCGTGTATGACGTGACGCGCGCCGCGCGGCTCCAGCCCTGACCCCGTCGTCGCGGCGGGGCCGCAAATCCGGGTGACGGCCGTGGGCGCCCGTGCCACTATGGGCAGGCGCCGCCGGGAATGTTCCGGCCCGCCGGGACGTTGAACAGGGCGGCCGCACCATTCGGTTCCGCAGCCACCTCGCGTGGCTGGCCCCTCGACTCTAAGGAACGCATTGACCTTCTCTTCCCTTCCTCAGGACCACCAGCGCCGCACCGCGAGCCGCCGGGCAGACGCCCTGATGGATGAGGACGTTGCCCGGAGCGAGTTCCGGCCCGGTGACCAGGACGGCGAGCAGATCGACCGCGACGAGCGCGCCGCGCTGCGCAGGGTCGTCGGCCTGTCCACCGAGCTTGAGGACATCACCGAGGTCGAGTACCGCCAGCTGCGTCTGGAGCGCGTCGTGCTGGTCGGCGTATGGACCTCGGGCACGGCGCAGGACGCGGAGAACTCACTCGCGGAGCTGGCCGCGCTCGCGGAGACCGCGGGCGCCCTCGTGCTGGACGGCGTGATCCAGCGCCGCGACAAGCCCGATCCCGCCACCTACATCGGCTCCGGCAAGGCGCAGGAGCTGCGTGACCTGGTGCTGGAGAGCGGCGCGGACACCGTCGTGTGCGACGGTGAGCTGAGCCCGGGCCAGCTGATCCACCTGGAGGATGTCGTCAAGGTCAAGGTGGTCGACCGCACCGCCCTGATCCTCGACATCTTCGCCCAGCACGCCAAATCCCGCGAGGGCAAGGCGCAGGTCTCGCTGGCCCAGATGCAGTACATGCTGCCGCGTCTGCGCGGCTGGGGCCAGTCGCTCTCCCGGCAGATGGGCGGCGGCGGATCGAGCAGCGGTGGCGGCGGGATGGCGACCCGCGGTCCTGGTGAGACCAAGATCGAGACCGACCGGCGGCGTATCCGCGAGAAGATGGCGAAGATGCGCCGGGAGATCGCGGACATGAAGCATGGCCGCGAGCTGAAGCGCCAGGAGCGCCACCGCAACAAGGTGCCGTCCGTCGCCATCGCCGGATACACCAACGCGGGCAAGTCCTCGCTGCTCAACCAGCTGACCGGCGCCGGTGTCCTCGTGGAGAACGCGCTGTTCGCCACGCTGGACCCCACGGTCCGGCGGGCGACGACGCCCTCCGGCCGGGTGTACACGCTGGCCGACACGGTCGGCTTCGTGCGGCACCTGCCGCACCACCTGGTGGAGGCATTCCGTTCCACGATGGAGGAGGTCGGCGAGGCCGACCTGATCCTGCACGTGGTGGACGGCGCCCATCCGGCGCCGGAGGAGCAGCTGGCCTCGGTCCGCGAGGTGATCCGCGACGTCGGCGCGCACCGTGTGCCGGAGATCGTGGTGGTCAACAAGGCGGACGCCGCCGACGAGTTGACGCTCCAGCGGCTGCTGCGCGCGGAGAAGCGGGCCATCGCCGTGTCGGCGCGGACCGGGCTCGGCATCCCCGAGCTGCTCACCTGGATCGACACGGAGCTGCCGCGCCCGGCCGTGGAGCTGGAGGTGCTCCTGCCCTACACCCAGGGGGCGCTGGTCTCCCGGATGCACGCCGAGGGCGAGGTGCTCTCGGAGGAGCACACCGGCGAGGGCACCCTGCTGAAGGCCCAGGTCCACCAGGAGCTGGCCGCCCTGCTCGAGCCGTACATGCCCGCGGCCCGCCGCTGAGCGGGACGCGTCCGGCAGACGGGTAAGGCCCTGCCTCTCGCGAGGGGCGGGGCCTTGCCCTGTCCCGGCCAGGGACGGAAGCCAAGGACCGGATGCCGGGCCGAACACCCGTCCGGCGCGCGGCTAGCATGGAGGCGTCGGCGCGTATCCCGGTCAGCGGGAACGCGACCTCACGGACCAGGGGAGAGCTGCGACGTGCTGCGCACCATGTTCAAGTCGAAGATCCACCGGGCCACGGTGACCCAGGCCGACCTGCACTACGTCGGCTCCGTGACCGTGGACGCGGCGCTGATGGAGGCCGCGGACCTGCTGCCGGGCGAGCAGGTCCAGATTGTCGACATCGACAACGGAGCCCGGCTGGAGACCTACGTCATCGAGGGCGAACGCGACTCGGGCGTCATCGGCATCAACGGTGCCGCCGCGCGCCTCGTCCAGCCCGGCCACCTCGTCATCCTCATCAGCTACGCGCAGGTGGACGACGCCGAGGCCCGCCGGATGCGCCCCGCGGTGGTGCACGTCGACGCTGCCAACCGCATCGTCGTGCTCGGCTCCGACCCCTCGGAGCCGGTGCCGGGCGGCGATACCCTGCGCAGCCCGCTGGCCACGGCCGGCGGCTGATCCGGCGGGACGCACACGAGGGGCCCGGCATCCGCCAGTGCGGACGCCGGGCCCCTCGCGTGCGGGGTCCGAGGGAGCGTCAGCCCCCCGCCTCCACGGTGCTCACGTGATCGAAGACCTCCTGCGCCTCCACGTCGAGCCGCGGGCCTGCCAGCCAGGTGCTCTCCAGCGGGCCGATCGAGTTGACCGAGACCAGCTCGGCCTCCCCGGCCTCGTTCGTCCGCAGCCACGGGCCGCCGGAGGAGCCGCCGGTCATCGTGCAGCCGGCCCAGTACATCACCGGCATCTGCGCGTCCATGGACAGCCGCCCCGGGGTGTCGACGCAGCTGTACATCATGGCGCCGTCGTAGGGCTCCCCGGCGGGGAAGCCGTAGAGCGTGACGTCGCCGAGCCCGGCGACGGCGGGCGCGTCGAAGTTGACATCGAGGGCCGCACCGACCTGCTCCTCCAGGGACAGGCCGCTGTCGTCCTCGGGTACCACCGACATGACCGCGAAGTCGCCGTGGGCGCCGTCGCCGCCGGTCATGGTGCCGTTGTCGATCCAGTACTGGGTGGTGGACACGTACTCGGCCCAGTAGGCCCCGTACGGCGCGACCTCTTCGTAGGGTGCGCTCGCCAGCTCGTCGGCGCTCAGCCCGTTGTTGTTGTACGCGGGAACGAAGCTGAGGTTCCGGTACCAGCCGCCGCCGGAACCGGCGTGCACGCAGTGGCCCGCGGTGGCCACGAGGTTGGACTGGCCGGGGGCGTTCGGGTCGGCGACGACGGTGCCGGAGCAGACCATCGGGCCCTCGGGGCTGTCGAAGAAGACCTTGCCTATCGGCGCGCCGTGCTCCGTGTACGGGGTGTCGACCGCGACCGCCTCGACCGGGGCGGGCTCGGGGTCGGTGATCCCGCGGTCGGCCTCGGGGCTGTCGGCCTCGGGCGCGTTCGGGTCCTCCTCGATCTGGTCGTCGTCGATCGACTGATCGGGGTCCTCGGCCTCGCCCATGCGGTCCTGGTCCCACAGGTCCTGGATGATCGGGTTGAAGAAGTCCCCGACCTCGCGCAGCCAGGTGTCGCGGTCCCAGTCGGCCCAGCCGCCGTCCATCCAGGCATCCACATCGACATCGAACGGCAGGGTGTCGAGCAGCTCCTGAAGGCGGTCGTCCCCCGTCGACCCGTCCTCGCCCGGCTGCTCGGACGCGTCGCCGCCCGACTCGTCGTCGCCGTTGCAGGCGGTTGCCGTGAGCGCCAGCGCCGCGGCCAGGGCCGTCACGGCCAGGCCGGCGCGGCGACGTGATCGTCGCCTGCGTATCGATGACATGGGTGCACTCCCCCTGATGTGGTCCTGAAGGTGTTGCCTGCCTGCGCCCGCAGTGGCCGGAGGCGGTCCCCCAACTATGCCGGTGACCTTGAGGACGGCCGTAGCCGGGTCCCCGGTTCCGTACCGGCTGGCGAGCGGGCCGAAAGGATCTTGCCGGAGGCCGTGATCCGGCGTGCGCCGTGTCGTTAATACGGGTGGAGGAACGCCAAGGCGTTGACGGCCAGGTGACCACAGAGGAGGAGGCGCCGCCGGGTTCTGTCCCGTGCCCGGCACGTGCGCCGCACACGGATGAACGCACGCCCCCGTCCCGAACGGAGCCCGTCCGGTGAGCGCCGGCCGGTCCGCCGGCGGCTCGCCCGGCTCATGGAGCTGCCCGGCCCGCGCCGCCCCGTCGCCGACGCGCGGCCCGCCGGGCCCGCGCCAGGTGCCGGGCCGGAGCCGGCCGATCCGCTGGAGCATGCCGACCCCGTCCTGGCCGCCGACGCGGCCGCGATCGAATGCCTGCTGAGGTGCTGGGTCCGCGAGGCCGGTGCCGAACGCCCCGGGGGCGGCACGCTTCTGCTGCCCCTGCCCGCCTCGGGTGCGGTGCTGCGCGTTCCCGTGCGGCACTGGTCGGCGACCGGTTGGCACCGGTTCGGCACCGTCGCGTTCGAGGACGCGCCCGCCGGCGCACGCCCCCTGGACGCCGTCACCCTCGCCGCGTTGCTCGCCCGCGAGCCGGCCGCGGGGGAGGGCGCCGCCGGGGACGAGGCACGGCGGGCCGCGGAGGCGATGGACCTGGTGGGCCGGGTCGCCGACTCGGCCCGCCGCACCGCGGAGTTCCTGGGCGCCAGGCGCGCGGCCCCGGAGCCCGCCGCACACGGCCACGCGTTCCTCGACGCGGAGCAGTCCATCCTCTTCGGGCATCCCCTGCACCCGACGCCGAAGAGCCGCGAGGGCCTCACCGGAGCGGAGGCCCGCCGCTGTTCGCCGGAGCTGCGCGGCGCGTTCCGGCTGCACTGGTTCGCGGTGGACCGTGCCGTGCTGGCGAGCGACTCGGCCTGGCACGAGAACGGCCGGACGGTCGCCGCGGACACGCTCACCGCACGGCTCGCCGGGCCGGGCCTCACCGTTCCGCCGGACACCGCCGTCCTGCCGCTGCACCCCTGGCAGGCCAGGGACCTGGTGCAACGCCCGGCCGTGACCGCGCTGTTCGAGGCGGGCCTGCTGCACGATCTGGGGTCGCACGGCACCCCGTGGCACCCCACCTCGTCGGTGCGCACCGTTCACCGGCCCGGTGCCCCCGCCATGCTCAAGCTGTCGCTCGCGCTGCGCATCACCAACTCCCGCCGCGAAAACCTGCGGAAGGAGCTGCATCGCGGCGTGGAGGTCCACCGGCTGCTCGAAGCCGGGCTCGCCGAGGAGTGGCGGGCCGCCTGCCCCGGCTTCGACATCGTGCGCGACCCGGCGTGGCTCGCGGTCGACGACGCCGAGGGCCGACCCGTCCCCGGGCTCGACGTGCTGTTGCGGCAGAGCCCGTTCGGCCCCGGCGACGACGTTCTGTGCCTCGCCGCCCTCACCGGCCCCCGCCCCCGGCCCGGCGACGCGGCTCCCCGTCTCGGCTCCCGGCTGGCGGACGTGGTGCAGGCGCTGGCCGGACGCACCGGCCGGCCGGTGCACGTCGTGGCCGCGGAGTGGCTGCTGCGCTACCTGCGGGTGATTCTGCGTCCGCTGCTGTGGCTCGACGCGCATGCCGGGATCGCCCTGGAGGCCCACCAGCAGAACACGTTGGTGCTGCTCGACGCCGACGGCTGGCCGACGGGCGGGCGCTTCCGCGACAACCAGGGCTACTACTTCCGCGCCTCGCGGCGCGACGCGCTCCGGCGTCGGCTGCCCGGGCTCGGCGAGGAGTCCGACACGTTCGTGACCGATGAGGTCGCCGACGAGCGGTTCGCCTACTACGCCGGCATCAACAATGTGCTGGGCCTGGTCGGCGCGTTCGGCGCCCAGGGGCTCGGCGACGAGCAGGCGCTGCTCGCCGTGTGCCGTCACTTCCTGGCCGACGAGGCCCTGGCCACCGGGCCCGTGTCGCCGCTGGTGGGCCGCCTGCTCGACGCCGAGTCCCTGCGGTGCAAGGCCAACCTGCTGACCCGGCTGCACGGCCTGGACGAGCTGGTCGGCCCCGTCGACGGCCAGTCGGTCTACGTCACCGTCCCCAACCCGCTCGCCACGGCCTGAAGGAGCCCGCGTGCCCGCCCCCGACACCGGCACCGACGGCGGAGAGGACACCGCCGACCTCGACCTGCCGCCCGACCTGACCGGCGCCCCCGCCGCCTACGGCACCGAGCCGGGCCCGTGCGGCCCCGACCCGCTGGACCGCGTCGTCGACTGGGGCCCCATCGCCACCGCGGCGGGTGTGCTCCAGCTCGTTCCCGTGCGGCTCGACCGCGACCTGTCGCTCATCGCCACCTGGATGAACGACCCGGTGGTCGACGCCTTCTGGCTGCTGGCGGGTCCGGCCGGGCGCACCGGGGCACACCTCGCGCAGCAGCTGAACGGCGACGGCCGCAGCGTGCCCTGTCTCGGGGTCCTGGACGGCCTGCCGATGAGCTACTGGGAGATCTACCGGGCCGATCTCGACCCCCTCGCCCGCTACTACCCCTCCCGGCTGCACGACACGGGGGTGCACGTACTGATCGGCAGCGCCGAGGACCGCGGGCGCGGCATCGGCGCCGCGCTGCTGCGCGGGGTCGCGGACCTCGTGCTCCGGCACCGGCCGCGCTGCCCGCGCGTCGTCGCCGAGCCGGACGTGCGCAACACCGCCTCGATCGCGGCGTTCCGGGCGGCCGGCTTCCGCAAGGCCGCCGAGGCCGACCTGCCGGACAAACGTGCCGCACTGATGCTCAGAGACCGCTGACCGGCCCGTCCCCATCACCCTGGAGGTCCGATGCACCGCGCACCCGAGTCGGCCTGGCACCATGCCGCCCGCAGACTGCTCGCCAAGATGCTCGCCGAGTTCGCCTACGAGGACGTCATCAGGCCCAGGGCCGACGGTTCGCCCGCCGACGCCTACCACCTGCCCGTCGGCAGCGACCTGACGTACCGCTTCCGTGCGCGGCGCGGGGCCTACGGCCACTGGCGGGTGGACCCCGGGTCCATCACCCCCGCCGCTGACCCGCTGGAGTTCGTCGCCCGCGCGCACGATCGGCTGCTCGGGCTGTCGGGGGACACCACGGGGCACCTGATCCGGGAGCTGACGGCCACTCTCAGCGCGGACGTCACCCTCGCCGACGACGCGCTCACCGCCGCACAGCTCGCCGACCTCGACCACGCCGACCTGGAGGGCCGGCAGACCGGGCACCCCTGGCTCGTCGCGAACAAGGGCCGGGTCGGCTTCTCCGCCTCCGACGCTGCCCGCTGGTCGCCGGAGGCGCGCAGCCCGCAGCCGCTGCCGTGGCTCGCCGTCCACCGCGACCTCGCCCGCTACCGCGGTGTGCCGTCCCTCGCCACCCCCGACCGCCTCTACGCCGACGAGCTGACGCCGGCCACCCGCCACACGTTCGGCCGCGCCGTCGCCGACGAGGGGCGGGACCCGGCCGACTACCTGTGGCTTCCGGTGCACCCATGGCAGTGGGACGAGACGATAGCCCCGCTCTACGCGCCCCAGATCGCGGCCCGCGGGGTCATACCCCTGCCCACGGACGGGGATCTGCGGCTGCCGCAACAGTCGATCCGCACCTTCCTGAACGTTTCCCGGCCCGACGCCCGCAGCGTCAAGCTGCCGCTGTCCATCCTCAACACGCTGGTCTGGCGCGGCCTGCCCACCGAACGCACCCTCGCCGCCCCGGCCGTCACCGCGTGGATGCACCAGGTGCGCGCCCAGGACCCGTTCCTCGCCGAGGAGACCCGCGTCATCCTGCTCGGCGAAACCGCCTCCGTCACCGTGGAACACCCCCTGTACGACCGGCTGCCCGGCGTTCCCTACCAGTACCGCGAGCTGCTCGGCTGCATATGGCGCGAGCCGATCGGCCCCTACCTCGGCCCGGGGGAGCGGGCCAGGACTCTCGCGGCCCTCCTGTGGACCGATCCGGACGGCGGGTCCCTCGCCGCCGAGCTCGTGCGCCGGTCGGGGCTCGCGCCGCGCGCCTGGCTGCGGCACCTCTTCGCCGCGCTGCTGCCGCCGCTGCTGCACTTCCTGTACCGGTACGGCACCGTCTTCTCGCCGCACGGCGAGAACGCGCTTGTCGTCTTCGACGAGTCCGACGTGCCGGTCCGCCTCGCCGTGAAGGACTTCGTCGACGACGTCAACCTGAGTGCCGAGCCGATACCCGAGTTCGACGGCATCCCGGCCCTGGTGCGGGGCACACTCCTGACGGAACCGCCCGCGTTCCTCACCCAGTTCATCCACTCCGGACTCTTCATCGGGGTCTTCCGGTATCTCGCTCCGCTGTTCGAGGAGCAACTGCGGGTACCCGAGGCCGACTTCTGGTCACTCGTCCGGGCGGAGATACTTCAGCACCAGCAGCGGTTCCCCGACCTCAAGAGCAGGTACGAGACGTTCGACCTGCTCACCCCGCGCATCGACCGCCTGTGCCTCAACCGCAACAGGCTTCATCTCGACGGCTACCGGGACCGCGCGCGGCGTCCGCACGCGGCGGTGCACGGCACGGTCGCGAACCCTCTCCACACGCCATGAACGGCCGGTCCGTGCCCGTCCGTGCCCGGTCGGCTCGCCGCTGTCAGTGGCGCCGCGTAAGGTGACTGCCCTATGACTGCCACATCCGGGGGGCCGGCCCTCCACGATCTGCTGCACGCCGCGGTCTCCGCCGTCGGAGGGGCCGAGCGGCCGGGACAGGTCGCCATGGCGGAGGCCGTGGCCGCGGCCATCGAGGGCGGCACCCATCTGCTGGTGCAGGCGGGCACCGGCACCGGAAAGTCCCTCGGATACCTGGTTCCGGCCATCGCGCAGGGCGACCGCGTCATCGTCGCCACCGCGACGCTCGCGCTGCAACGGCAGCTCATCGAGCGGGACCTGCCGCGCACCGTGGAGGCGCTGCACCCGGTGCTGCGGCGCCGCCCCGAGTACGCGACGCTCAAGGGCCGGTCCAACTACGTGTGCCTGCACCGGCTGCACGAAGGCGTCCCGCAGGACGACGAGGACGGTCTCTTCGACCAGTTCGAGGCGGCGCAGTCCCTGCCCGGCACGCCCACCAGCAAGCTGGGCAAGGATCTGCTGCGGCTGCGGGAGTGGTCCGACGAGACGGAGACCGGCGACCGTGACGATCTGACTCCCGGGGTGTCCGACCGGGCGTGGTCGCAGGTGTCGGTCTCCTCCCGCGAGTGCCTGGGCGCGAGCAAATGCGCGTACGGCGCCGAGTGCTTCGCCGAGGCCGCGCGGGAGCGGGCCAAGCTCGCCGAGGTGATCGTCACCAACCACGCGCTACTGGCCATCGACGCGATCGAGGGCGCCCCCGTGCTGCCGGGCCACGACGTCCTCATCGTCGACGAGGCGCACGAGCTGGTCTCGCGCGTGACGGGCGTCGCCACCGGAGAGCTGACCCCCGGCGGGGTCAACCGGGCGGTGCGGCGGGCCGCCAAGCTCATCGACGAGAAGATCGCCGATCAGCTCCAAACCGCCGCCGAGACGTTCGAGCGGCTGATGGAGCTGGCGCTGCCCGGTCGGCTGGAGAAGATCCCGGAGGACCTCGGGTACGCCCTGGCCGCGCTGCGGGACGCCGCACGCGCCGTGATCACCGCCATCGGGGGCACGCGCGACGCGTCGCTGTCCGACGAGGACGCCGTGCGCAAGCAGGCCCTGGCCTCGATCGAGTCGGTGCAGGAGGTCTCCGAGCGCATTGTGCAGGGCTCGGAGTACGACGTGGTGTGGTACGAGCGGCACGACCGGTACGGCGCCTCGCTGCGCGTCGCTCCGCTGTCGGTGTCTGGCCTGCTGCGGGAGAAGCTGTTCGCGGACAGGTCGGTGGTGCTGACCTCGGCGACCCTCAAGCTCGGCGGCGATTTCAACGGGGTGGGTGCGTCGCTCGGGCTCGCCCCGGAGGGGGACCACGGCGAGGAGCTGCCCGAGTGGCAGGGACTCGATGTCGGGTCCCCGTTCGAGTACCGCAAGCAGGGCATCCTCTACGTCGCGCAGCATCTCTCCCCGCCCGGCCGGGAGGGCAGCCGTGCCGACATGCTGGATGAGCTGTCCGAGCTGGTGGAGGCGGCCGGCGGGCGCACACTCGGGCTGTTCTCCTCGATGCGCGGCGCGCAGGCCGCGGCCGAGGAGCTGCGCGGTCGGCTGGACATGCCGATCCTGCTCCAGGGTGAGGAGACCCTCGGCGAGCTGATCCGCTCCTTCGCGGCCGACGCGCGGACCTGCCTCTTCGGCACGCTCTCCCTGTGGCAAGGCGTCGATGTCCCCGGGGTGAACTGCCAGTTGGTCGTGATGGACCGCATCCCGTTCCCGCGGCCGGACGATCCGCTGGTGAGCGCCCGGCAGAAGGCCGTGGAGGAGGCCGGGGGCAATGGCTTCATGGCGGTCGCGGCGAGCCACGCGGCGCTGCTGATGGCGCAGGGGGCAGGGCGGCTGGTCCGGGCCACGGACGACCGCGGCGTGGTCGCCGTCCTGGACCCGCGGCTGGCCAAGGCGAGGTACGGCAGCTTCCTGCGCGCCTCGATGCCGGACTTCTGGTACACCACCGACCGGAATCAGGTGCGGCGCTCCCTCGCGGCGATCGACGCGGCAGCGCGGGCCGCCGCCGCGTCGTGAGAGTCGGCGGATCGGTCTCAGATGCGCCGCATGACGGCAACGACCTTGCCCAGGATGGTGGCCTCGTCGCCCGGGATGGGCTGGTAGGCCACATTGTGCGGGACCAGCCAGATCTGGCCCTCCTCGCGCTTGAAACGCTTCACCGTGGCCTCGCCGTCCAGCATGGCGGCGACGATGTCTCCATTCTCCGCGACGGGCTGGCGGCGGACGGTGACCCAGTCCCCATCGCAGATGGCCGCCTCGATCATCGAGTCGCCCACGACCTTGAGCACGAAGAGCTCACCGTCGCCGACGAGCTGCCGGGGGAGGGGGAAGACGTCCTCGACCGACTCCTCGGCCAGGATCGGACCGCCGGCGGCGATGCGCCCCACCAGCGGGACATAGGACGCGGCCGGCTTGCCCGCCGTGTCCGTGGCCTGGGGCGCGGGCGTCTCGGCGCCGCGGACCTCGTACGCGCGGGGGCGGTGCGGGTCGCGGCGCAGGAAGCCCTTGCGCTCCAGGGCCATCAGCTGGTGGGCCACCGAGGAGGTGCTGGAGAGGCCGACGGCCTGGCCGATCTCGCGCATCGACGGGGGGTAGCCGCGGCGCTGCACCGAGTCCCTGATGACCTCGATGACACGGCGCTGGCGGTCGGTGAGGCCGGAGCTGTCCGCCCGGATGCCGGGAGGTCGCCCGGGCAGCGAGCGGCTCGGTGGCGTTCCCGGGGCCCCGAGCCGATCCTGGCGGCGCTCAGCGGCGGTGATGGCGTCGTCTGCTGCGGTGGTCATGTCGGCCCCTTCTCAGGTGGTACTCCCTAGTCAGACAACGGTAGTTGCTATCGAAAGGTTGCGCCAAACACACGTTCGAGTGAAATTTCGCAGATGAGCTGACTTGATCACGTTCTCGGGTGTATGACGGCGTGGCTCCGCGGGGAAGTCGGCCGCGAACGGTAACCGCCCGTGCGATAGCCTCCCATGCGGCCCGCGGCGGCTCTCCCTCGCCCCCTCTTGTCGCCCCGCGACACGCGGGGCGATGATGTTGACAGCCAAACCCTAGATCTAGTGGTCTGATCTCTGGTGGCTCACCACAAATTGTGGTTGCCGGTCCGCATCGGCGGGTGACATCGCTTATGCTGGACAGCGTCCCGACGGGCCGCACGAGCGGCGCGCAGGGGCCTGGGTGGCCTGCCTTCGCGCAGGGTGCCGTCACGTTGTGTCATCAAGGCCGGAAGGGAGAGAAGCGTTGCACTGCCCCTTCTGCCGCCACTCCGACAGCCGTGTCGTCGACAGCCGCACCGCGGACGACGGCACGATGATCCGCCGCCGCCGCCAGTGCCCGAGCTGTTCCCGCCGGTTCACCACCGTCGAGACCGCGTCGCTCATGGTCATCAAGCGCAGTGGCGTGACCGAGCCGTTCAGCCGGGACAAGGTGATCGCCGGTGTCCGCAAGGCGTGCCAGGGCCGCCCGGTGACGGAGGACGCCCTCGCCCAGCTCGGACAGCGGGTCGAGGAGGCCGTCCGCGCCACCGGCAGCGCCGAGCTGTCCACGCACGACGTGGGGCTGGCGATACTCGGGCCGCTCCGCGAGCTCGACCTGGTGGCCTATCTGCGGTTCGCGTCCGTCTACCGGGCCTTCGACACTCTGGAAGACTTCGAGGCCGCCGTCGCCGAGTTGCGCGAGGGACCTCCCGACGCGCCCGGGCAGGCGCGACCACCCGCCGGACCGGCGGCCGCGGCCTCCGGGGCCGAGGGCAGGTCCGCCCCCGCCGCAGGCTGAGCCGCGGCCGGAATCCACAAGAGCTGACCGGGCGCATCGGCGCGTTCCGGCCATCAGAACAAAATCCGTGATCCGGGATGAACCGGGTTGCATCAGGGCGTTATGCCCGTACAGGGAGGCGGAATGACTGAGACGGCGAGCGGCCCGGCACGAGGCTCCCGAGCCAAGGGCGGCAAGGGTGGCAAGGGCCTGCGGATCGAGCGCATCCACACCACCCCCGGCGTGCACCCCTACGACGAGGTGGTCTGGGAGCGCCGTGACGTCGTCATGACCAACTGGCGCGACGGCTCGGTCAACTTCGAGCAGCGAGGCGTTGAGTTCCCTGCCTTCTGGTCGGTGAATGCGGTCAATATCGTCACGAGCAAGTACTTCCGCGGCGCCGTGGGCACGCCGCAGCGGGAGACGGGGCTGAAGCAGCTGATCGACCGCGTGGTGAAGACGTACCGCGCCGCGGGTGAGGAGTTCGGGTACTTCGCGTCTCCCGCGGACGCCGACATCTTCGAGCACGAACTGGCGTACGCGCTGCTCCACCAGATCTTCAGCTTCAACTCGCCGGTCTGGTTCAACGTGGGCACCAACCAGCCCCAGCAGGTCAGCGCCTGTTTCATCCTGTCCGTCGACGACTCGATGGAGTCGATTCTCGACTGGTACAAGGAAGAGGGGATGATCTTCAAGGGAGGTTCCGGCGCCGGGCTGAATCTGTCCCGTATCCGTTCCTCCAAGGAGCTGCTGTCCTCGGGTGGCAACGCCTCGGGGCCGGTCTCGTTCATGCGCGGAGCCGATGCCTCGGCCGGCACCATCAAGTCGGGCGGTGCCACGCGCCGCGCGGCCAAGATGGTCGTGCTCGACGTGGACCACCCGGACATCGAGGCCTTCATCGAGACCAAGGTGAAGGAGGAGGAGAAGATCCGCGCGCTGCGGGACGCGGGCTTCGACATGGACCTGGGCGGCGACGACATCACGTCGGTGCAGTACCAGAACGCCAACAACTCGGTGCGGGTGACGGACGAGTTCATGCGGGCCGTCGAGTCCGGCTCGAAGTTCGGCCTGCGCGGGCGGATCAGCGGCGAGATCATCGAAGAGGTCGACGCCGCCGACCTGTTCCGGAAGATGGCCGAGGCCGCGCACGCCTGTGCCGACCCGGGCATTCAGTACGACGACGTCATCAACCACTGGCACACCTCGCCCGAGTCGGGCCGTATTTCGGCGTCCAACCCGTGCAGCGAGTACATGCACCTGGACAACTCCTCGTGCAACCTCGCCTCGCTGAACCTGATGAAGTTCCTCAGCGACGACGACGAGGGGAACCAGTCGTTCGACGCCGTGCGCTTCGCCAAGGTCGTCGAGCTGATCATCACGGCGATGGACATCTCCATCTGCTTCGCCGATTTCCCGACCCGGAAGATCGGCGAGACCACGCGGGCCTTCCGGCAGCTGGGCATCGGCTATGCCAACCTGGGCGCCCTGCTGATGGCGACCGGCCACGCGTACGACTCGGACGGCGGCCGGGCCCTGGCCGGGGCGATCACGTCGCTGATGACGGGCACCTCGTACCGGCGTTCCGCGGAGCTGGCCGCGGTGGTCGGTCCCTACGAGGGCTACGCACGCAACTCGGACGCGCACAACCGGGTGATGCGGCAGCACTCGGACGCCAACGCCGCGGCCAAGCGCATGGACGATCTGGACACGCCGGTGTGGGCGGCGGCCACGGAGGCCTGGCAGGACGTCCTGCGCCTCGGCAAGAAGAACGGTTTCCGTAACGCGCAGGCGTCCGTCCTCGCGCCCACCGGGACCATCGGCCTGATGATGGACTGCGACACGACCGGTGTGGAGCCGGACCTGGCGCTGGTGAAGTTCAAGAAGCTGGTCGGCGGCGGCTCCATGCAGATCGTGAACAACACGGTGCCCAAGGCCCTCAAGCGGCTCGGCTACCAGCCGGAGCAGGTCGAGGCGATCGTCGCCCACATCGCGGAACACGGCAATGTCATCGATGCTCCAGGGCTCAGGCACGAGCACTACGACGTCTTCGACTGCGCCATGGGCGAGCGGTCGATCGCGCCGATGGGCCACGTGCGGATGATGGCCGCGGCGCAGCCGTTCATCAGCGGGGCGATCTCCAAGACGGTCAACATGCCGAGCACCAGCACCGTCGACGATGTCGCGGAGATCTACCTCCAGGGCTGGAAGCTCGGGACCAAGGCGCTCGCCGTCTACGTCGAGAACAGCAAGGTCGGTCAGCCGCTTTCCGCCAAGAAGAAGGAAGAGGCGCAGCGGTCCGAGGAGACCCCGGAGCCGGAGAAGATCGTCGAGTACCGGCCGGTCCGCAAGCGGCTGCCGAAGGGGCGCCCGGGGATCACCACGTCGTTCACGGTGGGCGGCGCGGAAGGCTACATGACGGCCAACTCCTACCCGGACGACGGTCTCGGCGAGGTCTTCCTCAAGATGTCCAAGCAGGGGTCCACCCTGGCGGGCATGATGGACGCCTTCTCCATCGCGGTGTCGGTCGGCCTCCAGTACGGGGTGCCGCTGGAGACCTACGTCTCGAAGTTCACCAATATGCGCTTCGAGCCGGCCGGGATGACGGACGACCAGGACGTCCGGATGGCGCAGTCCATCGTGGACTACATCTTCCGCCGTCTCGCGCTGGACTTCCTGCCGTTCGAAACCCGGTCCGCGCTGGGCATCCACACGGCCGCCGAGCGCAAGCGGCACCTGGAGACCGGCTCCTACGAGCCGACGGACGATGAGCTGGATGTGGAGGGCCTGTCGCAGTCGGCCCCGGTCCCGACCGCGGAGCCCCGGCGTGAGCAGGCCGGCGGCACGGAGCCGCAGGCTGCGGCGGCGGCCGACGAGCGGCCTGCCCCGCGGGAGGCGCACAGCTCGACGGAGCTGCTGGAGATGCAGCTCGGTCTGAACGCTGACGCGCCGCTGTGTCTGTCCTGCGGCACGAAGATGCGCCGGGCGGGGAGCTGCTATCTCTGCGAGGGCTGCGGCTCCACCAGCGGTTGCAGCTGACCCCGGGCCCGAAGCCGCGGGTCAGGAGGGGGGAGCCTGCCGGCTCCCCCCTCCGGCGTGCACGGGCGTGCCTCAGCGGCGGGTGGAGCGCTGGATCAGCTCGTAGCTGTTGGCGCCGCCCTGGCCGTCGAGCAGCGAGTAGGAGCCGACGGCCCACAGCCGCCCGGTGCGGCCGATGGGCGCGAGGTCGGCGATGCTGTACGCCTGGGTGGCTCCCCCGGTCACCATGTCGCCTCGGACCTCCGTCCACCTGCGGCCGTCGTGGTGCCAGTAGACCGGCGGGCCTTCCCAGCCTTCCGGGTCTCCGGTGATCCACAGCCCGCCGCGCCCGTCCCCGTTGATGGCCTGCGGGAGCAGCCCTTCCAGCGGCGCCGGCACCTCCTGCCAGCGCTGTCCGTCCCAGTGCAGCAGCCGGTACTCCGAGCCGTTCTCGCCGGCGGGCACCACGTCCCCGATGGCCCACAGGCTGTTCCGCGACTCCGCGTAGAGGTGGACGAGGCGCAGTCGTGCCTCGGACGGCGGCTCGTCCTCCCAGCTGAACCCGTTCCAGCGTTTGGCCACCGGCTGGACGTCCTCCCCAGGGGCCCAGGACGCTCCCACAACCCAGACGTTCCGCGTGGACACCGCCTGTATGTCCCGGATGCTGTGGCCGGGCCCCAGGTCGGTCGTGTGCCAGGCTCCGCCGACGTGAACGCTGATGTAGCGGTCCCCGGCGAGCCAGGCGCCCCCGGGAACGGTGGCCAGCTCGGCGAGGCTGCCGTGGCTCGCCCCTTCCGGCACCTCGGGCAGCGGCATCCGCTGCCACCGGTGTCCGTCGAAGTGGGCCGTGAGGTCCTCCTGACCCTTCCAGCCATAGGCCCAGACGTCGTCGGGCGCGGCAGCGCTGACCGATATCCAGTGATCGGCTTCCGGCAGGCCGGGGGCGCGGTCCTCATCCCATCCCCGCCCGTCCCAGCGGAGCAGGACGCCCTCCTGGCCGCTGTCCGCGGCGCTCTGGCTACCCACGGCCCAGGCCGCGTTCCGCCCGGCCGCGGTGACGGACCTGAGGTGGGAACCCCACGTCAGCCGGCCCGCGGAGGACACCTCCCACTCCGGTGTCCTTCCGGTCTCCCGAGGGGCCGGCGCCGCGACGGCGGCCGGCACGAGTAATGCGGTCATGGCCGTGACGACGCTGATCACGGCGAGTCTGATGAGCGGGCCTGTCCTCATGTCTGTCCTTCCCTGCACGGCATCGGGCGGGGATCGGCACCACCTGTGGGCCCGGCGCCTCCGCACACAGAAGACCCGCGCCGGGGCCTGGCGGTTGTAACGATCCGGCGCCACTCCGGCCTGCGGGCTCCTGCCGCTCTTGTCACGATGGAGGGAGCCGGAGGTGAGAGACATGCAGAGCGTGATTCTGGTGACCGGCGGTACGGGCACCCTGGGGCGCGAAGTCGTGCGCCGCCTGCTTGAGGACGAGCACGAGGTACGGGTGCTCAGCCGGCACGGGCGGCCGGAGGGCGACCGTCTCCCGGTCGAGTGGAGCGAAGGCGACCTCAAAACCGGGGCGGGGCTTGACGCGGCCCTGACCGGGGTGGATGCCGTGGTGCACTGTGCCACCGTGGGCGGGCGCGGGGACGTGGCCATGACGCGGCGGCTGACCCGGGCGGCGCTGCGCATCGGACGGCCGCATGTGGTGTACGTGTCGGTCGTCGGCGTCGACCGGGCGAGATCCGTCTCTTTCTGCCGTGCCAAGGCCGAGTGCGAGCGGATCGTCGAGGAATGCGGTCTGCCGTGGACCGTGCTGCGCGCCACACAGTTCCACAGTCTGATCACGCGCGCGGTGCGAGCACAGCGGTGGCTGCCGGTGGTGCTCACGCTGGGCGGCGGTGTGCGCCTGCAGCCGATGGCCGAGCAGGAGGCCGCGAGCCGGCTGGCCGGCCTGGCGGTCGGCCGGCCGCAGGGGCGGGTGCCGGACGTGGCGGGGCCGGAGATCCGCACGGCCAGGGACCTGGCCAGGACGGCGGCCAGGGCCCAAGGTCTGCACCGGCCGGTCGTGGCGGTGCGGCTCCCGGGCAAGGGCTTCCGAGAGGTGCGCGACGGCGCGCTGCTGGCACCGGGCCGGGCGGTGGGCCTGGTCGGCTTCGAGGAGTACATGGCGGCGTGACCGCCCGGCGGCGTCGTGGTGGGCGACCCGTGGGGAACGGTGCCCGCGCGCATCCCGGTTGCACACGGGCGGGGAGGCCGTGCGTGTGATCGAGGATCTCGTACGTCCCGCGGGGGAGATGGCCGTACGATGGCGCGGTGCTGGTCAAGTGGATGCGGTGCACGGTGGTCGACCGAGTCGGCTTCGAGCGCGGGCAGCGGAAGTGGGCGGGGCTGCTGGGCGAGCCCGGATTCCGGGCTCAGGGCGGCGGGTGGAGCCGGAAGCAGCCGGGCGTGGTGCACCTCTTCGGCTTCTGGGAGAGCCGCGCGTTCTACGACTCCTTCATGGCGCGCTCCCACGACCGGCTGGCCGCGGCCCAGAGCGGCACGTACCAGGACATGCAGGTCCGCCTCTTCCAGTACCGGTTCGACGTGAAGATGGGCTTCGAGCCGCGGTTCACGGACGCGAACCTGCTGCGGGTCGCGCACTGCACGGTCCACGACGACCGTGCCGAGCACTTCGCGCTGATGCAGGAGAAGGTCTGGAATCCGGCGATGGCCGGATCGCCGGGCATGCTCCGCGGCGTGTTCGCCGAGGCGGAGCCGGAGAGCGAATTCCTCGTGCTGTCCATGTGGGACGCCGCCGCCGAGCGGGCCAAGTACCGTACGGAGCGGGTGGAGAGGCTGGCGCTGCGGGCCCAGACCGGCGCGGACGTGGCGGCCATCGCGGGTGACGTTATCGACATGGAGCCGGGCTGGACGGTCTGACCCGGGCGACGGGGGGTGCGGCGGCGGCCCCGCCGTCGAACTACTCTGAGGACATGGCACAACCTCGGCGTATCGTTCTCCTTCGGCACGGAGAGTCACAGGGGAACTGGGACGACTCGGTCTACGAACGTGTCCCGGACCACGCCTTGGAGCTGACCGACAAGGGCAAACGCCAGGCGGAGGTGGCGGGGGAGCACCTCCGGCAGGTGTTCGGCACGGAGCGGGTCTCCGCGTACGTGTCGCCTTACCGGCGCACCCACCAGACGTTCCGGGCACTCGCCCTCGACCCCTCCCGCGTCCGGGTCCGAGAGGAGCCGCGGCTACGCGAGCAGGACTGGGGCAACTGGCAGGACAAGGCGGACGTACTGCGCCAGAAGCGCTCCCGCGATACCTATGGGCACTTCTTCTACCGCTTCGCGCAGGGGGAGTCGGGCGCGGACGTGTACGACCGGGTGGGCGCCTTCCTGGAGAGTCTGTGGCGCAGCTTCGAAAAGGCGGACCATCCGCCGAACGTGCTGCTGGTGACGCACGGACTGACCATGCGGCTGTTCTGCATGCGATGGCTGCACTGGACCGTCGCGGAATTCGAGTCGCTGTCCAATCCGGGCAACGGCGAAACGCGCGAGCTGCTGCTCGGCCCCGACCGGCGCTATCACCTGGACCGGCCCTTCGAGCGCTGGCACACGCCCGAGCGGCCCTTCGAAGGATGGTGCGCGTAGGGTGGATCAGGTCATGCCGTACGAGTCTCCTACTCATCGCGTCGAGCGGTCCGTTCGGGCCACGACGGGTGCGCGTCTGGTCGCCGGGGTCGACGAAGTCGGACGCGGTGCGTGGGCCGGGCCGGTCACCGTGTGCGCCGCCGTCACCGGACTGCGCCGACCGCCCGAGGGCCTCACGGATTCGAAGCTGCTGACTCCTTTGCGCAGAACGGCGCTGGCCGAGGTGCTGACCGGCTGGGTGACCTCCCATGCGCTCGGGCATGCCTCTCCCGAGGAGATCGACGCCTTGGGGATGACGGCGGCGCTGCGCCTCGCGGCCTGCCGGGCCCTGGAAGCTCTTCCGGAGCGGCCGGACGCCGTGATTCTGGACGGCAAGCACGACTACCTCGGCAAGCCGTGGAACGTGCGGACGGTTATCAAGGGTGACCAGTCGTGCGTGGCGGTGGCGGCCGCTTCCGTCATCGCGAAGGTGCGACGTGACGCGATGCTTGCGGAACTGGCCCCGGAGTGCCCGCAGTACGCGTTCGACAGCAATGCGGGCTACCCCTCGCCGATCCACAAGTCGGCGCTGGCGGAACACGGCCCGACGCGCCACCACCGCCGGTCGTGGGCCTACTTGGACGCGCTGCCGCGCTGGCGCCATCTCAAGCTCCCCTCCCATCGTGATGCCCTGGCGGCTGAATCCCTTGAGGACGCGGGCCAACTCGGCATGTTCTGACCCGCGTCCGGCAGCGGCGCGGCCGCTCATCCCTGTAGGGCCAGCACCAGCGGCAGCACCGCGGTGGCTCCTGCCGTGCGGAGCAGCCGCGCCGCGAGAGCCAGCGTCCAGCCTGAGTCGGTGTAGTCGTCCACCAGAAGCAGGGGCCCGGAGGCGGCCCGCACGGCGTCGGCCAGCTCGGGCGTCAGCCCGAGGGCACCGGTCAGGGATTGGACGCGTCGCGCGCTGTTGCTGCGGCCGGGCGGGCCCGCACCGGTCTCGACCGTGCCGAGCAGCGGCATGCGGCCGACACCGGCGATGCCTTCGGCGAGGGAGCCGATCAGGCGTGGCCGGGTGTGCGAGCCGATGGCGACGACCCCGACGGGTCGCGCCCGGGCGTCGGGTGCCCCCGACGCCCAGCCCTCTGGGCTCTTCGCCCAGTCGGCGAGGACGGTGACCACGGCATTCAGCACGTCGTCGGGGACGGCACCGTCGCCGGAGCCTGGGGAGAGCAGGGGCCGCAGCCGATTGCCCCAGCCGATGTCCGACAGCCGGCCGAGCGCCCGCCCGGGTGCCGCCTGTTCCCCGGTGGGGATACGGCCCTTCAGCTCGACGCCGATGCCGGGCAGGCCGGTCGGCCACATGCGGCGGGGCTCGACCTGGACTCCCGGCCTGGCCAGCTCCCCCCGGGCGGAGTCAAGCGCCGCCGATGCGACGTCCGGCGTGTAGAAGTCCCCCGTGCAATTGTCGCAACGGCCACAGGGGGCGGCCCCCTCGTCGTCGAGCTGGCGGCGCAGGAACTCCATACGGCAGCCGCTGCCCGCGGCGTACGCGCGCATGGACTGCTGCTCGGCCTCACGCTGGTGGGCCACCTTGGCGTAGCGCTCCGCGTCGTACTCCCACCGGGCGCCGGTCGCCGTCCAGCCACCGCGCTCCCGGCGGACGGCGCCGTCCACGTCCAGCACCTTCAGCATCATCTCCAGCCGCGAACGCCGCAGTTCGACCTGGGGCTCGAGGGCGGGCAGGGACAGCGGCCGGTCCGCTGCCGCGAGCACGTCCAGGGTGCGGCGCACCTGCTCCTCGGGAGGGAACGCGAGGGAGGCGAAGTACCGCCAGATCGCCTCGTCCTCCGGGCCGGGCAGCAGCAGCACCTCGGCATGGTCGACCCCGCGCCCGGCGCGACCCACCTGCTGGTAGTAGGAGATGGGGGAGGAGGGCGAGCCGACGTGGACGACGAAGCCCAGGTCCGGCTTGTCGAAGCCCATGCCGAGTGCGGAGGTCGCGACCAGGGCCTTCACCTTGTTCGCCAGGAGGTCCTCCTCCGCGGCCTGCCGGTCCGCGTTCTCCATGCGGCCGGTGTAGGCGATGACCCGGTGGCCGCGCGCCGTGAGGTAGGCCGACACCTCCTCGGCCGCCGCGACGGTGAGTGTGTAGATGATGCCGGAGCCGGGCAGCTGGGCCAGGTGCCCGTCGAGCCAGGCCAGCCGGTGGGCGGCATCGGGCAGCCGCAGCACAGAAAGGCGCAGGCTTGCGCGGTCCAGCGAACCGCGCAGTACCAGTGCCTCTGCCGCGTCTTCGCCGGTGCCCAACTGCTCGGCGACATCGGCCGTCACCCGTGCGTTCGCCGTGGCCGTCGTGGCGAGCACCGGCACGCCGGAGGGCAGCTCCGCGAGCAGCGTGCGAAGCCGGCGGTAGTCGGGCCGGAAGTCGTGGCCCCAGTCGGAGATGCAGTGCGCCTCGTCCACCACCAGGAGGCCGGTGGTCGCCGCGAGCCGGGGCAGCACCTGGTCGCGGAAATCCGGATTGTTCAGCCGCTCGGGGCTGACCAGCAGCACGTCGACCTCGCCCGCGGCCACCTCGGCCTGCACGGTCTCCCACTCCTCGGTGTTGGCCGAGTTGATCGAGCGCGCGCGGACCCCCGCCCTGGCGGCGGCCTCGATCTGATTGCGCATGAGTGCGAGCAGGGGGGAGACGATCACCGTCGGTCCGCTTCCCCGCTGCCGGAGGAGGGCGGTGGCGACGAAGTACACCGCGGACTTGCCCCAGCCGGTGCGCTGGACGACGAGCGCGCGGCGCTGGTGTGCGACCAGAGCCTCGATGGCGCGCCACTGGTCCTCGCGGAGCCGCGTCGTCCCGTCGGCGTCGCCGACGAGACGGGACAGCACGGCATCGGCCGAGACGCGCAGGTCCGATGGCTCCGGGACGGAGTGCGGGGCGGTGCCCGCCGTTGGCTGTTGCATGCCCCCATGCAAGCGGATCGGCGGTGGTGCCCGCCAATCAACCTGTGGATAACCCGGTCATTCTTAGTATTGACGCGCGCTCCTGTGGATAACGGACGACACGGACAGGCCCGGATGGTGCATCCTGCCCGACATGACATCACTCAGCGAGTCCGCTCGTTCACTCACAGATCCCTTCAAGCTCGTCAGGCTCCGCAGCGCGGGGGACGTGGCCGATGCGCTTCCGTACCTGCTGGGGCACGACCCGGACAACTCCGTCGTGATCATCGGCGTGCACCGGCCGCACGGCCGGCTGCTCGGCAGGGTCTACTCGGGCATCCCTTCGCAGCCGGCCGGCTGGCGGGAGACGGCCGAGGCGATGGCGTCCTGCCTCGTGGAGGAAAGCACGAAGCGGAACGGGGCGGCACCGGACGCGGCACTCGTCTGCCTGTGCCAGGCCCCCGCCGCCGACGGCCGCGGACACGACGTCAAGGAGCGGCTGCGCCCGCTGGCGCAGCTGCTGCGCACCTCGTGCGGCGCTCTGGACGTCCCGGTCATCGAGGCGCTCTGCCTGTCGGGGGGCAGGTACTGGTCGTACTGCTGCGCCACCGACGACTGCTGCCCGCCCGCGGGGAACGAGCTGCCGAGGGCGGGCAGTTCACCGATGGCGGCCGCGGCGGCGTATGCCGGCATCCAGGTCCGCACGTCGCCGGACCGCCAGCGGGAGCGGCTCGCGCCCCTGGCGGGCGACGCGGCCGCCCGGCAGATCCGTGCGTTCGACGCGGCTTCCGCCGCCCTGATCCGTCCGATGCTCGGAGCCTCCGGGGACGTCGCCGCCGTCCGGGCGGCGACCCTGGAGCTGGCGGAGCGGGTGATCGCCCGGTTCCGCAGGGCGCCGGCCGCGATCGACGAGGTTTCGCCCGACGCGAGGGACGACGCACTGATCACCTCGGAGGAGGCCGCCCGGCTGATCCTCGGCCTCCAGGACCGCGTCGCCCGGGACTTCGCCGGGGAGTGGATGGAGGGCGCGGAGGCGCCTGCCGCGCTGCGACTGTGGCGCGCCCTCGCGCGGCGCTGCGTGGGGGAGTTCGCGGAGCATGCCGCGCCGCCGCTCACCCTGGCGGGCTGGGTGGCCTGGTCCACGGGTGACCTGCCGGGAGCGCAGGCGGCGCTGGCCCGGGCGCTGGAGACCGATCCGGAGTACACGTTCGCCAGGCTGCTGTTCCAGGCGTACCGGGAGGGAGCGGACCCGGAGGGACTGCGCCGCTGCATGCGGGAGCAGCGGGCGGACCGCAGGCGCTGATTACCGTGTTGCGGACCCCTATGATCACGGCATGCCCTACGACCCGTCGGAGTTCCCGCCGTTCGCCGTCACCGTCGATCTGGTCGTGCTCACCGTCAGGCGGCATGCGCTGTGCGCCCTCACCGTGCGGCGCGGCGAGGAGCCGTACCGAGGGCTGTGGGCACTCCCCGGCGGCTTCGTGCGGGCGGACGAGGACTTGGCGTCCGCCGCCGCCAGGGAGCTGGCGGAGGAGACGGGACTGCGGACCCAGGACTCCGACAGCCGTCACGCCGGAGCCCACCTTGAGCAGCTCGCCACCTACGGCGATCCGGTGCGGGACCCGAGGATGCGCGTGGTCAGCGTTGCCCACCTGGTGCTCGCGCCCGACCTGCCCGCTCCCACGGCCGGCGGGGACGCGGGCAGCGCGCAGTGGATGCCGGTCCGTCGGCTGCTCGGCGCGACGGACGCGACTCCGGCGGAGCGGCTGGCCTTCGACCACGCCACCATCCTCGACGACGGAGTCGAGCGGGCTCGCTCGAAGATCGAGTACTCCTCGCTGGCCGCGGCCTTCTGCCCGGCCGAGTTCACCGTCGGCGAGCTCCGCAGGGTCTACGAGGCGGTATGGGGGGTGGCGCTCGATCCACGCAACTTCCACCGGAAGGTGACGGGCACCCCGGGCTTCCTCGTTCCCGTCGGAGGCACGACGACCCGTCAGGGGGGCCGCCCGGCCCAGCTGTTCAGGGCGGGGGGCGCCAGCGCACTCAATCCTCCGATGCTGCGTCCTGACGTCTGAGCCGGTGCGCACGGGCCTTTCGCGGGGCCCGCGCGTCTCCCGGAAAATCTGATATGTCCCGTTATCGTGCCAGAGTGCATGCTCAACGGGAGAATCGATGATCCAGGCCATCGGACTCACCAGTGCGCCGCGGCGCGGTCAGCCGCCGGCCGTTGACGATCTCACCTTCGAGGCACGGGCGGGCAGCGTCACCGCGCTGCTGGGGCCGCCGGGGGCGGGCAAGTCCACCGCGTTGCGGTTGATGCTCCAGCTGTCCCCCGGCCGCGGGGTCGCGCTGTTCCGCGGACGGCCGCTGTCCCGGGTGCCGCACGCTACCCGGGAGATCGGCGTCCTGCTCGGCGACGTGCCCGGTCATCCGCGACGCAGCGCCGTCGGACACCTGCGGATGCTGGCCGCGGCCTCCGGGGTGCCGGCCGGGCGGGCCGAGGACGTGCTCGACGTGGTGGGGCTGAGCGGCCTGGCCGACCAGCGGCTCGGGCTGTTCTCGCGAGGGATGGACCGCAGGCTCGGGCTGGCGTCCGCGCTGCTCGGCGATCCGCACACCTTGGTCCTCGACGATCCTGCTGACGGCCTCTCGCCTCGCGAGACGGCCTGGCTGCACACGCTGCTGCGCGGTTACGCGGAGCAGGGCGGGGCCGTGCTCGTCACCGGTGAGGACGCGGGTGGCGTCGCGCGGGTCGCCGACCGCGTGGTGAGTCTGGACGGTGGTCGGCTCGTCGCGGACCAGACGGTCGCTGACTTCGCGCGCGCCCGGCTGCGTCCCCGCGTCGCCGTGCGCACTCCGCACGCCGACCGGCTCGCGGCGGCGCTCACCGAGCGCTTCCGCACCGCCGAGGAGACGGGCGGGGCGGCGGGTCTGCCGGAGATCGTCCGGGAGTCGGGCAGCCGGCTGTCCGTTTTCGGCACCACCTGCGCGGCTGTTGGTGAGGTCGCCTACCAGCACCGGGTTCTCGTCCACCAACTCGCGGACGAGGTGGGGGTTTTCGGGGACCGGTCGCCCAGTGGGCCGCTGCACCGGGCCGACGGCAGGCGGTCGGAGGAGGCCGTGGTCGTCGCTCCCGCGCAGCGTTCGGTCGGCGGGCTCCGCGACACCACCGTCCTGCCGCCCCGGCTGCCCGCGCTGCCACCACCGGGGCCGAGCTGGCCCGTGCGCTATGAACTGCGGCGCTGGGCCGGGGTCCCCACCGCGTGGTGGCTGAAGGCGCTGGTGCTGCTCGCCGGGCTGGTGACGGCGCTCGCCCTGGCGTCGTCCGGCGCCCCGCGTTCCGCGGAGCGTGTACTCACCGGCTGGGCCGATCCGTTGCCCCTCCCGCCCGTCGCCATCGCCGCCGGGGTGCTGGGGGCGCTGGCGTTCGGTCACGAGTTCCGGTATCCGGCGCTGACGCCCGCGCGCGTCGCCGTGCCGCGGCGGCTGTCACTGCTGCTGGGCAAGCTCGCGGTGTCCGGAGCCCTCGCCGTGCTGCTCGCCTGCGCCACCGTCGCGATCAACTCGACGTCGTTCACCCTGGTGTTCGGTGAGGACGTGGCCTTCGACGGCTCCTGGCAGGTGGCGCTCATCGGCGCCGCGGCGCTCTCGGTGGGCTGTGCGTGGGCCGGTCTGCTCGCCGCCGGCATCTTCCGTTCGACGCTGGTCGGGTTCGCCGCCGTGGCCGCCGTGCCACTCGTGCTGACACCGGTGCTGCGCACCGTACTCGACGGTCCCGCTGGTCAATCGCTCGACGGACTGCCGGGCCGCATGCATGCGTTGACCACGCTTCCGTTCCCTTCCGGAGTCGACCACTGGCTGTCCGCAACCGCGCATCTCGCGTCCCAGCCGATCGGCTGGGCGCTGGCCCTCTCACTTCCGGTGCTGCTCGGCGGATATGCCCTCGTCAGCCTGCGCAGCGGCCTGCGTTGAGGACGTCGTGGCAGGCCCGGCGGCAACCGTCGGGACCGCGCTTCGGTCCTCAACGACCCGCCTGCGTATCGGCCTTGGGCAGCCCGGGTCCATTTCCTTCCGATTAGGCGTCAATTATGCAGGGGGCGCCGATCACCCTTTCGTGTGCTTTTCACCAAAGACCTCAAGGTGTCAACGGACCCCGCCGACAAAGGAGGCGTGACTACCCTTGCGCATTCCATGATGACCCCCACCCGCCCCGCCGACTCCGGCCCCGCCGGCGCGGGCGACCTCGACCGCTACTCCTACGCGGAGTCCACCGGCGCCGCCCGCACCACCAACGCACCCGCCTGGGACGGCGGCGACCCGGACATGGGCCGGGTCGGCCGCCGCGCCGCCGGGAGCCGCGGGCGCGGGCTCCACGGCCAACTCGTTCAGCAGCTCGGACAGATGATCGTCTCCGGTGACCTCGGCGCGGATCGCCCGCTCGTTCCCGAGGAGATCGGCCAGCGCTTCGAGGTCTCGCGGACCGTCGTCCGCGAGTCCCTGCGCGTGCTGGAGGCCAAGGGCCTGGTGAGCGCCCGGCCCAATGTGGGCACGCGCGTCCGGCCCGTCAGCGATTGGAACCTGCTCGATCCCGACATCATCGAATGGCGCGCCTTCGGCCCCCAGCGCGAGGACCAGCGCCGCGAGCTGAGCGAGCTGCGGCTGACCATCGAGCCGCTCGCCGCCCGGCTGGCCGCGGGGGACGTCTCCGAGGAGGTCCGGCAGCGCCTAGGCGACATGGTCGACATCATGACCCACGCCCTCGGCCAGGGCGACGCCCTCACCTTCTCCCGCGCGGACGCCGAGTTCCACGGCCTCCTGCTCCAGGCCGCGGGCAACCGCATGCTGGAGCACCTTTCCGGGATCGTGGCGGCGGCCCTCCAGGTCTCCGGCGGTGCCGCCTCGGGCTGCGAGCAGCCCACCGAGGCGTCGGTCGCCGTTCACCAGCGCATCGTGGACGCGGTCGCGTCCGGCGAGCCCGCCGCCGCCGAGACCGCGATGCGGCAGTTGCTGATGGCCTCCCCGGAGGCCGCCGCCCCCGCCGCGGCACCGGCACCGGCACCGACTCCGGCTCCGGCTCCGGCTCCGGCTCCGGCTCCGGGAGGCGCCGACCATGTGGTTCCCGCCCCGCGCGAACACTGAAGCGAGTACTGAATCGGCACGCAGCGAGGTGTCGCCGGGCCCGATCCGGGCAGGGGTCCGGCGACGCTTCCGCTCGGGCCCGCTACAGTCGAGCGTGCGGTGTGACTCGGGACACGCGAAAGCTGCGTAACGCTTCGGGGAGCAGCGCGATGAACCTAGAGGTGGCAGCAGCGGTGGGACCAGCAGTCCGCCGCCGCTCCGCCGCCGCCGTCGGCGCACCCCTGCCGTCGGTCACCGGTTCCGTCCGCATCGGGCGGGCCTGAAGCCGTTCCCAGAGTTTCCGAGAGGTTGTTCGTGTCGGCCAGCACTTCCCGTACGCTCCCCGCAGAGATCGCCGAGTCCAATTCTGTGATGGCGCTCATCGAACGGGGAAAGGCTGAGGGGCAGATCGCCGGCGACGACGTGCGCCGGGCCTTCGAGGCTGACCAGATCCCGTCAACCCAGTGGAAGAACGTTCTGCGCAGCCTCAACCAGATCCTCGACGAGGAGGGCGTGACGCTGATGGTGAGTGCCGCCGAGGCGCCCAAGCGCACCCGGAAGAGTGTCGCCGCGAAGACTACGGCCAAGCGCACCGCGACCAAGACTGTCGCGGCGAAGACCACGCCGGCCAAGAAGGCCACAGCCACGGCCCACCCCGACGAGCCACCCCTCGACGCCGAGAGCCTGGAGTCCGCCGGCGGCGGCTCCGCCCACAAGGCGGTCGCGAAGAAGGCCCCGGCCAAGAAGGCGGTCGCGAAGAAGGCTCCCGCCAAGAAGGCGGTCGCGAAGAAGGCCCCGGCCAAGAAGGCCGTGGTCAAGAAGACGGCCGCCGACAAGGGCACGGAGCCGAAAAAGGAGATCGTCGACGAGTTCCTCGAGGGCGAGGAGGAGGTCGCTCTGGAGGAGCCCGCGGAGCGGGCCGCCCGCGGTGCCGCACCCACCGAGGGCCCCGACGGCAAGCCGGAGAACGAGGGCTTCATCCTGTCCGACGAGGACGAGGACGACGCCCCCGCCCAGCAGGTCGCCGCGGCCGGTGCCACCGCCGACCCGGTCAAGGACTACCTGAAGCAGATCGGCAAGGTCCCCCTGCTCAACGCCGAGCAGGAGGTGGAGCTGGCCAAGCGCATCGAGGCCGGTCTCTTCGCCGAGGACAAGCTGGCCAGCTCGGACAAGACCGCCCCCAAGCTGAGGCGCGAGCTGGAGATCATCTCCGAGGACGGCCGCCGCGCGAAGAACCACCTGCTGGAGGCCAACCTCCGGCTCGTGGTCTCCCTCGCCAAGCGCTACACGGGTCGCGGCATGCTGTTCCTCGACCTGATCCAGGAGGGCAACCTGGGTCTGATCCGCGCCGTCGAGAAGTTCGACTACACCAAGGGCTACAAGTTCTCCACGTACGCCACCTGGTGGATTCGGCAGGCGATCACCCGCGCCATGGCCGACCAGGCCCGCACCATCCGTATCCCGGTGCACATGGTCGAAGTGATCAACAAGCTCGCGCGCGTGCAGCGTCAGATGCTCCAGGACCTGGGCCGCGAGCCCACCCCGGAGGAGCTGGCCAAGGAGCTGGACATGACCCCCGAGAAGGTGGTCGAGGTCCAGAAGTACGGGCGGGAGCCGATCTCCCTGCACACCCCGTTGGGTGAGGACGGTGACAGCGAGTTCGGTGACCTCATCGAGGACTCCGAGGCCGTGGTCCCGGCCGACGCGGTCAGCTTCACGCTTCTCCAGGAGCAGCTGCACTCGGTGCTCGACACGCTCAGTGAGCGTGAGGCGGGCGTGGTGTCGATGCGCTTCGGCCTCACCGACGGCCAGCCCAAGACCCTGGATGAGATCGGCAAGGTCTACGGGGTGACGCGCGAGCGCATCCGGCAGATCGAGTCCAAGACCATGTCGAAGCTCCGTCACCCCTCCCGTTCCCAGGTGCTCCGCGACTACCTGGACTAGCGCGACCACCCCGGGGGCGGGGTTCCACGTCACACCGCCGGCCGTGGTGCGCATCCGATTCCGGATGCGCACCACGGCCGCGGCGTTGACGCTGGGTGGTTACAGGACCTCGAACGGTCAGGAGCCGCCATGCGCCATCCGTCCCGGGCACTGCCCATCGCCCTGTTGCTCCTCCTGACGGCCGCCCTGCCGCCGGGCACTTCCGCGGCTGCCGGCGGGACGGTGGTCGGTGGCCATCCCGCACCGGTCTCCGCGCACCCCTGGGCGGTGGCCCTGGCGAGCCGCGAGCTGTTCGGCGACGAACGCTCCGGGCAGTTCTGCGGCGGGGCGGTCGTCGGCAGCGACACGGTGGTGACGGCGGCCCACTGCCTGAGCCGGCCCGTGCTCGGCGTGGAACCGGCGGAGCTGCGCGACCTCGCGGTGGTCGCCGGGCGGGACGACCTGCGGGGGCGCACGGGGCGTGAGGTGCCGGTGCGCGCGGTGTGGAAGGACCCGGATCACGACGAGCGGACCCACGCGGAGGATCTTGCCGTGCTCACGCTCGCCGAGCCGCTGCCGGACCACTGGGCCATCCCGGTGGCCGGTCCCGGCGACGCGGTCTACACGCCGGGCGTTGCGGCGCGCGTCTTCGGCTGGGGGGACACGAGCGGGGACGGCAGCTACGCCACGGAGCTGCGATCGGCGCGCGTGCGGATGCTGCCCGACGCGGCCTGCACGCGTGCGTACGAGGGGGCGGGGAACGGCCGGTACGACTCGCCGTCGATGGTCTGCGCCGGGCTGCCGGACGGCGGCCGTGACGCCTGTCAGGGCGACAGCGGGGGCCCGCTGGTCGCGGCCGGGCGCCTGGTCGGCCTGGTGTCGTGGGGGACGGGCTGCGGGCAGCCCGGCCGGCCGGGGGTCTACACCCGGGCGGCGGTGCTCGCTCAGCTGCCGGCACGGCAGCAGGCACCGGAACGGTGAACGGGCGGGCACTCCGGGTGACGCCGGAGTGCCCGCCCGCCGTCCGGCGCGGTGGCCGGACCAGAGCCCGTCGGTCGGTGGTCGGACGCGATACGTCAGGTCATCGTTCGTCGTCGGTCGCGGACGCGGGAGTCGCCGTCAGCTTCTCCGTCTCGTCCTGTATTTCCGCGGCGATCTTCTTGAGCTCCGGCTCGAACTTACGGCCGTGGTGGGCGCAGAACAGCAGCTCTCCGCCGCTGATGAGGACCACGCGGAGATACGCCTGGGCACCACAGCGATCGCAGCGGTCCCCAGCCGTCAGCGGGCTCGCGGGGGTCAGAACAGTAGTCACGTCGCCTCTTCTCTAGCTCGACGAGCTGTCGTACCAGGAACAACATCCAACCAGGCCGAGAACGTTCCCGCTCGCGGCTTCTCGGCGAAAAAATCTTCCGAGATGGCCGAACGCTGCCGGGTGGCGGCGAATGAGCCGTATTGCGGTAGTTGCTTGGTGTATCCGTTGTCTGGTGGTCTTATTCCGGCTACCTCGGCGTATCCGGGGTCGGCCCTTCGTTCAGGAGGACGTGCCCGAACCCTAAATGGTTCATGCCTCGAAGGGAACGTGATGTACACGTCACCCAGACGAGTTATCGAACGCGTGAGCGACTCTGGGCTACCCTGATACTTCCTGGGTAGCTGCACAACCGCTCTACAGGGCCTCGGTACCCTCTGAGCGGCACTCCGCCACCGATCAGGATTCAGCGAGGAGCGAACTGCGTGACCGCCGACACGTCCGTGCCATCAACCGCACTGCTGACCGGAGCCGACCCCGGCGGCAACTACACCGCGCGGCACCTGCTGGTTCTCGAGGGTCTTGAGGCGGTGCGCAAGCGGCCCGGCATGTACATCGGGTCGACCGACAGCCGCGGTCTGATGCACTGCCTGTGGGAGATCATCGACAATTCCGTCGACGAGGCGCTGGGCGGCCACTGCGACCGCATCGACGTGTTCCTCCGCGAGGACGGCTCCGTCGAGGTGCGGGACAACGGGCGCGGCATCCCGGTCGACATCGAGCCGAAGACGGGGCTCTCGGGCGTCGAGGTCGTCATGACCAAGCTGCACGCCGGCGGCAAGTTCGGCGGCGGCTCCTACGCGGCCTCCGGCGGGCTGCACGGCGTCGGCGCCTCGGTGGTGAACGCGCTGTCCGCCCGCCTCGACGTGGAGGTGGACCGCGGCGGCCACACGAACGCGATCAGTTTCCGGCGGGGCACCCCCGGTATCTTCACCGAGTCGGGGCCCGACGCGCCGTTCGATCCGACCAGCGGGCTGCTGAAGAGCAAGAAGATCCCCAAGAGCCGCACGGGCACGCGTGTGCGGTACTGGGCGGACCGGCAGATCTTCCTGAAGGACGCCAAGCTGTCCCTGGACACGCTGCACGCCCGCGCCCGCCAGACCGCGTTCCTCGTCCCCGGCCTCACGCTCACCGTGCGTGACGAACGGGGTGTCGACGGCGCGGATCACTCGGAAGAGGTCTTCCGTTACGACGGGGGCATCAGCGAGTTCTGCGAGTACCTGGCCTCGGACAAGCCGGTCTGCGACGTCCTGCGTCTGACGGGGGGCGGCACGTTCAAGGAGACCGTGCCGGTCCTGGACGACCGCGGGCACATGATCCCGACCGAGGTGCGGCGCGATCTGGAGGTCGACGTCGCGCTGCGCTGGGGCACCGGCTACGACACCGCGGTGAAGTCCTTCGTCAACATCATCGCGACGCCGAAGGGCGGCACGCACGTGGCCGGCTTCGAGCGGGCCGTGAGATCGACGGTGAACGATGTCCTGCGCGCGACGAAGCTGCTTCGCGTCGCGGAGGAGGACGTCATGAAGGACGACGCCCTCGAAGGCATGACGGCGGTGGTGACCGTCCGGCTCGCCGAGCCGCAGTTCGAGGGGCAGACGAAGGAGGTGCTCGGCACCTCGGCGGCGACCAGGATCGTGGCGAACGTGGTCGCCAAGGAGCTGAAGGAGTTCCTCACCTCCACCAAGCGTGACGCGAAGCAGCAGGCCCGTGCCGTTCTGGAGAAGGTCGTGGCGGCGGCCAGGACCCGCATCGCGGCCCGGCAGCACAAGGAGGCCCAGCGCCGGAAGACCGCGCTTGAGTCCTCGGCGCTGCCGGCCAAGCTGGCCGACTGCCGCAGCGACGACGTGGACCGCAGCGAGCTGTTCATCGTCGAGGGGGACAGCGCGCTCGGCACCGCGAAGCTCGCGCGCAACTCGGAGTTCCAGGCGCTGCTGCCGATCCGGGGCAAGATCCTGAACGTTCAGAAGTCCTCGGTCTCCGACATGCTGAAGAACGCCGAGTGCGGCGCCATCATCCAGGTGATAGGGGCCGGGTCGGGGCGGACGTTCGACATCGACCAGGCGCGCTACGGCCGCGTGATCTTCCTGGCCGACGCCGACGTGGACGGCGCGCACATCCGCTGCCTGCTGCTGACCCTCTTCCAGCGCTACATGCGTCCCATGGTGGAGCAGGGCCGCGTCTTCTCGGCCGTGCCGCCGCTGCACCGGATCGAGCTGAGCAATCCCAAGCGCGGCCAGGAGAAGTACCTGTACACGTACTCGGACAACGAGCTGCGGGAGACGCTGCTCGACCTGGAACGCAGGGGAGTGCGGTACAAGGACTCCATCCAGCGCTACAAGGGGCTCGGCGAGATGGACGCCGACCAGCTCGCGGAGACCACGATGGACCCGCGCAGGCGCACGCTCCGGCGCATCAACATCAGCGATCTGGAGGCGGCGGAGGAGGCGTTCAGTCTGCTGATGGGCAACGAGGTCGCTCCGCGGCGCGAGTTCATCACGAGTTCCGCCGCGACGCTCGACCGTTCGCGCATCGACACCTGAGCCACCGGGCGCTTTCAGGGTGGGACATGCACGCAATTCACTTGCGTGGTTTGCGTTATTCTTGCGGGCATGACGCGACGACTTGCCCAGGTGGCGCAGAAGGTGGGCGTGAGCGAGGCCACGGTCAGCCGAGTCCTCAACGGGAAGCCCGGGGTGTCCGAGGCCACCCGGCAGGCCGTGCTCACGGCGCTGGACGTGCTGGGATATGAACGGCCCACCCAGCTGCGGGGCGAACGCGGCCGGCTGGTCGGCCTGGTCCTGCCCGAGCTGGGCAACCCCATCTTCCCGGCCTTCGCCGAAGTGCTGGGCGGGGTCCTGGCGCAGCGCGGTCTGGTCCCCGTGCTCTGCACGCAGACGCCGGGCGGTATCCAGGAGACCGACTACGTCGACCTGCTGCTCCAGCAGCAGGTGTCGGGCGTGGTCTTCGCGGGCGGTCTCTACGCCCAGGAGAATGCCTCCCACCAGCACTACCGGCTCCTCGCGGAACGCCGGCTGCCGGTGGTGCTCATCAACGCCGCGGTGCCGGGGCTCGGCTTCCCCACCGTCAGCTGCGACGACGCGGTGGCCGTCGAGCAGGCGTGGCGGCATCTGGTCTCGCTGGGGCATGAGCGCATCGGACTCGTGCTCGGCCCGAGCGATCACGTGCCGTCGCAGCGCAAGCTGGCCGCGGCGCACGCGGCGGCGCGGGCGGGCGGGGGCGAGCTGCCGTCCGAGCGGGTCGCGCGGGCCATGTACACGCTGGAGGGCGGGCAGGCGGCGACCGCGACCCTGCTCGAACGCGGCGTCACGGGCGTGATCTGCGCGAGCGACGTGATCGCCCTCGGCGCGGTGCGGGCGGCCAGGCGGCGCGGGCTGGCGGTGCCTGGCGACCTCTCGGTCGTCGGGTTCGACGACTCCACGCTGATGACCAGCACGTCTCCGCCGCTGAGCACGGTGCGGCAGCCCATCGAGGCCATGGGCCGGGCCGCCGTGGAGGTGCTGGTGGCCCAGTTCGGCGGCCGTGACGTGTCCCGCGACGAGCTGCTGTTCGAGCCCGAACTCGTTGTGCGTGAATCCACCGGTCCCGCGGCACGGGAAGCCAGCAGCTAACAGTCGCATTTTTTCATTTCGCACGCAGGATCTTGCGCCCGGGTGTCATCGGTGGTTGAGTGTGCCCACTTCCCGGACATGCCCATGAAGGGGTCACCGATGACACCCATCGCCTACCGGCGCACGCGCCGCTGCCTCGCGACCGCCGCCGTCCTCGCCTTCACCGTCACCGCCTGTTCCTCGGACGACGACGGTGTCGGCGAAGACGGCAGGGTGCAGCTGCACATCAACGGCCAGCCGCCGAGCACGGACACGCGTGAGCTGCGGGTGTTCAACGCGGAGATAGAAGCGTTCGAGGCCACGCACCCGGACATCGACATCGTTCCGCACGAGGGCTTCATGGAGCCCGAAACGTTCAACACCCGGGTCGCGGGCGGCGATCTGGAGGACGTCTTCTACGTCTACTTCACCGACCCGGCGCAGATCATCGAACAGGGCTACGCCGCGGACATCACCGACTACCTCGCCGACGTGCCGCACCTCGACCAGGTGCGGCCGGAACTCCAGGAAGTCTTCCAGGACGCCGAGGGCCGGCAGTACGGCGTCCCCACCGCGAACTACTCGATGGGTCTGCTGTACAACCGGGACCTCTTCGAGCGGGCCGGTCTCGACCCGAACGCGCCGCCCACCAGCTGGGAGGAGGTGCGCGAGGCGTCCGCCGCGATCGCCGAACTGGGCGGCGGCGTCACCGGATACGGCGAGTGCGCGATCGAGAACACCGGCGGCTGGCACCTGACCTCCGAGATCTACTCCACGGGCGGCGCCGTCGCCGAGCGGGACGGCGACAGCTGGCGGGCCGCGTTCAACACCGACGCGACCCGCACCCTGCTGGCGAACCTTCAGGCCATGCGCTGGGAGGACGACTCCATGGGCAGCGACCAGATGCGGTCCTGCGAGGACCTGATGGTCGCCATGGGCGCCGGGCAGCTCGGCATGTACGTGGCCGCTCCGGACAACCTGCCGACCCTGGTGCGGCAGTACGACGGCACCTACGAGAACCTCGGCCTCGCGCCCATCCCCGAGGGGCAGGGCACGCTGATCGGCGGCGAGGGCTACATGATCAACGCCGACGCCTCGCCCGAGCAGATCGAGGCCGCCCTGACCTGGCTGCAGTGGCGCTTCGTCAACCCCGACGAGATCGAACGCCGCATCGAGGAGAGCCTCGCCGACGACCTGCCGGTCGGCCTGCCGATGCCTCCCACCCCCGACATCTGGGTCGAGGGCGAGATCCGCGACAACGTCGAGGCGCTGAAGCAGGAGCACGCCAACGTCCCGGTCGAGAACGTCCAGCCCTTCATGGACGCCGCCGCCACGATCCCCGGCCGGATCGAGCCGCCGCGGGCCCAGGAGGTGTACGCCATCCTCGACAACGTCGTGCAGGGCGTGCTGACCGACGGCGACGCCGACATCGACGCGCTCCTCGACGACGCCGAGGACCAGGTCAACCGGATCTACGGCTCCTGAGATGGCGGCGCCGGTCCCCGCGCCGGGGAAGCGCGCCGCCGGCAGGCGGCGGCGCCTCGCCGAGCACCTCACCGCCTACGGGTTCCTGTGCGGAGCGCTCGTCATCTTCGGGCTCTTCGCCTGGTACCCCGTCGTCCGGAACGTCATCCTCAGCTTCCAGGAAGTGAACTTCGTCCGCGGGTCGAGCTGGGTGGGTCTGGACAATTTCACCTACATCTTCGACGACCCGCTGTTCGCCACCGCCTGGAAGAACAGCGCGGTATTCACGCTCTACGCGCTGCTGCTCGGCTTCGGCGTGCCGTTCGTCGCCGCGGTGCTCATTAACGAATTCCGGCACGCCAGAGCCTACTTCCGGATTCTGGTCTACCTGCCGGTGATGCTGCCGCCCGTGGTCGTCGCGCTGATGTGGCGGTGGTTCTACCAGCCGGAAGGCGGGCTGATCAACGAAATACTCGGGGCAGCGCACCTGCCGACGTCGGACTGGACCAACTCGTCGAGTACCGCCCTGATCTCCCTGGTGATCGCCTCGACCTGGGCCAATATGGGCACCGCCACCCTCATCTACCTCGCGGCACTCCAGACGATCCCGGGCGAGCTGTACGAATCCGCGGAACTCGACGGGGCGAGCATCTGGCGGCGGCTGTGGCACGTGACGATTCCGCAGACGCGTTTCGTCATTCTGATGCTGCTGCTTCTCCAGATAGTCGGGACGATGCAGGTGTTCACCGAGCCCTTCGTGATGACCGGCGGCGGCCCGAAGGATTCCACGGTCACGGTGATGCTGCTCGTGTACCGGTACGCGTTCGTCTACAACAACTTCGGCGCGGCCAGTGCTATGAGTCTGCTCCTGCTGATCTTCCTCGCCGTCTTCTCCGCCGCCTACCTGCGGGTCACCCGCAGCCGGCAGATCTGAGAGGAGGTCCCCGTTGCGAACCCTGGTGCGCCCCGCGGTCCTCAGGACCACACGCGGCCGGCTTGTCTATTGGTCCCTGCTCGTCGTCGTGCTGCTGCTGTTCACCATCGCCTTCATCATCCCCCTGTACTGGATGGTGACGGGCGGCATGAAAAGCTCCCCCGAGGTGGCCCGCAATCCGCCCACCTACATTCCCGAGGAATGGCACCCCGGCAACTACTCGGACGCCTGGGACCAATTGGAACTGGCCCGCTACTTCGGCAATACGGTCATGCTGATCGGCGGAGCCTGGCTGCTCGGACTCGCCGTCCAACTCCCCGCCGCATACGCGCTGTCCAAGCTCAGGCCCCGATTCGGGAACGTCGTCCTCGGCCTCATGCTGATCACCCTCATGGTGCCCGCGACCGCGCTGCTGATACCGACGTACCTGACCGTCACCGACGTCCCGATATTCGGCGCGAACCTCATCAACAGCCCGGCCGCCGTCTGGCTGCCGGCCGCGGCCAACGCGTTCAACATCTACGTCCTGAAAAACTTCTTCGACCAGATACCGGACGAACTGCTCGACGCCGCACGCATCGACGGAGCGGGCGCGTTCACGACGATGTGGCGGATCACGCTTCCGCTGTCCCGGCCCATCATCGCCGTGGTGTCCATTCTCTCCATCACCGCGCTCTGGCGTGACTTCCTGTGGCCCCTCGTCGTGCTGCCCGACCCGGCCAAGCAGCCGATCACCGTCTACCTCCAGCGCATAGCCGACTCCACATCGCTCAACATGCTGATCGCCGGAATGGTCCTGGCCAGCATTCCTCTCGTGGTGATCTTCCTGATCTTCCAGCGCCACATTCTTTCCGGCCTGACCGCGGGCAGCCTCAAAGGCTGATCACCGAAAGGAAACCCCGTGCCGCACAACTCCTCCGGATGGTGGCGCACCGCCGCCATCTACCAGGTGTACGTCCGCAGTTTCGCCGACGGCGACGGCGACGGCACCGGCGACCTCGCCGGTGTCCGCGCCCGGCTGCCCTACCTCGCCTCACTGGGCGTGGAGGCGCTGTGGTTCACCCCCTGGTACGTCTCCCCGCTCGCCGACGGCGGGTACGACGTCACGGACTACCGCGCCATCGACCCGGCGTTCGGCACTCTGGACGAGGCGGAGAAGCTGATCTCGGAGGCCCGTCAGCTCGGCCTGCGCACGATCGTGGACGTGGTGCCCAACCACGTGTCCGACGAGCACCCCTGGTTCCGCGCCGCCCTCGCCGCGCCGCCGGGCAGCCCGGAGCGCGACCTGTTCCACTTCCGCGATGGCAGGGGAACGGACGGCGAACTGCCGCCCAACGAGTGGCGCTCGGAGTTCGGCGGGCCCGCCTGGAGCCGCACCACCACGCCCGAGGGGAAGCCGGGCCAGTGGTACCTGCACCTCTTCGCCTCCGGACAGCCCGACCTCAACTGGGCGCACCCGCGAGTGCGCGAGGAGCACGAGGACATCCTCCGCTTCTGGTTCGAACGCGGCGCCGCGGGCATCCGCATCGACTCCGCGGCCCTCCTGGCCAAGGACCCGGACCTGCCCGACTTCGAGCCGGGCCGCGGCCCCCACCCGTACGTGGACCGCGACGAACTGCACGACGTCTACCGCTCCTGGCGCGCCATCGCCGACGCGTACGGAGGCGTGCTCATCGGCGAGCTGTGGCTGCCCGATGTCGAACGGTTCGCCCGCTACCTGCGCGCCGACGAGCTGCACACCGCCTTCAACTTCGACACTCTCTCCCGCCCCTGGGACCCCGACCAGCTGCGGGAGTCCATCGACGCCACACTCGCCGCCCACTCCGGGGTCGGCGCGCCCGCCACCTGGGTGCTGGCCAACCACGACGTCACCCGCACCGTCACCCGCTACGGGCGCGAGGAGACCGGCTTCGCGTTCGCGGCCAAACGCTTCGGCACTCCGACCGACCTGGAGCTCGGCACCCGCAGGGCCCGCGCCGCCGCCCTGCTGACCCTCGCGCTGCCCGGTGCCGTCTACCTCTACCAGGGCGAGGAACTCGGCCTGCCCGAGGCCGACATCCCGCGCGACCGGATCACCGACCCCATGCACGCCAGATCGGGGGGCGTCGACCCCGGCCGCGACGGCTGCCGCGTTCCACTGCCCTGGGAGGGCACCCGGCCGCCCTACGGCTTCGGCGGCGCGGACACCTGGCTGCCGCAGCCGGCGGACTGGGCGCGGTACACGGCCGAACGGCAGGAGGGCGAGCCGGAGTCCATGCTCAGCCTCTACCGTTCCGCCCTGCACCTGCGCCGCGGCCGGGCCGAACGTGCCGCCGACGGGCTGACCTGGTTCGACGCCGGGCGGCCCGGCGTGCTGGCCTTCAGCCGGCCCGACGGTCTCGTGTGCGTCGTCAACCTCTCGGCGGGGCCCGTTCCCCTCCCCGCCCACACAGCTGTTCTGCTGAGCAGTGGTCCGCTGGACGACGCGGGTCTGCTGCCGCAGGACACGGCGGCCTGGCTCCAGGGCTGAGCCCACGGCCGGGCCGCCGCCCCACCCCCCACACAGAAGGGAAAGTCATGACTGCTGCACGTGCCGCGCGGTCGCGGAAGCGATCACGCACGGTGCTTGTCGTGGCCTGTGCGACCGCCCTCGGAGCACTCGGGACCGTCGCCACCGCCCACGGCGGCGAGGCGCCCCCGGCGGCCCCGCCGGCCCCGCCGCCCGCGACGGCCGACGACGCCGCGCCACTCGCGGGCGCGGACCTCCCGTTCGTCACACAGGAGGCCGAGGACGCCGAGCACGACGGCACCCTCATCGGCCCCGACTACACGCAGGGCACCGTCGCCTCCGAGGCGTCGGGGCGGCAGGCCGTCGAGTTGTCGGCCGGCCAGCGCGTGGAGTTCACGCTGACCGAGCCGGCGAACGCGCTCACCGCCGTGTACAGCATTCCCGACGGCAGCTCCGGCACGCTGTCGGTCTACGTCAACGGTGAGAAGACGCCGGAGCCGCTCGACGTCACCTCGGAGTTCGCCTACTTCGACGCGCCCTGGATCGCCGGTTCGAAGACACACCACTTCTTCAACCACGGGCGGCTCCTCCTCGGCCAGGACCTGGCCGCCGGGGACACCGTCGCCTTCCAGGCCGACTCCGGCGACACCGCCGGCCCCTACGTCATCGACTCCGCGGACTTCGAGCAGGTGGCGGCGCCCGCCGAGCCGCCGAGCGGCGCGCTCGACGTCACCGAACTCGGCGCCGACCCCACCGGGGCGGCCGACTCCACGCAGGCGTTCACCGAGGCCGTGGCGCAGGGCCGCGGCGGGACGGTCTGGATTCCGCCGGGCGACTACCAGGTGAACCAGCCGCTCTACGTGGAGAACGTCACCATCCAGGGCGCCGGCCACTGGTACTCCACCGTGCACAGCTCCCGGTTCATCAACCAGGGCGAGTCGCCGGGGAACGTCCACATCAGCGACTTCGCCGTCATCGGCAGCGTCGCCGAACGGGTGGACAGCAACCCGGACAACTTCGTCAACGGCAGTCTCGGCCCCGGCTCGTCGGTGTCCGGCATGTGGCTCCAGCGCCTCAAGGTCGGCCTGTGGATGACCGGGACGAACGACAATCTCGTCGTCGAGGACAACCGCATCGTCGACATGGCCGCCGACGGGCTGAACCTCAACGGCAACGCCGACAACATCACCGTTCGCAACAACTACCTGCGCAACACCGGTGACGACTCGCTGGCCATGTGGTCGCTGCCGAGCATCAACCGCAACGCGACCTTCGACAGCAACACGGTGATCCAGCCCAACCTGGCGAACGGCATCGCCATCTACGGCGGCGAGGACATCAGCGTCACCAACAACCTCGTCCAGGACACCAACGCCCTGGGCAGCGGCATCGCCATCTCCAACCAGGCGTTCATGCAGCCCTTCTTCCCGCTCTCCGGCACCACCACGGTGGACGGCAACACGCTGGTGCGGGCGGGGGCGATGAACCCGAACTGGAACCACCCGATGTCGGCGCTGCGGGTCGACCCCTACAACCACCCGATCGAGGCGGACGTCCGGATCACCGACACCACGATCCTGGACAGCCCCTGGAGCGCCATCCAGTTCGTCTCCGGCAGCGGCCAGGGCCTCGCGGCCGACAATGTGACCGTCGAGGGCGCGACCATCGAGGACGTCGGCACGGTCGTCGTGCAGGCCGAGACGGCGGGCGACGTCACGTTCACGAACGTGACGGCGAGGGGCGTCGGTGTCGCGGGCGTCTACAACTGCCCCTTCCCGGCCGACCGGCCCTCGCTGACCATCCAGGACGGCGGCGGCAACTCCGGCTGGGACACCGAGTGGTCCGACTGCACCACCTGGCCCGAGCCCGGCGACACCCCGTGAGCCCGGCCGGGGCCTGACCCCGGCCCGGCCCGCGAGGCGGCACCCCGGCGGCGCGCTTCCCCCGCGCCGCCTGGGTGCCGCTATCGTGAACGGCATGTCAGCCAGCCGGATTCCGGTCCTCGTCCTCGCCGGCTTTCTCGGCGCGGGGAAGACCACGCTCCTCAACCACCTCCTGCGCAACCGCGAGGGCGTTCGGATCGGTGTGGTCGTCAACGACTTCGGCAGCATCCCCGTCGACGCGATGACGGTCGCGGGACAGGTCGACGCCATGGCCTCCTTCGGCAACGGCTGCCTGTGCTGTGCCGTCGACACGGAGGACCTGGACGCGGCGCTCGACGCCCTCGCCCGGCCGTCCGCGGCCATCGACCTCATCGTCGTCGAGGCGAGCGGCCTGGCCGAGCCGCCCGCGCTGATCCGGATGATCCTCGCCAGCGAGAACCGGCACATCGTCTACGGCGGCCTCGTCCAGGTCGTCGACGCGGCCGAGCCGCGGTACACCCGCCACGCGGCCGTCGCCGACCTCGTCGTCCTCAACAAGACCGACCGGGTCGGGGAGGCGGAGCGCCTGGCGCTCGGGGAGGAGCTGCGCGGCCTGTCCGGCGGCGCACCGGTGATCGCCGCGGCCCACGGCCGCATCGACCCGCGGCTGCTGTTCGACCGCGACGGCCGCCGGTCCCGGGACCCGGGCCCCCGACAGCTGTCGTTCGCCGACCTGCTCGCGGCCGAGGAGGAGACCGGCGGGGAGCACGTCCACACCGCGTACGACAGCGTCTCGTTCCGCACCGGGGACCCGATGGACCCGCGGCGGCTGATGCGGTTCCTCGACGCGCGGCCCGACGGGCTCTACCGGATCAAGGGCTTCGTGTCCTTCGGCCGGGAACGCTTCGGTCTGCACGCCGTCGGCCGCTTCCTCCGCTTCTATCCGGCCGCGGCCGGGACGGACACCGCACTCGTGTTCATCGGCGCGGGCCTGGACACCGCGTCCCTGCACCGGGAGCTGGCCGCCTGCGCGGGGACGGAGCCGGCGTCCCCCGACACCCTGTGGCAGATCCTGCGTTACGTGGACGACCCGGAGGACGTCGGCGAGGACGCGGCCGACGGCTCCCCAAGCGGCGGGGCCGGCCCCGCCCGCGTCCCCGAGGACGCCGCCGGGGCCGGTCTCGCCGGCTGATCACGCGCCGCGGCTCACACCCCGCCGCCGACCACCGCGACCGGCTTGGCCAGCGGCGTGCCCGAGCCGTCGCGCCGCGGGTCCGGCTCCGGCAGCTCGACCGGCGCCCCGGACGCCGTCGCGGCCCGCGCCGGGACGGCCCCGACCCAGGCGAACGTCAGCCGCTCCTCGCCCTTCAGGAAGCGCTGGCAGCGCACGCCGCCCGTGGCCCGCCCCTTGCGCGGGTACTGGTCGAACGGCGTCAGCTTCGCCGTGCCCAGCGTGTCGTCCAGCGTGCCGGTGCCGCCGGCCACGGTGAACACCACCGCGTCGCGCGCCGGATCGACGACCGCGAAGGACAAGACCCGGGCGCCCTCGGCGAGCTTGACGCCCGCCATACCGCCGGCCGGCCGACCCTGCGGCCTCACCTGCGACGCCTGGTACCGCAGCAGCTGCGCCTCGCTGGTGACGAAGACCAGGTCCTCCTCGCCGGTGTGCAGCTCGGCGGCGCCGACGACCCGGTCGCCCTCCTTCAGCGAGATGACCTCCAGCTCCTCCTTGTTGGCCGGATAGTCCGGGACCACCCGCTTCACCACGCCCTGTTCGGTGCCGATGGCCAGCCCGGGGGAGGATTCGTCCAGCGTCGTCAGGCACACCACGCGCTCGTCGGGCAGGAGCGAGAGGAACTCGGAGAGCTGCGCGCCGCCGGCCAGGCTGGGGGCCGACGTGCTCTGCGGCAGCTGCGGCAGGTCGACCACGGCCAGCCGCAGCAGCCGGCCCGAGGACGTCACCGCGCCGATCTCGCCCCTGATGGTGGACGGCACGGCCGAGACGATCACGTCGTGCTTCCCGCGCCGCGCCCCGCGGCCGCCGAACGCCCCGTCGCCATCCTCCGTGCGCGCCAGCAGGCCGGTGGAGGAGAGCAGCACCCGGCAGGGGTCGTCGGAGACTTCGAGCGGCACCACGTCCGTGGCGGCCGCCTCCGACTCGCTCAGCCGGGTGCGGCGCGGCGTGGCGTACTTCTTGGCGACCTCGCCCAGCTCGGCGGAGACCAGCTTGCGCAGCTCCGCGTCGGAGTCCAGGATGCGCGTCAGCTCCTCGATCTCCCGCATCAGCCGGTCGCGCTCGGTCTCCAGCTCGATGCGGTCGAACTTGGTCAGGCGGCGCAGCGGCGTGTCGAGGATGTACTGGGTCTGGATCTCCGTCAGGCCGAAGCGCCCGATCAGCGCCTCCTTGGCCTGCGCCGCGTTCTCGCTGGAGCGGATGAGGCGGATGACCTCGTCGATGTCGACCAGCGCGACGAGCAGACCCTCCACCAGGTGCAGCCGGTCCCGCCGCTTGCCGCGCCGGAACTCGCTGCGCCGCCGCACGACCTCGAAACGGTGGTCGACGTAGACCTGGAGCAGCTCGCGCAGGCCCATCGTCAGCGGCTGGCCGTCGACGAGCGCCACATTGTTGATGCCGAAGGTCTCCTCCATCGGCGTCAGCTTGTAGAGCTGGGCGAGCACCGCCTCGGGATTGAACCCGTTCTTCACCTCGATGACCAGCCGCAGCCCGTGCTCGCGGTCCGTCAGGTCCTTGACGTCCGCGATGCCCTGGAGCCGCTTCGCGTTGACCAGATCCTTGATCTTGCCAATGACCTTCTCCGGGCCGACGGTGAACGGCAGCTCGGTGACGACGAGGCCGCGGCGGCGGGCCGAGACCTTCTCCTCCGCCACCGTCGCCCGGATCCGGAACGTGCCGCGGCCCGTCTCGTACGCGTCGCGAATGCCGTCGAGGCCGACGATCTGACCGCCCGTCGGCAGGTCGGGGCCCGGCACCATGCGCATCAGCGTGGCCAGGTCGGCGGCCGGGTGCCTGATCAGGTGCCGCGCCGCCGCGATCACCTCGCCGAGGTTGTGCGGCGGCATGTTGGTCGCCATGCCGACGGCGATGCCGCTCGACCCGTTGACCAGGAGGTTGGGGTAGGCGGCGGGCAGCGCCACCGGCTCGCGCTCGCTGCCGTCGTAGTTGGGTGCGAAGTCGACCGTGTCCTCGTCGATGGACTCCACCATCAGCCCGGCCGCGGGGGCGGAACGGCACTCCGTGTACCGCATGGCGGCGGGCGGGTCGTCATTGCCGAGCGACCCGAAGTTCCCGTGGCCGTCGACCAGGGGCAGGCGCATCGTGAACGCCTGCGCCATCCGTACGAGTGCGTCGTAGATGGCCGTGTCCCCGTGCGGGTGGAGCTTGCCCATCACCTCGCCGACGACCCGTGCGCATTTCACGTATCCGCGGTCGGGCCGCAGGCCCATGTCGTGCATCTGGTACAGAATCCGGCGGTGCACCGGCTTCATCCCGTCCCGGGCGTCGGGCAGCGCCCGGGAGTAGATCACCGAGTAGGCGTACTCAAGGAAGGAGCCCTGCATCTCATCGACGACGTCGATGTCCAGGATGCGCTCCTCGAACTCCTCGGGAGGCGGGGACTTCGTACTGCGGCGGGCCATCGCGGCAGGGCTCCTTCGTACGGGTGGTCGGGTTGCTGCCGACCATTGTGGCCCGCTTCACCGACAACGGGGAACTTCGCACACCCTGGCTCACCTTGCATAAGGTGACCTAGATCTCGACCGTCCGAGCGAAGGGACCCCAACCTCATGGGCCACAGGGCCACCCCCCAGGAGTCCGTCGGCGGACTCTCCGCGACCGAGCACCGGCTGGCCAACGGCCTGCGCGTGGTGCTTTCCGAGGACCACCTCACCCCGGTCGCCGCCGTCTGCCTCTGGTACGACGTCGGCTCCCGCCACGAGGTCCGGGGCCGCACCGGACTGGCGCACCTCTTCGAACACCTGATGTTCCAGGGCTCGCAACAGGTGAAGGGCAACGGCCACTTCGAGCTCGTCCAAGGGGCGGGCGGCTCGCTCAACGGAACGACCAGCTTCGAACGCACCAACTATTTCGAGACGATGCCCGCCCATCAGCTGGAGCTCGCGCTGTGGCTGGAGGCGGACCGGATGGGCACGCTGCTGTCCGCCCTGGACGAGGAGTCCCTGGAGAACCAGCGGGACGTGGTGAAGAACGAGCGCCGTCAGCGCTACGACAACGTGCCCTACGGCACCGCGTTCGAGCGGCTGACCGCCATGGTCTTCCCCGACGGTCACCCCTACCACCACACGCCGATCGGCTCGATGGCCGATCTGGACGCCGCCTCGCTGGCGGACGCGCAGGAGTTCTTCCGCACCTACTACGCGCCCAACAACGCGGTGCTGTCCATCGTCGGCGACATCGACCCCGAACAGACGCTCGCCTGGGTCGAGCAGTACTTCGGTTCGATCCCCGCGCACGAGGGCAAGCGCCCGCCGCGCGACGGCACGCTGCCGGACACGCTGGACGGCGAGGTGCGCGAGCTGCTGCACGAGGACGTGCCCTCCCGCGCCCTGATGGCGGTCTACCGGCTGCCGCACGACGGCACCCGGGAGGCCGACGCGGCCGACCTGGCGCTGACCGTGCTCGGCGGCGGCGAGTCCTCGCGGCTGCACAACCGGCTGGTGCGCCGCGACCGCACGGCCGTGGCCGCCGGTTTCGGGCTGCTGCGGCTGTCCGGCGCGCCGTCGATGGGCTGGCTGGACGTCAAGACCTCGGGCGATGCCGAGATCCCCGAGATCGAGACGGCCGTGGACGAGGAGCTGGCGCGGTTCGCCGCCGAGGGCCCGACGCCCGAGGAGATGGAACGGGCCCAGGCCCAGCTGGAGCGCGAGTGGCTCGACCGGCTCGCGACGGTCGGCGGGCGCGCCGATGAGCTGTGCAAGTTCGCGGTTCTCTTCGGCGACCCGCAGCTCGCACTGACGGCCGTCCGGCGCATTCTGGAGGTCACCCGCGAGGAGGTGCAGGCCGTCGCCGCGGAGCGACTGCGCCCGGACAACCGCGCGGTGCTGGTCTACGAGCCCACCGAGGCCGGGGCCGACGCCTCGGACGACACCGATGAGGAAGCCGACACCGAAGGGGCGGACCAGTGACCGACGTCACTCCCACCATGCGACTGCACCCGCAGCCGACCGCGGGCACGGCCCGGCCGTGGGCGTTCCCCGCGCCCGAGCGCGGCGGCCTGCCGAACGGGCTGACCGTGCTGCGCAGCCACCGCCCCGGCCAGCGGGTCATCGCCGTCGAGGTCAACGTGACGGCGCCGCTGGCGGCGGAGCCCGCCGACCAGGAGGGCGTGGCCACCATCATGGCGCGGGCCCTGTCCGAGGGCACCGACCGGCACACCGCCGAGGAGTTCGCCGCCGAGCTGGAACGCTACGGCGCCACGCTGGACGCGCACGCCGACCACCCGGGCCTGCGGGTCTCGCTCGAAGTGCCCGCCTCGCGCCTGGACAAGGCCCTCGGGCTGCTCGCCGACGCGCTGCGGGCCCCGGCCTTCGCGGAGAGCGAGATCGAGCGGCTGGTGCGCAACCGGCTGGACGAGATCCCGCACGAGCTGGCCAACCCGGGCCGCCGGGCGGCGATGGCCCTGTACGACGCACTGTTCCCGGCCGAGTCCCGCATGGCGCGGCCCCGGCAGGGCACCGCCGAGTCGGTGGCGCGGATCGACGCCAAGGCGGTGCGCGCCTTCTACGAGGCCCACGTGAGGCCGGCCGCCGCCACCGCCGTCGTCGTGGGCGACCTGACCGGCATCGACCTGGACGCGGCGCTCGCGGACACGCTGGGTGCCTGGACCGGGCCGGCCGCGGGCCGCCCGGTGTGGTCACAGGTCACCGCGGACGACACCGGCCGGGTGGTCATCGTCGATCGGCCGGGCGCCGTGCAGACGCAGCTGATCATCGGCCGCGTCGGGCCCGACCGGCACGACCCGGTGTACCCGGCGCGCCGCCTCGGGATCTACTGCCTGGGGGGCACGCTCACCTCCCGGCTGGATCGCGTGCTGCGGGAGGAGAAGGGCTACACCTACGGCGTCCGGGCGTTCAGCCAGGTGCTGCGCTCCCGGGCGGACGGCGCGGGCGCCGCGCTGCTCGGCATCCGCGGCTCGGTGGCCACCGAGGTGACCGGGCCCGCGCTGGAGGACCTGTGGCGCGTGCTGCGGGAGCTCGCGGAGGGCGGGCTGACCGACGAGGAGCGCGACTCGGCCGTCCAGTACCTGGTCGGAGTGGCGCCGCTGAGCTTCGAGACCGCCGCCGCGGTCGCCGGGACGCTGGCGGACCAGGTCGAGGAGGAGCTGCCGGACGACTACCAGGCGACGCTGTACGCGCGGCTGGCCGAGACCGGCACCGTGGAGGCGACGGCGGCCGTGGTGCAGGCGTTCCCCGCCGACCGTCTTGTGACCGTTCTGGTCGGCGACGCGGAGCAGATCGCGGAGCCGGTGCGGGCGCTCGGCATCGGCGAGGTGACGGTCGTCGGCGGCTGACGGCCGACGGCCGATGTGCGCACGGGCGCCCCGGGCCGGACGGCCGGGGGCGCCCGCTGCCGTCCGGCGCGCGCCTCCGGCGCACGATCTCGCGGCGTTTACGGCCGAAAACCACTCCGATTTTCGGGGTGCTATCGGCATGCTCTGTTTTTTGCCATACAGTTCGGGGCAGTGACCCGGTGGTAATGCGACAGGGCTGACGCCGGATTGTCTGTGGGGGTTTGTTCATGCGTATCTCCGCGCACACGGTATGCACGGCAATCCGTGACGACATTGTCGGCGGGGTCCTGCCGCCCGGTGCCCGGCTGGCCGAGGAGCAGCTCGCACAGCGCTACGGGGTGTCCCGGGTCCCGGTCCGCGAGGCGCTGCGGACGCTCGAATCGGAGGGGTTCGTCGTCTCCCGGCGCCACGCGGGGGCGTGCGTGGCGCAGCCGGGGGACCGCGAGGCCGCCGATCTGCTGGACATCCACGCCCTGCTGGAGCCGCTGGGCGCCGCGCGGGCGGCGCAGCGCCGCACGGAGGCACACCTGAAGGTGCTGCGCGGTCTGGTGCGTCTGGGGCGACAGCGCGCAGGCCAGGGGCAGGAGACCGACCTCAGGTCACTGGGCGACTGGTTCCACGAGACGGTCGCGCAGGCCACGTGCAGTCCCGGGCTCACCTCCCTGCTGGTGCAGCTCCGCCGCAAGATCACCTGGCTCTACGCCGCGGAGCCCCTCTCGCGCGCGGTCGGCCTGTGGCAGGAGCGCGGAGCGCTCGTGGACGCCATTGCCCGGGGGGACGCGGAGCGCGCCAGGATGCTGTCGGCCGCGCAGCTGGAACGGGCGACTCCGGCCCGCAGGCAGTTCCGTTCCGTGACCGTGAGAGGTCCGAAACCTGCCGTAAACACAGTGCGCGGCCAGATTTAACAGCGGCCGTATACACCTGAGTTATCGCACCGATAATTCCGCTGCCGGATGAGGGGGCGGAAATGCTGCTGCCCGAATTCAGCGTATGTGCGGCGGCGGCCGTTTTCACACAGTTTCGGGAAGCTCTTCGAGTCCCTCGGAAACGAGCTTCGCGAGCCGGTCGAGTGCCGCCTCGGCCGCCTGCGGGTCATCGGCGGACGAGGCGAGCACGACCTCCTCGCCGCCCTCCGCGCCGAGGCTCAGCACGGCGAGCATCGAGGCGGCGTTGACGGGGGCGCCGTCCTTCTTCGCGATGGTCACCGGCACGCCGGCGGCCGTCGCGGCGCGGACGAAGATCGAGGCGGGACGGGCGTGCAGCCCTTCGGCCCAGCCAATGGAGACGCGGCGCTCGGCCATGGTGGTGTCCTTAAAGCGTTGAGCGGGCATGCGGACCTGAAGTCTCCGAAGGGAGACGCCGAGCCTCCCGTCCGGACACGGTCAACCGTACGCTGAAGCCATGCGGACGCCCGCCCAGCCTCCCTACCCGGCGCACTGGGAAGCCGACGTGGTGCTGCGCGACGGCGGCACCGCGCACATCAGGCCCATCGCGCCCGACGACGCGGACCGCCTGGTCGGCTTCTACGAACGGGTCTCCGACCAGTCGAAGTACTACCGCTTCTTCGCGCCCTACCCCAGGCTCTCCGACCGCGACGTCCACCGGTTCACCCATCACGACTACGTGGACCGCGTCGGGCTCGCCGCCACCGTCGGCGGCGAGTTCCTCGCCACGGTCCGCTACGACCGCGTGGACGAGCAGGGCAACGCCGCCTCCGCGCCCGCCGACCGGGCCGAGGTGGCGTTCCTCGTGCAGGACGCCCACCAGGGCCGCGGCCTGGCCTCCGCCCTGCTCGAACACGTCGCCGCCGTCGCCCGGGAACGCGGCGTCCGCCGCTTCGAGGCCGAAGTGCTCCCCGCCAACGGAAAGATGATCAAGGTCTTCACGGACGCCGGCTACTCGCAGCGCCGCAGCTTCGCCGACGGTTCCGTGCACCTCTCCCTCGACCTGGAACCCACCGCGGAGTCCGTCGCCGTCATGCGCGCCAGGGAGCAGCGCGCCGAGGCGAGATCGGTGCAGCGGCTGCTCGCCCCGCGCAGCGTCGCCGTCATCGGCGCCGGCCGCCGCCCCGGCGGCGCGGGCCGCACCGTGCTCGCCGGGCTGCGCGCCGGCGGCTACGCCGGCGAGCTGTACGCGGTCAACGCCGCGCTGGCCGACGACGCCACGGCGCTCGGCGGCGTGCCCGCGTTCCGCAGCGTCCGCGACATCGCCGCCCCCGTCGATCTGGCCGTGGTCGCCGTCCCGGCCGACCGGGTGGCCGCCGTCACCGCCGACTGCGGCGAACACGGCGTTCAGGGCCTCCTCGTCCTGGCCGCCGGCCAGACCAGGGAGCAGCAGCGCGCCCTGGTCGCGCAGGCCCGTTCCCACGGCATGCGGATCATCGGGCCCGGCGCCTTCGGCGTCCTCAACACGGCGCCCGGCGTCCGGCTGAACGCCAGCCCCGCGCCGCACCTGCCACGGCCCGGCCGGATCGGCCTGTTCACCCAGTCCGCCGCCATCGGCATCTCGGTGCTCGACGAGCTCGACGGGCGCGGCGCCGGCCTGTCCACCTTCCTCTCCGCGGGCAGCCGCGCGGACGTATCCGGCAACGACGCGCTCCAGTACTGGGACGACGACCCGGCCACCGATGTCGTGCTGATGTACCTCGAATCGGTCGGCAACCCGCGCAAGTTCACCCGGCTCGCCCGCCGCACCGCCGCCGCGGGCACGCCCGTCGTCGTGGTGCGCGGCGGCCGGCACAGCGGGGGCGCGCCCCCGCACGACCACGCCGCGCCCGCCGGGCGCACCCCGGAGGGCACCGTGTCCGCGCTGCTCGGCCAGGCCGGGGTCATCGAGGCGGACACCGCGGTCGAACTCGTGGACACCGGCCTGCTGCTGGCCCATCAGCCGCTCCCGCGGGGCCCGCGCGTCGCCGTCGTCGGCAACGCGGAGGCGCTGACGCTCGTCGCGCACGACGCCTGCCGCGCCCAGCGGCTGAGCCCCCTGCCCCCGGCCGGTCTGCCGCCGGGCGCGGACCCGGGCGACTTCCGCCACGCCCTGGCCGCCGCCCTCGCCGATCCGGGTGCCGACGCCGTCGTCGTCACCGCCGTCCCCGGCGTGCACCTCGGCGGGCCGCCCTCGGGCGCCAGGCTGGCCGCCGCTCTGCACGAGGCGGTGGCCGGGGCGGACGCGGGCAAGCCCGTCGTCGTCGCCCACCTGGCCCTCGACGGGCTCGCCGACGGGCTCGCCGACCGCGGCATCCCCGCCTACCCCTCGGCGGAACGGGCGGTCCGCGCCCTGGCCCAGGCGGCCCGGCACGCCGAGTGGCGCGCACGGGCGGCCGCCCCCGGGCGCGTTCCCGAGTACGACGACATCGACGAGGCGCGCGCCGCGCGGCTGCTCGACGGAGCCGTGCCGCCGGGCGGTGCGCCCGCGCGCCTCGCGGCGGACGCCGTCACCGGCCTGCTCGCCGCCTACGGCATCACCGTGCAACCCGCGCTGCCCGCCCGGGACGTGGACGAGGCGGCCGAGGCCGCCGGGCGCCTCGGCTATCCGGTGGCGCTGAAGACGACGGCCCCCCACCTGCGGCACCGGGCCGACCTCGGCGGCGTCCGGCTCGGCCTCGCCACCCAGGGCGAGCTGCGCCGGGCCTGGGCCGGTCTCACCGGGCAGCTCGGCGACCCGGCCGAACTCCAGCCCGTCGTGCAGGCGATGGCCCCCCGCGGCGTGGACACGGTCCTGCGGGCCGCCGTGGACCCGGCCATCGGCGCCGTCCTGTCCTTCGGCCTGGCCGGACCGCCCTCCGAGCTGCTCGGCGATGTCGGCCACCGGCTGCTCCCGGTCACCGACCGGGACACCGCCGCGCTCGTGCGTTCGATCCGCGCCGCTCCCATGCTGTTCGGCTGGCGCGGGGCGCGGCCGGCGGACACCGACGCCCTGGAGGAGCTGCTGCTCCGGCTCGGGCGGCTCGTCGACGACCACCCGGGCATCGCCGCGGTGGACCTCGAACCCGTCGTCGTGGCACCGCGCGGAGTGACCGTCCTGTCCGCCGCGGTAACGGTCGCGGCGCCGCCGCCGCGCACGGATCTCGGACCGCGCCGTCTCGCGGCCTACTGATCCCGAACGGCCCTTCTCGCCGCGGAGTGGCCCCGTAGGATGGGCCCATGGCGAAGACCGGTACGACGTCTCAGGGGCTGCGGGAGGCAATCGAACGCAGCGGCTACTACCCGGCGCTGGTCGCCGAGGCCGTGGAGGCAGCGGTGGGCCGTGAGCCCGTCGTTTCCTTCCTGGTGCACCAGGAGACGACGTTCGACAGCAACGAGGTCCGCCGGCACGCCACGGTGCTGGTGCTCACGGGTACGCGGTTCATCGTCAGCCACACCGACGAGCAGTCCGCGGACAGCACGGCGCCCGCCCCGTACGCCACCACCTCCACCGAGTCGGTCAAGCTCTCCCGGATCTCCTCGGTGGTGATCAGCCGCGTCGTCGCGGACCCGCAGTCGTACAGCCCCGGCACGCTGCCCCGCGAGGTGGTCCTCACCATCGGCTGGGGCGCCGTCTCCCGCATCGACATGGAGCCGGCCAGCTGCGGCGACCCCAACTGCGAGGCGGACCACGGCTACACCGGTTCCACCACCGCCGACGACCTCTCCCTGCGCATCAGCGAGGCGGGCGACGGTCCCGAGACGGTACGTCAGACGCTGGAGTTCGCCCAGGCACTCTCCGAGGCGACGGCGGCGGCCGGCAGGTGACGCACGCGCCCGCACACGACCCCCTGCCGCTCGATCCGCGCGGGGCGCCCGCGCCACGGTACGGGTCGGGGTCGCTGGCCGACGTACTCCCCGCGGCGCTCGCCGGGCTCGGCGTCCGGGCCCCGCGGACCCGGCTCGTCCTGCCGCCCGCCGACCGGGTCTGCCTCTTCCTCGTCGACGGCCTCGGCTGGGAGGCGCTGCGCGCCCACCCCGCGCAGGCGCCGTTCCTCACCTCGCTGCTGCCCGGCTCGCGGGCGGGCGCGGGCGCGCCGATCACGACCGGGTTCCCCGCCACCACCGCCACCTCCCTCGCCTCCGTGGGCACCGGGCTCGCGCCCGCGGCACACGGCCTCGCGGGGTACAACGTGCTCGATCCCGGCACCGGCGAGGTGATGAACCAGCTCCGCTGGGACCCGTGGACGGAGCCGCGGGCGTGGCAGCCGCATCCGACCCTCTTCCAGCTGGCGCACGCCTCGGGCGTCGCGGCCTGCCAGGTTTCCGCCCCGCACTTCGAGCACACGCCGCTGACGCGGGTGGCCCTCTCCGGCGGCACGTTCCTGGGGCGGCTGGACGCGGGGGAGCGGATGGACGTGGCCGCTCAGCGCCTCGGCGCGGCGGACCGCACGCTCGTCTACACCTACTACGCCGAGCTGGACGCGGCCGGCCACCGGTTCGGCATCGACTCCGACGCGTGGCGCGGCCAGCTCGCCCACGTCGACGGGCTCGCCGCGCGGCTGGCCGAGCAGCTGCCGCCGCGTTCCGTGCTGTACATCACCGGTGACCACGGCATGATCGACGTGCCGCAGACGGAGAGCGCCCGCTTCGACTTCGACGAGGACTGGGAGCTGCGCGCCGGCGTCGCCAGGCTCGGCGGGGAGGGCCGCGCGCGCCACCTGTACGCGGTGCCGGGCGCGGCGGCCGACGTCTACACGGTGTGGCGGGAGGTCCTGGCCGGGCACGCGTGGGTGGTGACGCGGGAGGAGGCAGTCGAGCTGGGGTGGTTCGGGCCGCCAGGGGTGGCCCCCGAGCCGCGCGTGTGGCACCGCATCGGCGACGTCGTGGTGGCCATGACCGGCGTGGCCAGTGTGATCGCGAGCGTCACCGAGCCCAAGGAGTCCGCCCTCATCGGCATGCACGGCTCGGTGACCCCGGACGAGCAGCTCGTTCCGCTGCTCGAAGTACGCACCTGACCTGGAGTCGAATAACGTTGGCCGAACTCGCCTTCTTCTCGGGCACGATGGACTGCGGCAAGAGCACACTCGCGCTTCAGATCCAGCACAACCGCTCGGCCCGCGGGCTGACGGGCATGATCTTCACCAGGGACGACCGGGCCGGCACCGGCCGGCTCTCCTCCCGCCTCGGGCTCGTCACCGACGCGGTCGAGGCGGACGAGTCGTTCGACTTCCACCTGCACCTCGTCAAGTACCTGACCGCGGGCGGGCGCGTGGACTACGTGATCACCGACGAGTCGCAGTTCCTCTCGCCCGAGCAGGTCGACCAGCTCGCCCGGGTCGTGGACGACCTGGGGATCGACGTGTTCGCGTTCGGTATCACCACCGACTTCAGGACCCGGCTGTTCCCCGGCTCGCAGCGCCTGATCGAGCTGGCGGACCGGGTCGAGGTGCTCCAGGTGGAGGCGCTGTGCTGGTGCGGCGCGCGCGCCACGCACAACGCGCGGACCGTGGGCGGGCGGATGGTCGTCGAGGGCGCGCAGGTCGTGGTCGGCGACGTGGGCGCGGGCACGGAGGTCGGCTACGAGGTGCTGTGCCGCAGGCACCACCGCCGCCGCCTGACCGCGGCGGCGGCGGGCGCGGGTCCCCTGTCGCCCGACGTGCTGCCCGCGGACGGCGTTCCGCAGCCGGCGGCCGCCCCCGGGCGGCAGATCTGACGGAGCCCTCGGGCCGCCCGCGCGGGGCGGACGGCCCGCGCGGGCGTCAGCGCTTGGCCGCCCGGATGACCGCGAAGGGCGCGCCCTCCCGGTCGGCGACCTGGGCCCACCGGCCGAACGGGGACACCTGCGGCTCGCTGAGCTGCCGGCCGCCGAGCCGGTCGATGCGGTCCAGCGCCTCCGCCACGTCCGGCACGGCGAAGTACGTCAGCCAGTGCGGCCCGCGGTCGTGCGGCAGCGCCCCGGCGACGCCGCGGATGCTGGCGACCGGGCGGTTGCCGAGCCGCAGCGTCAGGTAGTCGCTGCCCTCGGGCAGCGCGGGCTCCGGCGCCGCCTCGTAGCCGAAGACCAGCGAGTAGAACTTGCCGAGCCCCGTGGTCTCCGCGGTGATCAGCTCGTTCCACTCGGGGGCGCCGGCCGGGACGTGGACCGAACCCCGCCTGCGCGGCCCGCCCTGCCACAGGCCGAAGGCCGCGCCGCTCAGGTCGGAGGCGATGGCCAGGCGGCCCACTCCTTCCACGTCGAGCGGCCCGACGGCGACCGTGCCGCCGCTCTCCCGGATCATCGCGGCCGTGCTGTCGGCGTTGCGCGTGGCGATGTACGGCAGCCAGGCGACCACACGGCGCACGCCCGGCGCGATCTCACCGAGCCCCGCCACCGGGTGCCCGTCGCGAATCGCCCGGACGTAGGGACCGAGTTGTGAAGGCCCCTCCTCGAACTCCCAACCGAAAAGCTCGTGATAAAACTCCTGGCTGGACGCCAGGTCGTGGACCATCAGACTTACCCAGCGGTGCGTTCCGGAAACGGGCGGACTCGCTGCCTCGGTCATCCTTCTCTTCTCCTGTCAGGACCATCGCGCCACTGCCGTTGTTCGCCCTCACGACTCTCTCCCGGGGTGCTGGAGAGAATGGGCCCATGACAGCAATGATCGCGGTACCCGACCTGGCCCGTGCACTCGGCCCCGGAACGCCGCCGCGCGAGCGCCCCGTGCTGCTCGACGTGCGCTGGCAGCTCGGCGGCCCCCCGGGCCGCCCGCAGTACGCGGCCGGGCACCTCCCGGAAGCCGTCTACGTCGACCTGGACACCGAACTGGCCGCGCCGCCGGGCCGCGGCGGCCGGCACCCGCTCCCCGACCTGGAGATCTTCGGCGCGGCGATGCGCGGCGCCGGCGTCTCGCACGGACGTCCGGTGGTGGCGTACGACGGCGGACAGGGCTGGGCCGCCGCCCGTGCGTGGTGGCTGCTGCGCTGGACGGGGCACCCGCGGGTGCGGGTCCTCGACGGCGGCCTCGCCGCCTGGGACGGCGAGCTGAGCACCGGCGTCCACCGGCCGGCGGCGGAGGGCGACTTCGTGCCCGCGCCCGGCGGGCTGCCGGTACTCGACGCCGCCGCCGCGGCCCGGCTCGCCAGGGACGGCCTGCTGCTCGACGCGCGGGCGGGGGAGCGGTACCGGGGCGAGGTGGAGCCGATCGACCCGGTGGGCGGCCACATCCCCGGCGCGGTGTCCGCGCCGACGACCGAGAACGTCACGCCGGACGGCAGGCTCCGCACGCGTGAGGAACTGGCCGCGCGGTTCGCCGCGCTGGGCGCGGAGCCGGGCCGGGAGGTCGGCGTCTACTGCGGCTCGGGCGTGTCGGCCGCCCACGAGGTGCTGGCCCTGGCCGAGGCGGGCCTCGTCGCGGCCCTGTACCCGGGCTCGTGGAGCGACTGGACGGCCGACCCCTCCCGGCCCGTGGCGACGGGCCGGGAGCCGGGCTGAGGGCCCGCCCCCGGCCGGTCAGTCCTTCTTCTTGCGGCGGGTGCCGAAGACGATCTCGTCCCAGCTCGGCACCGCGGCCCGCCGGCCGGGGCGCACCCCGTCCGCCTCCGCCTGCCGGTCCGTGTTGCCGGTCAGCCGGTCCCGGTGCCCGCCCACGGAACGCGGCATCAGCACGTCCGCGTAGGTGGCCCCGGCGCTGGCGGCCGGGGCCTCGCGCCCGCGCACCGGCTCCTCGTCCTCCGGCTCGCTCTCGGCCGCGGCGGCCGGGGGCGGCGGCCCGGGCTGCTCCGGCACCACCAGGTCCCCGCGGAAGCTCGGCACGGCCTCCAGCAGGCTGGTCAGCGAGTCCGTGTCGTTGTCGTGCGAGACCCGCGGCGCGGGCGGGCGGTCGCCCTCGCGCGGCAGCCTGGCGATGCGCGGCACGAACGGCGTGCTCGGCTCCGGGGTGTCGTCCGTTTCGCCGAGCAGGGCCCGCGCCTCGTCGTCGACGGCCTGGACGAGCCGCCGCGGCGGGTCGTACGTCCAGCTCGCCGAATGCGTCTCGCCCGCGACCCGGTAGACGAGCAGCACCTCCCAGGTGCCGTCGTCCCGGCGCCAGGAGTCCCAGCGCACCGCGTCCTTGTCCGCGCCGCGCAGCAGCAGCCGCTCGGTGACCGCGTCGCCGAGCTGCGGCCCCGCCGTCTCCCCGGGACGCCGCACGGGCGTCTTGCGGGCCCGCTCGGCCATGAAGGCGCGCTCGGCCAGCACGGGCCCCTCGAAGCGGCGTACCCGCTCGACGGGAATCCCGGCGAACTGGGCCACCTCCTCGGCGGTCGCGCCGGCTCGTATGCGCGCCTGGATGTCGCGCGGCCGCAGGTGGTTCTCCACCTCGATCTCGATCTGGCCGAGCCTGGCCCTGTCGTTACGGACGGCGGCGCGCAGCCGCTCGTCGATGGGCAGCGTGTATTCCGTGTTGTCGGCAGCCTTGAGCACCAGGCGTGTGCCGTCATTGCTCACGGCCACGACACGCAGTTCGGGCACGAGGACCTCCCGGTGGTGCCTGCCGACGTCACATACGTCGCTGCTCCCGCTAGACGAGTGTGACTTGCCCGGGCGCAGCGTGCCACAACCTTGCCGACTTGCCCGGCGTGTCGGGCCGTGGTCTTGAGCCGCCGTTATGGCACAGTCACCACTTTGCCACGAGTGGTGACCGGCGCGAGTGAATTCCACGCACACAGGCCTCCTGGGGCCAAGACCAGGAATTTCACACTACTCCATTGGGGCCACGCGAACAGGGCGCCGCGCCGCGGAAGTTTTCGCCGCACAAGGGAGTTGGCCGCGCCGCACGGCCTTCCGATCTCCGCCCGCACGGGTGACAAGCCTCACAGGGAACGCGTCGCGGGACCTTCCCGAGTGCCCAGGACCGCCGGTGCGCCGATCGTGTGCGCGGGTTGTGCGGACAGTGGCGAATGGCGGAACTTTCGGCAAAGAAGGCGTGCGTTCGGTGTGACCCGCACCCACGGGGCGGTGCCGTCGGGCCCGCGCACCGCGGGTGGCAGGATCGGGGACATGGATCGCGCCACCGACCCGCACCCGTACGACGCCCTGCTGCTCCTGTCCTTCGGCGGTCCCGAAGGCCCCGACGACGTCCTGCCGTTCCTGGAGAACGTCACCAGGGGCCGCGGCATCCCGCGCGAACGGCTGGCGGAAGTGGGCGCGCACTACCACCTCTTCGGGGGCGTCAGCCCCATCAACGAGCAGAACCGCACGCTGCTGGCCGCGCTGCGCGCCGACTTCGCGGCGCACGGCCTGGACCTGCCCGTCTACTGGGGCAACCGCAACTGGGGCCCGTACCTCACGGACACGCTGCGCGACATGGTCCGCGACGGCCGCCGCCGCGTCCTGACCCTGGCCACCAGCGCCTACGCCTCCTACTCCGGCTGCCGCCAGTACCGCGAGGATCTGGCCGGCGCGCTGGCCACCCTGGCGGCCGAAGGGCTCGAACTGCCGCGCGTGGACAAGCTGCGGCACTACTTCAACCACCCCGGGTTCCTGGAGACGGTGACCGACGGCGTCCTGGCCGCGCTGGCCAGGCTGCCCGAGGAGGTCCGCGGCGGCGCACACCTGGCGTTCAGCACCCACTCCATCCCGGACGCCGCGGCCGACACCTCGGGACCGCCCGCCGCGCACGGCCCGGGCGGCGCCTATGTGGCCCAGCACCTGGACGCCGCCGGCCATGTCGCGGCCGCCGTGCGCGAGGCCACCGGCGGCGAACACCCCTGGCGGCTGGTCTACCAGTCGCGCAGCGGCGCGCCCCACATCCCCTGGCTCGAACCTGACATCTCCGAGCACCTGGCCGCCCTGCACGCCGAGGGCGCGCCCGGCGTCGTCATGGTGCCCATCGGCTTCGTCTCCGACCACATGGAAGTCCTCTACGACCTCGACACCGAGGCCATGGCCGTCGCGAAGGAGCTGGGCCTGCCCGCCGTCAGGTCCGCCACCGTCGGCGCCGAGCCGCGGTTCGTCGCCGCCGTGCGCGACCTGGTGCTGGAACGGGCCGCGACCGAGCGCGGCGAGAGCCCCGGGCGCTGCGCGCTCGGCGCGCTGGGACCCAGCCACGACATCTGCCCGGTCGGCTGCTGCCCGGCCCGCCAGGCCAAGCCGGCAGCCGCCGGCGCCGACAGCCCTTACGCCTGAGGAGCGCCCACCTTGTCCGACCGACCCACACCGGAACTTCTGCTCGCCCTCGCCCGGGAGGCGGCCGGCCGGGCCGGCCGGCTGCTGCGCGACGGCCGTCCCGCCGATCTCGGCGTCGCGGCCACCAAGTCGAGCCCCATCGACGTCGTCACCGAGATGGACCTGGCCGCCGAACGGCTGATCACCGGCTTCCTCGCGGAACGGCGCCCCGACGACGCCTTCCTCGGCGAGGAGGGGGGCGTCAGCGGCGGCACCAGCGGCGTCCGGTGGGTCGTCGACCCCCTGGACGGCACCGTCAACTACCTCTACGGGCTGCCGCAGTGGGCCGTGTCCATCGCCGCCGAGGTGGACGGCGAGGCGGTCGCCGCCGCGGTGGCGGCCCCGATGCGCGGCGAGAGCTACCACGCGCTGCTGGGCGGTGGCGCGTTCCGCACAGCCGCGGACGGGAGCAGCGAGCCGCTGCGCCCGCGGCCCTCGCCGCCGCTGGACCAGGCGCTGATCGGGACGGGCTTCAACTACGTGGCGACCGTGCGCACCGCGCAGGCCGCCGTCGCCCGCCGGCTGATCCCGCGGGTGCGCGACATCCGGCGTTCCGGCTCCGCGGCGATCGACCTGTGCGACGTGGCGGGCGGGCGGCTCGACGGCTTCTACGAACGCGGCCTGGCGCCCTGGGACCTGGCCGCGGGCGACCTCATCGCCCGGGAGGCGGGCGCCGTGACCGGCGGCCGGCCCGGCCTGCCCCCGGACGGCGACCTGACCGTGGCCGCGACGAGCGGCGTCTTCGGGAAACTCCAGCCGCTGCTCGACGAGCTGGGCGCCTGGCACGACAGCCACGAGTGAGGGGGCGGACACGACGACGCCCCCGGGCCGTCCCCGGGGGCGTCGCTGCCGAAGTGTCAGACGGTCCTAGCCGACATGCACGCCGTATTCCGCCGCCAGTCGGCGCAGGTCGTCCAGCTCGGCCTGCTCCACATCCATCGTGAACACGTCTCCGGCCTCACGAGCGCGGTGCAGATCGGACTCGGTGCTTTCGATGCGCTGAAGAATCCCAGCGGTGAACGCGTCCAAGGTGCGCCCCCTCGTCTTCGATCGGCGGCACTGGGGGGTGCCGGGGGTGGGTGCGGCCACAGCGGACCCTCGAAACGGTCGGCAGCGCGGAGGACTGGCTTGCCGCCTTCTCGGGCGTGGTCGCGGGGTGTGTGCCTCTCCTCCCCGGCGGGCCGCGAGGGGAAACCTGCCCACCGCAGAATTTCGTCCGCTCCGTCCCCCGCCCGGCGCACTTACCGCTCGTTTACCGGGGGGCAGGGCAGGATGGTCGTGGGGCCGGCCGGCCGCTGTCCCGCCAAGCGGATCTTGTGAGAGAAGGGCCATGACGTGCGCGTACTCGTCGTCGAGGACGAGCAGCTGCTCGCTGACGCGGTGGCCACCGGGCTGCGCCGCCAGGCCATGGCGGTGGATGTCGTGTACGACGGGGCCGCCGCCACCGAGCGCGTCGATCTGAACGACTACGACGTCGTGGTCCTCGACCGCGACCTGCCGCTGGTGCACGGCGACGACGTCTGCCGGCGCATCGTGGAGCTGGGCCGCGCCACCCGGGTGCTGATGCTGACGGCCTCGGGGGACGTCAGCGACCGGGTGGAGGGCCTGGAGATCGGCGCGGACGACTACCTGCCGAAGCCGTTCGCCTTCAGCGAACTGATCGCCCGTGTGCGGGCCCTGGGCCGCCGCGCCACCGCGCCGCTGCCGCCCGTGCTCGAACGGTCGGGCATCACCCTGGACCCCAACCGCCGCGAGGTGCACAGGGACGGGCGGCAGGTGCAGCTGGCGCCCAAGGAGTTCGCGGTGCTCGAAGTGCTGATGCGGAGCGCGGGCGTCGTCGTCTCGGCGGAGCAGCTGCTGGAGAAGGCGTGGGACGAGAACACCGATCCGTTCACCAATGTCGTGCGGGTCACCGTCATGACGCTGCGCCGCAAGCTGGGCGATCCGCCGGTGATCACCACCGTGCCCGGCGCCGGGTACCGGATCTGAGCCATGGCCTCGTCCCCTTCGCCGCCCTCCACGCCACCGATGCCCGCCGCCCCGCCGAAGCCGCAGTGGGACCCGCACGAGGACGACCGGCCGCACGGCTGGCTGCGGCCGACCATCAGGATTCGGCTGACCCTGCTGTACGGCGGGATGTTCCTGATCGCGGGCGTGGTGCTGCTGACGATCATCTACCTGCTCGCCGCCCGCGCCCTCGAACGGGGAACCGAGCTGCCCTTCACATTCCCCGCGGGCACGACCGAGGTGATCACCTCGCCGGTGTGCCCGGCGACCCCGGGGCCCATGCAGGAGAACGAGTTCGAGGAGTGGCTCGCCGAGTGTACGGACACGCAGCGTGCCATCGCCCTGGACCAGCTGCTGCGCAGCTCGCTGCTCGCGCTGCTCGGACTCGCGGTCGCGGCCTTCGCGTTCGGCTACGTGATGGCGGGCCGGGTGCTGTCCCCGCTGGGCCGGATCACCCGCACCGCCCGCCGGGTGGCCGGTTCCGACCTGCACCGGCGCATCGAGCTGGACGGGCCGGACGATGAGCTGAAGGAGCTGGCCGACACGTTCGACGAGATGCTCGACCGGCTCGACCGGGCGTTCACCGCGCAGCAGCGCTTCGTGGCCAACGCCTCGCACGAGCTGCGCACGCCGCTGGCCATCAACCGCACGCTGCTGGAGGTGCAGCTGTCCGACCCGGACGCGTCGCCCGAGGTGACGCAGCTGGGCAACACCCTCCTCGCGACGAACGAGCGCAGCGAGCAGCTGGTGGAGGGGCTGCTGCTGCTGGCCCGCAGTGAGAACGAGCTGGTGGACCGCAAGCCGGTGGACCTGGCCGAGGTGGCCGGGCAGGCGGTCGAGCAGACGCGCGGGGAGGCCAGGACCCGCGGGGTGGAGCTGACCGGCGCCAGGCCGCCGCTGTACGTCCACGGGAACGGGGTACTGCTGGAGCGGGTGGCGCTCAACCTCGTACAGAACGCGGTGCGGTACAACGTGTCCGAGGGCGGCTGGGTCCGGGTGGAGACGGAGGCCAGGCACGGACAGGCGGTCCTCGTGGTGGAGAATACGGGTCCGGTGGTGCCCGCCTATGAGGTCGATAATATGTTCGAGCCTTTTCGGCGGCTGCGCACCCAGCGCACAGGCAGCGACAAGGGTGTCGGTCTCGGCCTGTCCATCGTTCGTTCGGTCGCGCGTGCCCACGGGGGCTACGTGCGCGCCGAGCCGCGGGAGAGCGGTGGACTCGTCATGTGCGTGGTCATCCCGGTCTGAGAAGGCGCCGAGGCGGGAAAGAAGGAGATGTGATCAATCACATACGGGTGCCCGGAGGGCCGGGCATCCACGGGGCCGCAGCAGGCGTTTTGGCCCGTTAGCGGCCCGATCGGCAGCCGGAATGATCACCTCTTCAGGCGTTCGGTTGGGTGTCGATTGAGTAACACCACTTGATGTGAGGCAAAATCTCCGCCTCGGGTCGGGCACAAAGTCCGACCCCCCGCGCGTTACGTGCGCTGGAGATACCACAGACACCCGGAGGGGGAGAACGAATGGCAACCGACTACGACACTCCACGCAAGACCGACGATGATGTCAACGAGGACAGTATTGAGGAGCTGAAGGCCCGGCGGAACGACAAGTCGGCGTCCACGGTCGACGTGGACGAGTTCGAGCAGGCGGAAGGGCTTGAGCTGCCCGGTGCCGACCTGTCGAACGAGGAGCTGTCGGTACGGGTGCTGCCACGGCAGGCGGACGAGTTCACCTGCATGAGCTGCTTCCTCGTCCACCACCGCTCGCAGCTCGCCACGGAGAAGGACGGCCAGCTGATCTGCCGCGACTGCGCGGCCTGAACGCCCGCCCGGGTCGCGGCTATGCCACGTCCGGGCGGGCGGCAGCCAGCGCCGCCGTCAGCCGGTCCGGCCTGCGGGTCGACAGGTAGAGATACGGCGTCGGATCGCCGGGGTCCGTGACCTCGACCCGCACAGCCGTCGGGATGTAGGCGCGGAGCAGCATATGAGCCCGGGCATCCGCACGATGAGTCCGCCAGGCGCGGGCCTCGTCGGCGTCGAGAGCCCGGGCCTCGCCCAGGGCCGTGACCGGAATCCTGGCCTGGCCCGCGACCAGCGAGCCGGCCACCACGCGGATGCGCGCCGAGCCGTACGTGCTCAGGGCCACCCCGGCCAGCGCGCCACCGGCGGCGACGCCGCACAGCAGCGCCACGGGGCCGAGGGGGACCAGCGCGACGCCCAGCAGAATCACGCCGAACAGTGCCATCAGCCACCAGGTCCTCGGCACGGTAAGTCGCTCGTCATACGGCTTCATGGCCCAAGCATGGCAGGCTCGCCTCCCGCGGCCCCCGGCGGCGGTAGGGTCTGCACCGTGAGTGCCCCTGTGAGCCAAGCCCCGGTAGACATCCTGATCCGGCGGATCGATCCGGCAGTTCCCATCCCCGCCCGGGCACACCCCGGCGACGCCGGGGTCGATCTGGTCACCACAGCCGCGGCCGAGCTGGCCCCCGGCGAGCGGACCGTGTTGCCGACCGGTGTTTCGATCGCCCTCCCCGACGGGTACGCCGCGTTCGTGCACCCGCGTTCCGGGCTCGCCGCCCGGTGCGGGGTGGCCATGGTGAACGCCCCGGGCACGATCGACGCCGGGTACCGTGGAGAGATCAAGGTCATCGTGATCAATCTGGACCCGCGGGAGACCGTCAGGTTCCAGCCGTTCGACCGGATCGCCCAGCTCGTCGTCCAGCGGGTGGAGACGGTGCGATTTCACGAGGTCGCGGAGCTGCCGGGGTCCGCGCGGGCCACGGGGGGTTTCGGCTCCACGGGCGGCCATGCCGGCGCGCACAACACCTATGCTGCTGCGGTCGGTCCCGGCGGGACTGCCGACCGGAAAGGACAATGACGTGTTCGGACGTCGTCGCAAGCGGAACGAGGACCCCGAGGAAGCGGTCGAGACCGCCTCGGAGGAGGAGACCCCGGACGCGGAGGAAGCAGAGCGGGTCAAGCTGGAGCCCGCGCCGCGGCCCGACGGGCCCTGGGACCTCGACGAGGTGCCGGGCAGTCCGGCGGAGGGCCGGGTCGATCTCGGCGGTCTCTTCGTCCCCGGCGTACAGGGCATGGAGCTGCGCGTCGAGGTCGCGGGCGACGCCATCGTGGCCGCGACCGTCGTGGTCAAGGACAGCGCGATCCAGCTCCAGGCGTTCGCCGCCCCCAGGCGCGAGGGCATCTGGGGCGAGGTGCGCGAGGAGATCGCGGCCGGGATCACGCAGCAGGGCGGCGTGATCGACGAGATCGAGGGGCCGCTCGGCTGGGAGCTGCGGGCCCGGGTGCCGGTCCAGCTGCCGGACGGCAAGCGCGGCATGCAGGTCGTGCGCTTCGTGGGCGTCGACGGGCCCCGCTGGTTCCTGCGCGGCGTGATCTCCGGCCAGGGCGCGGTCCAGCCACAGGCCGCGGGGCTCCTGGAGCAGATCTTCCGCGACACCGTCGTCGTGCGCGGGGAGTCCCCGATGGCGCCGCGCGACCCGATCGTGCTGAAGCTGCCCCAGGACGCCCAGATGGTGCCCGATGGCGTCAAGCAGGAGCAGGCGGAGGAGGGCGGCCCGCAGGTCTCCCGCTTCGCCGGCGGCCTGGACAAGCTGCGCCGCGGCCCGGAGATCTCCGAGGTCCGTTAGGTTCTCCGCCCCGCCCCGCCCCGCCCCGCCGGAGAAGGCCGTGTGTCGCCGGCCGGGGGGCGGGTACCCGGCGGCCTCCAGGGAGGAGGCCGCCATGGACCACCTGCGTCACCGGCGGACCGGCACCGAGCCGGTGACCGCCTTCAGCGCCCTGCGGCTGCGTCGGCTGCTTTCGGGTATCTTCCTGCCGGTTTTCCTCGCCCTGACGGTGCTGTTCTGCATCTGGTGGGCAAACACGGACAGTGATGACAGCCCCGGCCCCGGTGCCCTCGGCACCCTGACGCTGGCCTGTGCGCTGCTCTCCGTGGTCGCGGTGGTCGATCTGGTCGTCGTTCAGCGGCGCCTGCGCCGCTCCCGCGCGCCCCGCGAATGAGACGTTCGCGCCGTGCCGCCCACGGCGCCGTATGCATGACGTCAACGGAGGAGGGGCCTACGTCAGAGGCCCGTCAACGGTGCTCCCATCGATTTGGAACAGAGGTTCCCTGAAGGGGTCAGTCCTTTTCCGACCCTTTTTGCTCAGGAGTAACCGATGGCCGATGTGGTCTTCGTCCTGGCCACCGGCGCGGGTTTCGCGCTGGTGGCCCTCGTCGCCCGAGGGGTGGCGAAGCTGTGACCGCGGAGAACGTCGCCGGCCTGTGCGTGGCCGCGGTCCTGCTCGGCTACCTCGTGCTGGCCCTGCTGTTCCCAGAGAAGTTCTGAGCACCGCCGATGAACCACACCCTGGCGGACGTGCTCCAGATCTCCGCCCTGATCGTGGCGCTCGCCCTCGTGCACCGCCCCCTCGGCGACTACATGGCCGCCGTCTACTCCTCCCGCACCCACCTGCGCGCCGAACGCTGGGTCTACCGCGCGATCGGCGCCGACCCCGATGCCGAGATGCGCTGGCCGTCCTACCTGCGCGCGGTGCTCGCCTTCTCGGCCGTCGGCGTGCTGTTCCTCTACGCCCTCCTGCGGCTCCAGGACCGTCTGCCGCTGTCGCTCGGCTTCGACCCGATTCCGCCCGACCAGGCGTTCAACACCGCCGTCTCGTTCGTGTCCAACACGAACTGGCAGTCCTACGCGGGTGAGTCGGCCATGGGCCATCTGGTCCAGGCCGGTGGCCTCGCGGTGCAGAACTTCGTCTCGGCCGCCGTCGGCCTGGCCGTCGCCATCGCCCTGATCCGCGGTTTCGCCCGCTTCCGCACCGGCGAACTGGGCAACTTCTGGTCCGACCTGGTCCGCGGCACCGTTCGCATCCTGCTGCCGATCGCCGCGCTCGCCGCGGTGGTGCTGGTGGCGCTGGGCGCCGTGCAGAGCTTCGCCGGGCCGCAGGAGGTCCAGACCCTCACCGGCGCCGCCCAGCAGATCCCCGGCGGCCCCGTCGCCTCGCAGGAGGCCATCAAGAACCTGGGGACGAACGGCGGCGGCTTCTACAACGCCAACTCCTCGCACCCCTTCGAGAACCCGAACGGCATCAGCAACCTGCTGGAGATCTTCCTGCTGCTGGCCATCCCGTTCTCGATGCCGCGCACGTTCGGGCGGCTCGTCGGCAACGTGAAGCAGGGCTACGCCGTCGTCGCCGCGATGGGCGTCATCTGGCTGGCCGGCGTCATCGCCGTCACCGTCGTGGAGCGGCAGGCCCCCGGCACGGCCTCGCAGCTGGCCGGCGGCTCGATGGAGGGCAAGGAACAGCGCTTCGGGGAGGGCGCCTCCTCGCTGTTCGCGGTCTCGACGACCATGACCTCCACCGGCTCGGTCAACTCCTTCCACGACTCCTACCAGGGCCTCTCCGGCGGCGTGCTGATCTTCGGCATGGTCCTGGGCGAGGTCGCGCCCGGCGGCGTGGGCTCGGGGCTCTACGGCATGCTGATCATGGCCGTGATCGTGGTCTTCATCTCCGGACTCATGGTGGGCCGCACCCCCGAGTACCTGGGCAAGAAGCTCCGTCCCCGCGAGATCAAGCTCGCCGCCTGCGCCATCCTCATCACGCCCGCCCTGGTGCTGACCGGTACCGCCGTGGCCATGGCGCTGCCCGACGGCGAGGAGGCCATGACGAACGTCGGGCCGCACGGCTTCTCCGAGGTCCTGTACGCCTACGCCTCCGCGGCCAACAACAACGGCAGCGCGTTCGCCGGCCTCGGCGCGGACACCGGCTTCTTCAACACCACGCTCGGCTTCGCGATGCTCCTCGGGCGGTTCCTGCCGATGGTCTTCGTCCTCGCGCTGGCCGGCTCGCTCGCCCAGCAGCAACCGGTGCCCGTCACGGCGGGCACGCTCCGCACCCACCGGCCGCTGTTCGCCGGAATGCTCGTCGCCGGCACCGTCGTCGTCGCCGGGCTGACCTTTTTCCCCGCGCTCTCTCTCGGCCCGCTCGCGGAAGGACTCGCGGTATGAGCACCTCGACCCCCGTACGACCGGAAACCGCGTCGGGCCCGCCGCGGTCGGGGCGTTCCGTGCCCGGCGCCCGCGCCGCGCGCGGCGTCTTCGACCCGCGCCTGCTGTGGGCCTCGCTGCCCGAGGCGTTCCGCAAGCTCGACCCGCGGCTGATGATCTCCGCCCCGGTGATGTTCGTGGTCGAGATCGGCTCCGTGCTGACCACCGTGCTGGCCGCCACGGACCCCGGGGACTGGTTCGGCTGGACGATCGCGGCCTGGCTGTGGCTGACCGTCCTGTTCGCCAGTCTCTCGGAGGCCGTCGCCGAGGGCCGCGGCCGCGCCCAGGCCGACTCGCTGCGCAGGGCCCGCACCGACACCGTCGCCCGCCGGCTCACCCGCGGCGGCGAGGAACGGGTGCCGGGGACCGCGCTGGCCGTCGGCGACCGGGTCGTCTGCGAGGCGGGGGACGTCATACCGGGCGACGGCGACGTCGTCGAGGGCGTCGCCTCGGTGGACGAGTCGGCGATCACCGGCGAGTCGGCGCCCGTCATCCGCGAGTCGGGGGGCGACCGCTCCGCCGTCACCGGCGGCACGCGGGTGCTCTCGGACCGGATCGTCGTCCGCGTCACCGCCAGGCCGGGCGACACCTTCCTGGACCGGATGATCTCCCTCGTCGAGGGCGCCGCCCGGCAGAAGACGCCGAACGAGATCGCCCTGAACATCCTGCTGGCGAGCCTCACCATCGTCTTCCTGCTCGCCGTGGTCACGCTCCAGCCGTTCGCCGTGTACGCGGGCGCCGAGCAGTCCCTCGTGGTGCTCACCGCGCTGCTGGTCTGCCTCATCCCCACCACCATCGGCGCGCTGCTGTCCGCCATCGGCATCGCCGGCATGGACCGGCTGGTCCAGCGCAACGTGCTGGCCACCTCGGGGCGGGCCGTCGAGGCCGCGGGCGACGTGTCGACCCTGCTGCTCGACAAGACCGGCACCATCACGTACGGCAACCGGCAGGCGGCCGAGTTCCGGCCCGCCGCCGGTGTGCGGGAGGCCGACCTCGCCGACGCGGTCCTGCTGTCCTCGCTCGCCGACGAGACGCCGGAGGGCAGGTCCGTCGTGGCCCTGGCCACCGGCCGCCACGGTCTCGCGGCCCGCGGCCGGGACGAGGTGCCGGACGCGGTCTGGGTCCCGTTCACCGCGCAGACCCGCATGTCCGGCGTGGACACCGGCACGCGGCGCGTGCGCAAGGGCGCCGCGGGCGCGGTCACCGCGTGGGTCACCGGGCTCGGCGGCACCGTGCCGGGCGCCGTCCTCGGTGCCGTGGAGGCCATCAGCGGGCAGGGCGGCACCCCGCTGCTCGTCGCCGAGGAACGCGCCGGGGCCGCGCGGGTGCTGGGCGTCATCCACCTCAAGGACGTCGTCAAGGACGGCATGCGCGAACGGTTTGCCGAACTGCGGCGCATGGGCATCAGGACCGTCATGATCACCGGCGACAACGCCAGGACCGCCGAGGCCATCGCCGCGGAGGCGGGCGTCGACGACTTCCTGGCCGAGGCCACGCCGGAGGACAAGATGGCCCTCATCAAGCGCGAGCAGGCCGGCGGCCGGCTGGTGGCCATGACGGGCGACGGAACGAACGACGCGCCCGCGCTCGCGCAGGCCGACGTCGGCGTCGCCATGAACACCGGCACCTCCGCGGCCAAGGAGGCCGCGAACATGGTCGACCTGGACTCCGATCCGACCAAACTGATCGACATCGTCCAGATCGGTAAGCAGCTGCTGATCACGCGCGGTGCCCTGACGACCTTCTCGCTCGCCAACGACGTCGCGAAGTACTTCGCGATCATCCCGGCCATGTTCGCCGCGGCGTATCCGGGCCTGGACCACCTCAACATCATGGGGCTCGCCTCGCCCGAGTCCGCCATCCTGGCGGCGGTCATCTTCAACGCGCTGATCATCGTGGCGCTGGTGCCGCTCGCGCTGCGCGGCGTCACCTACCGTCCCCTCGGCGCCGACCGCATGCTGCGCCGCAACCTCGGCAGATACGGGATCGGCGGCCTGATCGCCCCGTTCATCGGCATCAAACTCATCGACCTGCTCCTCTCCCTCATCCCAGGCATCGGGTGATCCACATGTCCCTCGACCCCCGCACCACGGTCCGCCCGCTGTTCGCCGCCATCCGGGCCGTGCTCGTCCTCACCCTGCTCACCGGCGTGGCCTACCCGCTGCTGATCACCGGGGTGGCGCAGGCGGCGTTCCCGGGCCATGCGAACGGCTCGATGGCCGAGGCGGACGGCCGCGAGGCCGGCTCCGCGCTCATCGGCCAGACCTGGAACGACGCGGACGGCGACCCCGACCCGCACTGGTTCCAGCCGCGGCCCTCGCACGGCGGCTACGACCCGCTCGCCACCGGTTCGAGCCAGCTCGGCGCGAGCGACCCGACGCTGCTCGGAGCGGTCCGCGAGGCCCGCGAGCAGGTCGCGGCGTTCAACGGCGTGTCCGTGGACGACGTCCCGCAGGACGCGGTCACCGGCTCGGCCTCGGCGATCGACCCGCACATCTCGCCCGCCTACGCGCGGCTCCAGACCGACCGCGTCGCCGAGGCGAACGGCCTGCCGCGCGAGGACGTGGCGCGGCTGGTCGAGGAGCACACCCGGGGCCGCGACCTCGGCTTCCTCGGCAACGAGCGGGTCAACGTCCTGGAGCTGAACCTCGCGCTGCGTGAGCTCACCGCCCGGTGAGCGGGCCCGGGGCGGCGGGGGCCGCCCCGGGCCTGGGCAGGCGCATTTCATACGGGACCCTGACGGCCGCCCGGCACCCGATCGCCGGGTGATCCGCGGCGGGGGGACGAGAATGGAGTCATGGCACGACGCGGCAAGCTGCGGATCTACCTCGGGGCCGCTCCGGGAGTGGGCAAGACGTACGCCATGCTCTCGGAGGCGCACCGGCGCGCGGAGCGTGGCACGGACATCGTGGTCGCGCTCGTGGAGCACCACGAGCGCCCCCGCACCCAGGTGCTGCTGCACGGCCTGGAGCAGGTGCCGCGGCGGGAGGTCGTGTACCGCGACAGCGTGTTCACCGAAATGGACGTCGATGCCGTGCTGGAGCGGGAGCCCAAGGTCGCCCTGGTGGACGAGCTGGCCCACACCAACGTGCCGGGCGGGCGCAACGGCAAGCGCTGGCAGGACATCGACGAGCTGCTCGACGCCGGGATCGACGTGGTGTCGACCGTCAACATCCAGCACCTGGAGTCGCTGGGCGACGTGGTGGAGTCCATCACCGGCGTGCGCCAGCGCGAAACGGTGCCGGACGAGGTCGTCCGGCGGGCCGACCAGATCGAGCTGGTGGACATGGCCCCCGAGGCCCTGCGCAGGCGCATGGCCCACGGCAACATCTACGCCCCCGACAAGGTGGACGCCGCCCTCTCCCACTACTTCCGCCCCGGCAACCTCACCGCGCTGCGCGAACTGGCCCTGCTGTGGACCGCCGACCGGGTCGACGCCTACCTCCAGCAGTACCGCAACGAGCACGGCATACGCTCCACCTGGCACGCCAGGGAGCGCATCGTCGTCGGCCTCACCGGCGGACCCGAGGGCAGCACCCTGATCCGGCGGGCCGCCCGCATGGCGGCCAAGGGCTCGGGCGGCGAGATCCTCGCCGTGTACATCTCCCGGGCCGACGGCCTCACCTCGGCCTCACCGCGCGAGCTGGCCGCCCAGCGGACCCTCGTCGAGCAGCTCGGCGGCACGTTCCACCACGTCATCGGCGACGACGTGCCCGGCTCGCTGCTCGACTTCGCCCGCGGTGTCAACGCCAACCAGATCGTGCTCGGCTCCAGCCGCCGCAAGTCCTGGCAGTACATCTTCGGGCCAGGGGTGGGGGCCACCGTGGCCCGTGAGTCCGGCTCCATCGACGTGCACATCGTCACCCACGACGAGGTGGCCAAGGGCCGCGGCCTGCCCGTCGCGCACAGCGCGCGCCTGGGCCGCTCCCGCACGCTCAGCGGCTGGCTGATCGGCCTGGCCGGGCCACTGCTGCTGACGTGGGCGCTGTCCGAGCCGGCGCCGGGCGCCGAGTTCGCCAGTGACGTGCTGCTGTTCCTGTCCTTCACGGTCCTCGCCGCCCTGGTCGGCGGTCTCTGGCCGGGGCTGGTCTCCGCGGCCTTCGGCACCGTGCTGCTCAACTTCTACTTCGCCAGACCCACCCACCAGTGGGACATCGCCGAGGGCCACAACATCGTCGCCATCGTCGTCTTCTTCGCCATCGCCGTCGCCGTCGCGACCGTCGTGGACCGCTCGGCCCGCCGAACGCACCAGGCCGCGCGGCTGCGCGCGGAGTCCGAAACGCTGACGCTGCTGGCCGGCAGCGTCCTGCGCGGCGACGACACCCTCGGCGCGCTGCTGGAACGCGCCAGGGAGACCTTCGGCATGGAGACGGCGGCGCTGCTCGAACGCGACCTCGACCGGCGCAAGTGGGCCTGCGTCGGCAGCGTCTCCGTCAACGGTGGCGCCAAGCCCGTCAACACGCCGGACGACGCCGACGTGGACGTGCCGATCGGCCAGCACACCATGCTGGCGCTCTCGGGCCGGGTCCTGCCGGCCGAGGACCGGCGGGTGCTGACCGCGTTCGCCGCCCACGCGGCGGCCATCCTGGACCGCCAGCGGCTGAAGGACGAGGCCGGACGCGCCCACAAGCTGGCCGAGGGCAACCGCATCCGCACCGCCCTGCTCGCCGCCGTCTCCCACGATCTGCGCACGCCGCTCGCGGCCATCAAGGCGAGCGTGTCGAGTCTGCGTTCCGACGACGTCGCCTGGTCGGAGGAAGACGAGGCGGACCTGCTGGAGAGCATCGAACAGGGGGCCGACCGCCTCGACCAGCTCGTCGGCAACCTGCTGGACATGTCCAGGCTCCAGACCGGCACCGTGGAGCCGCTGCTGCGCGAGATCGACCTCGACGAGGTCGTGCCGCGCGCGCTCGGCGGCCTGTCCGACGTCAGCGTCGTCGAGCTGGACATCCCCGAATCGCTGCCGTTCGCCGCCGCCGACCCCGGCCTGCTGGAGCGCAGCGTCGCGAACGTCGTGGAGAACGCCGTGAAGTACAGCCCGCCGGGCAAGCCCGTGCTGGTGCGGGCCGACGCGCTGGGCGAGCAGGTCCAGGTGCGCGTGGTCGACCGCGGGCCCGGCGTCCCCGACAGCGACAAGGACCGGATCTTCGAGCCGTTCCAGCGGCACGGCGACACCCCCCGCGGCAACGGCGTCGGGCTCGGCCTCGCGGTCGCCCGCGGCTTCGTCGAGGCGATGCACGGCACGCTGGACGCCGAGGACACCCCGGGCGGTGGGCTGACCATGGTGATCACCCTGCCCACGGCACGACAGACGGAACGGAAGGCGGCCCATGCACCGGGTGCTCGTAGTCGATGACGAGCCACAGATCCTCCGCGCGCTCGTCATCAACCTCAAGGCGCGCAAGTACGAGGTGGACACCGCCGCGGATGGCGCGTCCGCGCTCCGGCTCGCCGCGGACCGGCACCCGGACGTCGTCATCCTCGACCTCGGCCTGCCGGACATGGACGGCGTGCGGGTCATCACCGGCATCCGCGGCTGGACGCGGGTGCCGATCATCGTGCTGTCCGCGCGGCACACCTCGGACGAGAAGGTGGAGGCGCTGGACGCGGGCGCGGACGACTACGTCACCAAGCCGTTCGGCATGGACGAACTGCTGGCCAGGCTGCGGGCCGCGGTCCGCCGCGCCGAGCCAAGCTCGGCCGAGGACGAGGCGGTCGTGGAGACCGGCGGGTTCACCGTCGACCTCGCGGCCAAGAAGGTCCACCGGGGGGGCAGGGACGTGCGGCTGACCCCCACCGAGTGGCACCTGCTGGAGGTCCTGATCCGCAACACCGGGCGGCTGGTCAGCCAGCGCCAGCTGCTCCAGGAGGTCTGGGGCCCCGCGTACGGCACCGAGACCAACTACCTGCGGGTCTACATGGCGCAGCTGCGCCGCAAGCTGGAGGCCGACCCCTCGGCGCCCCGGCACCTGATCACCGAGCCCGGCATGGGCTACCGCTTCGAACGCTGACGGAGCAGACGGATGGCGCGGCCACGTTACGCTGATGGCATGAGTGCGGAGGGCCGCGGCTGGCTGCGGCGGCTGTTCGGACGTTCCGAGCCCGGTGGCGGGGACGACCTGACGCCGGACCCGGAGCCGCCCGACGCCGGGTGCACCCGTATCCGCGAGTGCGCCGGGGAGGCCGCGGAGCGCCGGATCGTCAGGGTGAGCGGTACGCTGCGTACGGTGACCGAGCGGACGGTCGCCGGGATGCCCGCACTTCAGGCCGAGCTGGACGACGGCACCGCCTCCCTGGACGTCGTCTGGCTGGGGCGATGTGCCATCGCCGGCGTGGAGCCCGGCAGATCGCTGGTCGCCGTCGGGCGGATCGCGGTGACACATGGCCGCCCGGTGCTGTTCAATCCCCGATACCAGCTGCAACCGCGGGAAGAGGAGTAGCCGAGTGAACGCAGGGGCACCGGAAGAGGTGGACGAGGCGGCGACCCGGGCCGCGTTCTTCGAGGCGTTCGGCGGGGTCCGCGGCATGGTGGAGACCACCGTTCCCGGCCTGATCTTCGTCCTCAGCTACACGATCAACCGGAGCATCAACGTCTCGGCCGTCCTCGCGCTGAGCCTGTCCGCGGTGCTGGCCCTGGCCAGGCTGATCCGCCGGGACACCGCGAAGCACGCCTTCGGGGGTGTCTTCGGTGTGGCGTTCGGCGCGGTCTTCGCGATGATGTCGGGCGACGCGAAGAACTTCTATCTGCCCGGCATGCTGTACACGCTGGGCCTGGGCGTCGCGTATGTCGTGACCTCACTCGCGGGCGTCCCGCTGCTCGGGCTGGTCCTCGGCCCCGTCTTCCGCGAAAACCTCTCGTGGCGCACCCGCAACCCCGGGCGCAAGGTCGCCTACACGAAGGCCAGCTACGTGTGGGGCGGCATCCTGCTCGCCAAGTCGGCCATCACCTTCCCCATCTACTTCTGGGGGGACGCCACCCAGCTGGGCTGGCTGCGGGTGGCACTCGGCATCCCGCCGTTCCTGCTGGCGGTCTACCTGACCTGGATCATCCTCGTGAAGGCCCCCGCCCCGATCGACGTGATCGCGGAGTGGGAGGAGCGCGAGGCGCGGGAGAAGCGGGAAAAGGCCGCCGCAAAGGCCGGAACGGCCCCGGAGGACGCGGAGCCCGCCACCGGCCCACCGCCCCAGGTCCAGGCCGGAGACTAGGCCCTGTCGCCCGGATCTTCGCGGGGCCTCTTCTGACCGCGGGGCGACAGCAGGTCCTCCAGCCGGCCCTCGCTGGCCGGGGCCGCCACGAACAGCAGTTCGTCGCCCGCGGCCAGGGCGTCGTCCGGGTCGGGGATCAGGACGCGGGCGCCGCGGATGATCGTGACCAGGGCGGTGTCCTGCGGCCAGGCAACCTCGCCGACCCGGGTGCCGACGAGCGCGGCCCCCTCGGGGAGCGTCAGCTCGACCAGATTGGCCTCGCCCTGGCTGAAGCGCATCAGCCGCACCAGGTCGCCGATGCTCACCGCCTCCTCCACCAGCGCGGACATCAGGCGCGGCGTCGAGACCGCGACGTCCACGCCCCAGGCGTCGTTGAACAGCCACTCGTTCTTCGGGTGGTTGACCCGGGCCACCACGCGTGGCACGCCGTACTCCGTCTTGGCGAGCAGCGACACCACCAGGTTGACCTTGTCGTCGCCGCTGGCCGCGATCACCACCTGGCAGCGTTCCAGCGCGGCCTCGTCCAGTGCGGCGATCTCGCAGGCGTCCGCGAGCAGCCATTCCGCCTCGGGCACCCGCTCCACCGAGACCGCCTGGGGCGACTTGTCGATCAGCAGCACCTCGTGCCCGTTCTCCAGCAGCTCCGCCGCCACCGAACGGCCCACCGCCCCGGCCCCCGCGATCACCACTCTCATGCGGCGCTTCCCTTCACGAATCCGCCGGGCCGAGCAGGCACGCCGCTTCCACCTCGGCGACCTGATCGCTGTACATCATCACGTGCACCAGATCGCCCTCCTGGAGCACCGTCTGCGCGGTCGGCAGCATCGCCTCGCCCATTCTGGTCAGGAACGCGACCCGCACGCCCGTCCGCTCCTGGAACGCGCGCACCCGGTGCCCGAGCCAGGACGCCGCCACGTGCACCTCGGAAAGCTGCACTCCGCCGCTCGGATCGCGCCACAGCGGCTCGGCGCCCGCGGGCAGCAGTCGGCGCAGCATCTGGTCGGCCGTCCAGCGAACGGTGGCCACCGTCGGAATGCCGAACCGCTCGTACACCTCGGCCCGCCGCGGGTCGTAGATCCGGGCGGTGACGTTCTCCACGCCGAACACCTCGCGCGCCACCCGGGCGGCGATGATGTTGGAGTTGTCGCCGCTGCTCACGGCGGCGAAGGCGCCCGCGTCGGCGAGGCCCGCCTCGCGCAGCGTGTCCTGATCGAAGCCGAGGCCGGTCACCCGCCGCCCGCCGAACCGGGAGCCGAGCCGGCGGAACGCCGTCGGGTCGCGGTCGATGACGGCGACCGAGTGCCCCCGCTCCTCGAGAATCCGGGCCAGGGTCGCGCCGACCCGCCCGCAGCCCATGATGACGATGTGCATAGGTCTCCTTCGGTGCGGGCCACGCTACCGGTCGGGGTGCCGAACTGTCCGGTTCCGGCCCCTTGCTCACGTACCGTGAGCGCATGGATCGCACGAAGCGGCTGTTCCTCGGCCGTGCCCTGCGCAGCGACTCCCTGGGCAGGACGCTGTTGCCCAAACGTATCGCCCTCCCTGTGTTCGCGTCCGACCCGCTGTCCTCCGTCGCGTATGCCCCAGGCGAGATCCTGCTCGTGCTGTCCATCGCCGGCGTGGCGGCGTACCCGCACAGCGCCTGGATCACCGCGGCCGTCGTCCTGCTGATGATCACCGTCGTGGCGTCCTACCGGCAGACGGTGCGCGCCTACCCGGGCGGCGGCGGCGCCTACACCGTCGTCTCGGGCAACTTCGGCCGCCGCGCGGGGCTGACGGTGGGCGGCGCCCTCCTCGTCGACTACGTGCTCACCGTCGCGGTGTCCGTCTCGGCCGGGGTGGACAACCTGGGCTCGGCCGTCGGCTTCGTGCGGCACAACCAGGTGCTGAGCGCGCTGGCCGTCATCGCCCTGCTGATGCTGATGAACCTGCGCGGGGCGAAGGAGTCGGGACGGCTGTTCGCCATCCCCACCTACGCCTTCGTCATCGGCGTCCTCGGCACCGTGGCCTGGGGCGCGTTCCGCGCACTCGTGCTCGGCGACACGATGAGCGCGCCGACCGCCGGGTACGAGATCGTTCCCCAGCAGACCGGCCTCTCCGGTCTGGCCATGGGCTTCCTGCTGCTTCGCGCGTTCTCCTCCGGCTGCGCGGCGCTCACCGGGGTGGAGGCCATCAGCAACGGGGTGCCCGCCTTCCGCGAGCCCAAGAGCCACAACGCCGCGACCACGCTGGCCGTGCTGGGCGCCCTGGCCACCACCATGTTCGCCGGCATCGTCGCCCTCGCCCTCCACACGGACGTCCGCCTCGCCGAGGACCCCGCCCGCGACCTGCTGATCGACGGCGAGCCCGCGGGTGCCGGCCACCACCAGGACCCGGTCATCGCGCAGGTCGGCATCGCCGTCCTCGGCGACGGGTCCTTGCCGTTCCTCTGCCTGGCCGCGGCCACCGCGCTGGTCCTCTTCCTCGCCGCCAACACCGCCTACAACGGCTTCCCCGTCCTCGGCTCCATCCTCGCCCAGGACCGCTACCTGCCGCGCCAGCTCCACACCCGCGGGGACCGCCTCGCCTACAGCAACGGCATCGTGTTCCTCACGCTGCCGGCCGCCCTGCTGGTCGTCGCGTTCCGGGCCGACGCCAACCAGCTGATCCAGCTGTACATCGTCGGCGTCTTCGTCTCGTTCACCTTCAGCCAGAGCGGCATGGTGCGGCACTGGAACCGCCTGCTCGCCGACGAGCGCGACCCGGCCGCGCGCCGGCGCATGCACCGTGCGCGGGCGCTCAACGGCTTCGGCGCGGCGCTTTGCGCGCTGGTCCTGGCGATCGTGCTCCTCACCAAGTTCAGCCACGGCGCCTGGGTCTCCCTCCTCGGCATGGCCCTGTTCTACGCGGTGATGACGGCGATCAGGCGCCACTACGACCGGGTCGCCGACGAACTGGCCGTCGACGTCCCGGAGGACCGGCTGGGCATGCGGCCTTCCCAGGTGCACGCCGTCGTCCTGGTCTCCCGGGTCCACAAGCCGACGCTGCGCGCCCTCGCCTACGCCAAGCTGCTGCGTGCCGACAGCCTCACCGCCGTCACCATCGCCATCGACCCGGACGACACCCGGCGGCTGACGGAGGACTGGCGGCGCCGGCACATCGACGTGCCGCTCGAAATCCTCGACGCCCCCTACCGCGAGATCACCCACCCCTTCGTCCTGTACGTCAAGAAGCTGCGGCACACCCACCCCGACGATGTCGTCAGCGTGATCATTCCCGAGTACGTGGTGGGCCACTGGTACGAGACGCTGCTGCACAACCAGAGCGCGCTGCGCCTCAAGGCGCGGCTCCTGCTGACCCCGGGCGTCACCGTGACCTCCGTGCCCTGGCAGCTGCACTCGGCCGAGGCCGCCCGCGCCCGCATCGGGCGGCGCCACCCGCTGCACGTGCCGGGCGCCGTCCGGCGCGGCCACGGGCACCGGATCAGGCGCCCGTAGACTGGAACGCCGCTGTCGTCGACGTTCGGAGCACCCTCCCATGCCCACCGCAGATCCCTCGCCCAAGGCCGCCTCCCTGGTGGGCCAGGAGTACGAGGTCGAGGTCGGCCCGGTGGCGCACGGCGGGCACTGCGTGGCCCGCACCCCGGAGGGCCGGGTCCTGTTCGTCCGGCACACCCTGCCGGGAGAGCGCGTGGTCGTGCGCGTCACCGAGGGGCGGGAGGACTCCCGCTACCTGCGCGCCGACGCCGTGCGCGTGCTGGAGGCCGCGAAGGACCGCGTCCCCGCGCCCTGCCCGTTCTCCGGTCCTGGACGTTGCGGCGGCTGCGACTGGCAGCACGTCAAGCCGGGCGCGCAGCGCAGGCTGAAGGCCGACGTCCTCGCCGAGCAGCTGCGGGCCCTCGCCGGGCTGACCCCCGAGGAGGCCGGCTGGGACGGCACCGTCGAGCCCGCCCCGGGTGACAAGGTCGGCGCGGGAGAGGTCCCGGGCTGGCGCACGCGCGTGCAGTACGCGGTCGACGAGGACGGCCGCGCCGGGCTGCGCCGCCACCGCTCGCACGAGGTGGAGCCCGTCGACCGCTGCCTGATCGCCGCAGAAGGCGTCACGGAGTTGGGCGTCGAACGGCGCACCTGGCCCGGTATCGCCTCCGTCGAGGCCGCGGCGGCCACCGGCTCGAACGACCGGCTCGTGGTCCTCACGCCGCGTCCCGGCCACCGGCTGCCGCTGGTGGAGCTGGACCGGCCGGTGTCGGTGATGCGCGCCGAGGAGGGGCGCGAACGCGGCGGCGAGCCGCCGGTGCACCGGGTGCACGGCCGGGCGTTCGTGCGCGAACGCGCCGACGGCCGCACCTGGCGGGTGTCGGGCGGCGGCTTTTGGCAGGGCCACCGGGAGGCCGCCGGGCTGCTGGTGGACGCGGTGATGCGGGGGCTCACTCCGCGCAAGGGCGAAACCGCTCTCGACCTGTACTGCGGGGCCGGTCTGTTCGCCGGGGCGCTCGCCGACCGGCTGGGTGAGCGCGGCGCGGTGCTGGGCATCGAGGTCTCCGGGCGGGCCGTCCAGGACGCCCGGCACAATCTCGCGGACTTCCCGCGGGTCCGCGTCGAGCAGGGCACGGTCTCCAAGGTGCTGCCCCGTACCGGAATCACCAGCGCCGACCTCGTCGTCCTCGACCCGCCGCGCGCCGGCGCGGGGCGCGACGTGGTGGAGCGCGTCACCACGCTCGGCGCCCGGCGCATCGCCTACGTCGCGTGCGACCCGGCGGCGCTGGCGCGCGACCTCGCGCACTTCCGGGCCGCCGGCTATGTGCCCAGGTTCCTGCGGGCGTTCGACCTCTTCCCGATGACCCACCACCTGGAGTGCGTTGCCGTGCTCCAGCCCCTCAAATCCCCGCCCGCCGCCCAGTAGAGTGGTGATCCACGGCATCGGCGGTGGGGGTTTCCCTTGGACATCAGGCTCCTCGGCCCGCTGGAGGTGGCGGCGGACGACGGTACCCCGCTGCCCGTGACCGCCCCCAGGCTGCGCGCGGTCCTGGCCGCGCTCGCGCTGCGCCCCGGGCAGGAGGTGCCGGGGCCCGAGCTGGCCGCCCGCCTGTGGGGCGTGCGGCAGCCCGCGCGCGCCGGGGCGACGCTGTGTGACTACGTGCGGCGGCTGCGCCGGGCACTGCCCGCGGGGCGGCTGCGCACCCTGCCGGGTGCGTTCCTGCTGGCCGTCGAGCCGTCCGAGACGGACGTCGGCCGGGTGCACGAGGCGCTGCGGCTGGCGCGCACCATCGGCACGGCCGATCCGCGGCGGGCCGAGCGGGCGCTGTCGGAGGCGCTGGCGCTGTGGCGCGGCACGCCGCTCGACGGCCTGCCGGAGGGGCCGTTGCGCGCGAACGAGCTGCCCGCGCTCGACGAGTTGCGGCTGTGCGCCGCCGAGGAGAGGTACGAGCTGCTGATCGCGCTCGGCCGCCATGCCGAGATCGCCGACGAGCTGGTGGCGCAGGCGCGCGCCCACCCGTCGCGCCGCCGCCTGCGCCGTCTGGCGTTCGACGCGTCGGCCGGCGGCGACCTGCCCGCCGATCCCGGCGGGCAGGCCGCGCACCGGGCGGTCTTCCCGCCCGGCAGCGCCACGTTCGTCGCCCGGGGTCTTGAGCTGGGCCGCATCAGGGGGTGGCTCGGCGGCGCGCTCGGCGCACCCGCGGTCTGCCTGATCGACGGTCCCGGCGGAGTCGGCAAATCGACACTTGCGGTCCGTGCGGCCCGGGAGGTCGAGGACCGGTACCCCGACGGCCTGCTGTATGTCGACCTGCGCGGTGCCGATCCGCGGAACGTGCCGCTCGACGTGGCGGAGGCGCGGCGCGTCCTGCTCGCCTCGCTCGGCACGCCGGTCAAGGAGGTGCCGCAGGACGCCGACGCCGCCGACGCGTTCTACCGGGAGCAGTTACACGCGCGCCGGGTGCTGATCCTGCTCGACAACGCGCTCGACGCGGCGCAGGTGGCGCCGCTGCTGCCGGCGGAGCCGGGCTGTGCGGCCGTGGTGACCAGCCGCACGGCGCTGACCGGGCTGCACCGCGGCCACCACCTGCACCTGACGCCGCTGACCACCGAGGAGGCGGTGGCGTTCCTGCGCTCGGTGGCGGGCGGGACCGGGGAGCGCGGCACCCGGCGGGAGTGGGAGGAGCTGGTCGCGCTGTGCGGCCGGCTGCCGCTCGCGCTGCGGATCGTGGCGGCCAGGATGGCCGCGCGGCCGTGCTGGCGGGTGGCGGACTTCACGGCCGTGCTCGCCGACGAGCGGCAGCGCATGGACGAACTGACCGCGCCCGACCTGGATCTGCGGGCGAGTCTGATGGTGAGCATCGACCAGCTCGCCGCCTCGCGCGAGCCGGAGGACCAGCGGGCCGCCGCGATGTTCCCGCTGCTCGGCGCCGTTGCGGTCCGGTCGTTCAGCCCCGGTTCCGTCGCCGCGCTGGTCGGCTGTTCCGCCGCCGAGGCCAGGCAGGCGCTCGACCGGCTGGCCGATGCGCAGATCGCGGGGAGTCCGCGGCCCGGCGTGTACGCGCTGCACGACCTGGTGCGCGCCGCGGCGGCGTGGCAGGCGGCGCGGGTGCCGCGGGACCGGGCCACCGCGCGGCTCGCGGAGCTCGCGCGCTGGTACCTGGGCTCGCTGCACCGGGTGAACGGGCCGCTGGCGCTGGCCGAGCACTACCGCAGGCGCTACCAGGCGGGCGCGGACCGCTATCCGCAGGGGCGGCTGTTCACGTCGGTGGACGAGTCGCTGCCGTGGGCGGACGAGGCCCTGGACGACGTCCTGTCGCTGGCCCGCCAGCTGGCCGCCCCCGAGTACGACGGCGGCGGCGAGCTGGGCGGGCGCCCGCTGTCGACGTTCGCCCTGGAGAGCGTGCGGGCGCTGGAGAGCTACTTCGGGATGCGGCTGTGCTGGCGCGCCCAGCGGCAGCTGTGCGAGCTGGCATTGGAGGTGGGGCGGCGCGGGGGCGACCGGTTCGCCCAGGCGGTGGCGTTCGGGCAGCTGGGCAAGGCCGCGGGGCAGCAGGGCCGCGGCAACGAGGGCGGGGAGTTGCTGCGGCGCAGCATCGGTCTCTTCCGTTCCGTCGGCGAGCGGGCGGAGGCGCTGGCCACAACGCTGAACCTGGTGCCCTGCCTCGGCTCGGCCGGGCGGATCGCCGAGGCGGTGGAGGTGGCGGAACGGACGCTCGCGGAGGTGCGGGCGGCGGGCATCGGCGAGTTCCAGCCGCAGATCATCAACAATCTGGGCCGCTGCCAGCTGTTCCTCGGCAATCACGCGGCGGCGCACCGCTTGCTGTCGCGCAACTACGAGACGGCGCCGCTGCCCTACGAGCGGACCATCGCCGCCGGGGTGCTCGCCGAATACCACCTGGAGGTCGGCGAGTTCGAGGAGGCCGCCCGCTGGGTGGACCGGGCGCTCGGGCATGCGGCCGAGCAGCCGTTCGACCCGTTCGTGGTGGCGCAGCAGCGCACCTGGCTCGCGGCGGCGCTACGGGGCCTTGGCCGGGAGTCCGCGGCCCACCTGGAGGAGATGCAGGCGCGCGCGGTGCTCGAAGACCTGAACCACCGCGAGAACAGTCATCTGCGGGTGCGGACGGACGAGAAGCACTCGGTGATCTGAGCGCGGCGGGCGGGCGGCCGGACGGCGGCGGTCCGGCGCGCCGGGTGATCCCCGCCCTCGGCCCGGCTTTCCCGAGCGCGGAGAATGGGGTCCATGGATCTGCGTATCTTCACCGAACCGCAGCAGGGCGCAAGCTACGACACCCTGCTGTCCGTCGCCAAGGCCACGGAAGACCTGGGCTTCGACGCGTTCTTCCGCTCCGACCACTATCTGCAGATGGGCGGTGCCGACGGGCTGCCCGGGCCCACCGACGCCTGGCTGACGCTGGCCGGGCTCGCCAGGGAGACCTCCCGCATCCGGCTCGGCACGCTGATGACGGCCGCCACCTTCCGGCTGCCCGGCGTGCTGGCCATTCAGGTCGCCCAGGTGGATGCCATGTCCGGCGGGCGCGTCGAGTTCGGCCTCGGCGCGGGCTGGTTCGCGGCCGAGCACACGGCGTACGGGATTCCGTTCCCGCGTGAGAAGTTCCCCAGGCTCCAGGAGCAGCTGGAGATCATCACCGGGCTGTGGGGCACCCCGGAGGGCGAGACGTTCTCCTTCGACGGCGAGTACTACCGGATCGAGGACTCGCCGGCGCTGCCGAAGCCCGTGCAGTCGCGGGTGCCGGTGCTGGTCGGCGGCATGGGCAAGGAGCGCACACCGCGCCTGGCCGCCAGGTACGCGGACGAGTTCAACATTCCCTTCGCCTCGGCCGAGGACAGCGCGGCGCAGTTCGACCGCGTGCGCCGGGCGGCGGAGGAGGCCGGACGCAAGCCGGACGACCTGGTGTACTCCAACGCGCTGGTGGCGTGCGTCGGCCGGGACGATGCCGAAGTGGCCCGGCGGGCGGCGGTCATCGGCCGGGACGTGGACGAGCTGCGGCGCAACGGGCTGGCGGGCTCGCCCGCCGAGGTCGTGGACAAGATCGGCCGCTTCGCGGAGATCGGGGCCTCGCGGATCTACCTCCAGATCCTCGACCTGGACGACCTGGCGCATCTGGAACTGATCGCGGGACAGGTCAAGCCGCAACTGTCGTGACGTTCCCCCGGCTCGGCGCGCACCCCCTGGTCCTGGACGGCGGCCTGTCCAACCAGCTTCAGGACCAGGGCTGCGACCTGCGCGACGCGCTCTGGACGGCGCGGGTGCTCGCCGAGGAGCCGGAGCAGATCGCCCGGGCGCACGCGGCGTACGTGCGCGCCGGCGCGCAGGTGGTGACGACGGCCGGTTACCAGGCGTCGTTCGAGGGCTTCGCCCGCCGCGGGATCGGCCGGGCCGCCGCGGTCCGGCTGTTCGGCGACAGCGTGCGGCTGGCCAGGGCCGCGGGGGCGCGCTGGGTCGCGGCCTCGGTCGGGCCGTACGGCGCGGTGCTCGCGGATGGCAGCGAGTACCGCGGCCGTTACGGGCTGAGCCGGGCGGAGCTGGTGCGTTTCCACCGGCCGCGGATCGAGGCGATGGCCGCGGCCGGCCCCGACGTGCTGGCGCTTGAGACGGTGCCCGACGTGCGGGAGGCGGAGGCGCTGCTCGCGGCGGCCCGCGGCTGCGGGGTGCCGGTGTGGCTGTCGTACACGGTGGCGAACGGCCGCACCAGGGCGGGGCAGCCGCTGGCGGAGGCGTTCGCGGTGGCGGCGGGGGAGGAGCAGGTGGTGGCGGTGGGGGTCAACTGCTGTCAGCCGCGGGAGGTGGCCGAGGCGGTCGGGCTGGCGGTCGCGGTCACGGGGAAGCCGGCCGTGGCGTATCCGAACAGCGGTGAGGTGTGGGACGCCGCGGGCCGCAGGTGGCGCGGCCCCGCCACGGGGCCCGCCGCGCTGGCGGGGGAGTGGTGTGCGGCGGGCGCGCGGCTGGTCGGCGGCTGCTGCCGGGTGGGGCCGCGCGGCATCGCGGAGCTGGCGGCCGTGGTCGGCGCGGCGGATGACTCATGACGAAGTTCTCCGGGGCCTGGCGCTTCGGCACGTGCACCCGGCCGTGATTTCCGGTCGTGTTGCAAGCCTTCTGATTTGTCCGGTACGTGGCGGAGGGGGGTCCGTGCGGCCAGGTGGCAGTAGCGTCACTTGAGTCGAGAAATTCATCGTTTGGTAGCTGAGTCAACACACATCGCGACTGAAATTGTCTGTGTGCTGCTGGAGTTCCAGTGGCTTTCCGGCAGACTCGCCGGTGGGAGCAGGAGTCGGTACCCCCGCTGTGCAGGGCAGAGGTCCCGATCCCCTCCGACGGACCGCGCGCGGCGACCCCGCCTCCCCGCGTATGGGCCGGGCGCGGTCCGTGCCCCCGCCGTCAGCCGGCGAGTGATCATGTCCCTGCCCTGTGGGCGTTACAGTGAACGCATGCGTTGACGCCGTCCCCGCGCCAGGGGACCCCCGCCGCTCCTTCGCGACCGCCACTGCCAGCCACGAAGGAGCCTGCATCATGCCTGCACTGACCATCGCCCTGCTCCAGCTCGACCCGCCGGGGCACGACCTCGACGCCAACCGCCGGGCGGGCGAGGCCGCCTGCCGCCGGGCCAAGGCGCTCGGCGCGGACATCGCGCTGTTCCCCGAAATGTGGAGCAACGGCTACGAGACCGCCGTTCCCTTCGGCGGGGCCGCGGAGAATGTGTACCGGCACCCCGACCTGTGGCGGGGCGCGGCACCCGTCGAGGTGCCGGACCCCCGCGAGGTCTGGCGCGGCGAGCCCGTCGCCGCGGACTCGCCGTTCGTCGCCCATTTCCGCCTCCTCGCCGCCGAGTTGGACATGGCCATCGCGCTGACCTATCTCGAAGCCTGGGACGGGCCGCCGCGCAACTCCGTCTCGCTCATCGACCGGCACGGGCGGCCGGTCCTCACCCACGCGAAGGTGCACACCTGCGCGTTCTCCGTGCCCGAAGCCGCTCTCACACCCGGCGACTCCTTCGGGGCCTGCACGCTGGACACCGCGGTCGGCGAGGTCCGGGTCGGCGCGATGATCTGCTACGACCGCGAGTTCCCCGAGAGCGCCCGGGCGCTGATGCTCGCCGGGGCGGAAATCATCCTCACGCCCAACGCCTGTGATCTGGAACGGAATCGGATCGCCCAATTCCAGTCGCGTGCGTACGAGAACATGGTCGGCGTCGCCATGGCGAACTATGCGGGGCCCGGCTGGGGACACTCCGTGGCCTTCGACGGCATGGCGTTCGGACCCGAAGGGACGCGCGACATGCTCGTGGTGGAGGCGGGGGAGGCCGCCGGTGTCTACCCGGCGGTGTTCGACCTCGGGGCCCTGCGCTCCTACCGCAGGCGCGAGACCTGGGGCAACTCCTTCCGCCGCCCCGGCGTCTACGGCTCGCTGACCGACCCGGCCGCCGCCGATCCGTTCGTCCGCGTCACCGGTGAGGGGAGGCGGCCGGCCCGCTGAACGCCGCGGGCCGGCCGGCCGCTCCGGCCGGCCCGCGCCGCGGCCCCCGCGCGCCGGTCCACCGCCACGGGGATGCCCCGGAGCGAACGCGGCCTCCGGGCCGGTTGCCCTGCGGCCGGCCACGATGAGCACCGGACACCGGGTCCTAGGCTTGTCCCGTGACCATGGTGATAGATGACCACGACCCCGCCTGGGCCGCGCTGGCCGGGCGCGCGGGCGAGGAACTGACCGCGGCGCTGCCCGGGCTCTTCCGCGCGATCGAGCATGTGGGCAGCACGTCCGTCCCCGGACTGGCGGCCAAGCCGATCATCGACCTGATGGCGTCCGTCGACACGCTGGAGCAGGTGACACCGGAACGGGCAGCCGTGCTGGCACGGCTCGGCTACGTGTCCGAGGAGACGGGCATGACCGGCCGCTTCTTCTACTACCGGGCGGACGGCGCCGGGCGGCGCGCGTTCCACCTCCACGTCGTCACCGCCGCCTCCTGGCCCACGCGCAACGAACGGCTCCTGCGCGACCATCTGCGGGCGCATCCGGAGGCCGCGGCGGAGTACGCCGCGGTGAAGCGCAGGCTCGCCGCCGAGCGGCGGAGCGGCCTTGAGTACACGAAGGGGAAGACGGAGGTGATCCAGCGCCTCATCGACCGCGAACGCGAGGCCAGGGGCCTGCCCCGGGTGGACGTCTGGGAGGACTGACCGTCAGCGCCCCCGCGCCCCGGCCGTGTGCCGTTCGACGAAGTCCAGGACGAGCAGGGCGGTTTCCGCCGGGCGTTCCAGATTCGGCAGGTGCCCGGCCCACGGCAGCTCCACGTGCTCGGCGGCGGGCAGGAGGTCCGGCAGCCCGGCGGCGACCTGCCGGAAGTCGTGCAGGTCGTGCGCGCCCGACACGGCGAGCGTGGGCGCCTTGACGTCCTCGGGGCGAAAGGCCGCTGCCCCGGTCCGCCCGGCGTCCTCGGCGGCGGGCCGCATGTCCAGGGCGCGGCGCCGCATCAGCCGCACCACGGCCCGGGTGTTGGCGTCCGCTTCGGGGCCGAGCCAGGTGTGCACGCCGAGTTCGACGGCGCCGGCCACGTCCCCGGCCTCGATCAGCGCCCTTTCGCGGGAGGCGATGCCGCGCAGCACGGCCGAGGGCGGGTGGGCGGGTGAGCCGGTGTTCAGCAGGACCAGCGCGGTGACCCGTTCCGGTCGGCGGGCGGCCAGTTCGAGTGCCACCGCGCCGCCGGAGGACGAGGCGACGACCGCGGTTTCCGCCACTCCCAGGGCGTCGAGCAGGTCGCACACGTCGGTGGCGTCCCGGTAGGGGCCGTCCGGCGCGGGGGTGTCACCGTGGCCTCTGAAGTCGCAGCACAGCACCCGGAATCCGGCGTCGAGGAACATCCGCCACTGCGGGTCCCACATCCGCCGGTCGCAGACGGCGGAGTGCAGCAGCAGCAATGCGGGGCCTTCTCCGGCCGAGTCGTGGGAGAGGAGGGGAAGGGACACGCGCAGACCCTACAACTAAAGTTGACGAAAGTCGGGTGGGAACAAGACCTTGGACTACTGTGCCGTGGCTCTGCGGTCACTTACGGTGACGGCATGGAGTACGGCAAGACGACAGGACCTACGGTGCTGGGGCTCTCCCTCCGCGACCGGCTGCTGATCATCGTGGGCGCCCCGGTGCTCGGCGCTTTGCTCGGCGCTGTGCTGCCGCCGGTGGCCGGCTGGTTGGCCGACCGGCCGTGGGCGCCGATGCAGGGCCCCTTCGAGCTGATCGCCTCGTTCGACGGGCCGTGGGTGGCGGTGGCGCTCGCCGCCGCGGGGCTGCTGCTCGGGCTCGGGTTCGCCGCCCTCGCCCTGGCCTCCTGTCTGAAGGTGACGCTTGTGGACGGGGAGATACGGCTCGACAAGGACGGCATGTCACGCCGCATAGCCCGTCCCGACGTGGACGTGGTGTTCGTCGACGGCAAGCAGCTGGTGATCCTCGACCCGGCGTCGCGCGAGCTGCTGCGGGAGCAGCACGAGAGCAGCCCGGCCGCACTCGCGCGGGGTTTTCAGGAGCACGGCTACCGGTGGGCCGGGCAGAGCGATCCTTACGCCGAGCTGTACCGCCGGTGGGTGCCGGACACTCCGGATCTGCCGCCCGCGGTCAACGCCGTGCTGAAGGCGAGGGAGACGGCGCTGAAGAAGAAGCAAGGCGATGACGTGGCGGAGTTGAGGGAGGAGGTGCAGAAGCTCGGGTTCGTGGTGCGGGACCGGGAGGACAAGCAGTACTGGCGGCCTCTGGTCAGGGCGTCCTGACGGCGCCCGCGGCGTCGGCCGGGGCTCCGCGGGTTCACCGCTCGGCGGTGGCGGCGCGCCGGAGCCGGTCGGCCGTGACCAGGAGCTGACCGGCCAGCTCCGGCGGGTGCACCAGGTCGAAGTCGACCTCCAGCGCCCCGAGGAGGAAGGCGAGACCGTGCAAGGAGTCCGCGGTGAAGTGCAGCAGACAGGAGGTATCGTCCACCGGCACGAGCTGTCCGTACACGGCCGTTCTCCGCGCGGCCTCCGCATCGGCCGGGGCATGCAGCCGCACCGTGGCGCGGTACGGCCACAGCCGGGCGACGCTCCCCGTGACGAAGCGGGCGGCATCGCCCTCCGGCAGCGGACGCCGCTCGAAGCGCGGGCCGATCGGCACCCGGCAGCGCAGCCGGTCCAGGCGGAAGGTCCGCCAGTCCGCGCGCTCCAGGTCCCAGGCCACCAGGTACCAGCGGCCGCCCCAAGTGACCAGCTCGTGCGGCTCGGTGAGGCGCACGCTCCCGGTCCCGTCGTGGCTGCGGTAGTCGAAGCGGAGCCGCTCGCGGTCCCGGCAGGCCGCGGCGACGGCGGTCAGCTCGCCCGCGTCCACCGTCGGCGGGCCCGGCGCCCGCACGGCGGAGACGCGCAGCGCGTCCATACGGTGCCGGAGCCGGTGCGGCATCAACTGCCGCAGCTTCACCAAGGCGCGCAGCGCCGTCTCGCCGATCCCCGCGACGCCGCTGTCCGCCGCGGTCCGCAGGCCGACGGCCACCGCGACGGCCTCCTCGTCGTCGAGCAGCAGCGGCGGCAGCGTCGCGCCCGCGGCCAGCCGGTACCCGCCGTCGGGCCCGAGGCCGACGTCGATCGGATAGTCGAGGCCGCGCAGCCTGCCGACGTCGCGGCGGACGGTTCTGGTGCTCACGCCCAGCCGTTCCGCGAGTTCGGCGGCCGACCAGGCGCGGCGGGACTGGAGGAGCCCGAGCAGCCGGAGCAGGCGGGCGGAGGTCTCGATCACGCCCCCAGTCTGCCGGGAGAGGCGGACAGCAGCTGTCCGCCACCGTTCCTAACGTGGGCGGCACGACGACCGGAGCGCGGACGCGTTCCGGGGGACACGCACGGAAAGAGATGCCATGACCATTCTCGTGACCGGCGCCACCGGCACGGTCGGACGCCCCCTCGTCACGCAGCTCCTCGCGGCTGGGCACCGCGTCCGTGCCCTCACCAGGGACCCGGGCCGGGCCTCGCTCCCGGCGGGCGCCGAGGTCGTCGGGGGCAACCTGGCGGATACCGCGACGCTGTCCGCGGCGTTCTCGGGCGTCGATGCCGTGCACCTCATCGGCTTCGACGGCGCGGACTTCTCGCCCCTGGCCAACGGGCGGGAGATCGCGGCTCTCGCACGGCACTCCGGCGTGCGGCGGATCACCGTGCTCAAGGGCGAGACCGAGACGACCCCACTGGACGAGGCCCTGGCCTCCGGGGCGGCGGACGGTGGCTTCGTCTGGACGCGGCTCGCGCCCGTGGAGTTCATGTCCAACGCGCTGGAGTGGGCGGATTCCGTGCGGAAGGACGGCGTCGTGCGCGAGGCGTTCCCCGAGGCCCGCAGCGCGTTGATCCACGAGGCGGACATCGCCGCCGTCGCGGCTGCGGCGCTGACCGCCGACGGGCACGGCGGCCAGGAGTACTGGCTGACCGGCCCCGAGGTGCTGACCGTTCGGGACAAGGTCCGCACCCTCGCCGAGGTCCTCGGCCGCGAGGTGCGGTACATCGAGCTGTCCCGGGAGGAGGCCGTCGCGCAGTGGCGCGGTGCCGGTTTCTCGGACGGGGACATCGCGTTCTTCCTCGCCGTGCGCACCGATCCGTCCGCAGGGGGGTACACCGTGCTGCCCACGGTGGAGCGGGTCACCGGACGTCCGCCGCGGACGTTCGCCCAGTGGGTCAGGGAGAACGCGGCCGCCTTCGCGCCGTGACGGTGCGGTCCCATCGGGTGGGGCAAACCCGGCGCCGGGCCCGCCGGGAGGCCGCTGCGAGGAGCAACGCATCGGCCCTCCGCGGAAGTTGGCGCCATAGGGCGGTTGCTACCCTGCGGCGATGGCCCCTGTGCTGCTTCTTCTCGACTTATCCATGACCCCGTCGGACCCCGCGCCCGCGCCCGGTGGTCCGGCCCTCTCCTCCGTCTCCGCCGTGATCGGGGATCTGCTGCGGCGGGCGCGCACCGCGGGCGCGGTCGTCATCCATGTGCGCGAGGCCGCTGCCGGGGAGGACACCGGCGCCGCGGAACCTCCGGGTGGGCACGAGCCACTCCTCCGCCCGCTCGACGGCGAGCCCGTCGTGCACAGGACCCGGCCGAATGCCTTCGCCGGCAGCGGCCTGGCCGGCCTGGTCCCGGTCGGGGCCGAGGTGGTGGTGGCCGGGATGCACAGCGAGTCGGTGGTGCGGGCCACCGCGCTCGCCGCGCTCGACCGCGGCCACCGGGTGGTGCTGGTGCGCGGCGCGCACGCCAGCCTGCGAGCCGGTGTGCCGCGCGAGATCGAGGCGACCCTGCGGGCGGCGGGCGTGGTGGTCGCGGCCCCGGAAACGGTGACGTTCGACGGGAACGGCGCCGCGGGCAGTGCCCGCGGCGCCCGGTGACCGGGCCGATCGGCCCGTGCGGCCCGTTGGGCCGTGTGCGCGGCGGCGCCCCTCGGCGCCGCCGCGCGCGGCCTTCCGCCGTCCGCTGGCCGCCGTCCGCCTCAGTAAAGGTAGAACTGCTCCCAGGAGCCGTTGATCCAGTCGGAGCGGGCCCGCAGTACGTTCTGGAGCGAGCCGGTGTTGTTCTGCTCCGTGGCGACGAAGAGGTCGTTGACCACGGAGCGGAACGCGAAGGTCTGGAGGTCGTCGTGGTAGTAGAGGACGAACCGCTCCCAGCTGCCGATGCCCTCGGAGCGGGCGCGCAGTACGCCGTTCGACGCGCCCGTGAAGTTGCGCTCGGTGGCCACGTTCAGGCCGTTCGCCCGCGAGGTCAGCGTGACGGTTTCCGAGGCATCGTCGAAGTAGATGTCGAACTGCTCCCAGCCGCCGCCGACCGAGTCGGAACGGGCGCGCAGTACGCCCGTGTAGGGCTCGGCGTAGCGCTGCTCCGAGGCGACGAACAGGCCGGTGTTCATGGACTGGACGGCCCAGGGCAGCTCCTCCGGCTCGTCGGCCGAGGCGTTGAGCGGGGCGGCGCCGTCGTCGACGAGCAGTTCGTTGAGGAGCTGGGTGTCGACGCGCTCCCAGCCGGCCGGCGCGGGCGCGTCGTCGTCGGTCCGCGGCGCCCCGGAGGCGGCCGTGGCGCCGAGCGTCGACACGGCCAGCAGGCCGCAGAGGGACAGGAGTACAGCGGCTTTTCTTCGCACGGATGACGTCCTTCGTTCGGTCGGTTCGTGGGCGGGCGGCGGCTTCGGGAGCCGCATGGCGCACCCGCGAGGTGTGCACGAGGAGCGGCCGGTGCCAAGCCCTCTGTCGGCCGCGGCCCCCCAAGTCCGTGGCCTTCCCCGGAAGATGGCTCGGACGATAGCACCGCCCCGCGCGGGTAATGTAGATCCCGTGTGCGACCGGAACGCGTCCTTCACGTGAACTGACGTATGCGCCGGAGGGGTGTGCGTGCACTCTGGACGTTCGGACGACGGACCCCAGCGCCCGCGGGGGCGTCGCTTGCCGGTCAGCCGAGGGTCGCGACCATCAGGGCCTTGATGGTGTGCAGCCGGTTCTCCGCCTGATCGAAGACGACCGACCGCTCGGACTCGAAGACCTCGTCGGTGACTTCGAGCGAGTCCAGACCGTGCCGCGCGTGAATCTCCCGGCCGACCTCGGTGCCCAGATCGTGGAACGCGGGGAGGCAGTGCAGAAACTTCACGTCCGGGTTGCCGGTGGCGCGCAGCACGTCCCCGGTCACCGCGTAGGGGCGCAGCAGCGCGATCCGTTCGTCCCATACCTCCTTGGGCTCGCCGAGGGAGACCCACACGTCGGTGGCGACGAAGTCGGCGCCGTGTACGCCCTCGGCCACGTCCTCGGTGAGCGTGATCCGCGCACCCGTCTCCCCGGCCAGGCGCCCGGCCTCCGCCTGCACCGCGGCATCCGGCCACAGTTGCGCGGGCGCCGCGATGCGCACGTCCATGCCGAGCAGGGCGCCGGTGACCAGGTAGGAGTTCCCCATGTTGTTGCGGGCGTCGCCGAGGTAGGCGAAGGACGTCCGCTCCAGCGGCCCCGGCCCGTGCTCGGCCATGGTCAGCACGTCGGCCAGCATCTGGGTCGGATGCCACTCGTCCGTCAGGCCGTTGTAGACGGGAACGCCCGCGTGCGCGGCCAGCTCCTCCACGGTGCGCTGGGCGCTGCCCCGGTACTGGATCGCGTCGAACATGCGGCCGAGCACGCGGGCCGTGTCGCGTGCCGACTCCTTGCGGCCGATGTGCGAGCCGGAGGGGTCGAGGCAGGTGGTCGCCGCGCCCTGGTCCGCGGCGGCCACCTCGAACGCGCAGCGCGTGCGCGTCGAGCTCTTCTCGAAGACCAGCGCGATGTGTTTGCCCGTCAGGGCCCTGGTTTCGCTGCCCGACCGCTTGGCCGCCTTCAGCTCCGCGGCCAGGGCGATGAGCGAGCGGAACTCCTCGGGGGTGAGGTCGAGCTCCTTGAGCAGGTGGCGGCCCGAAAGCTCTGTCGCCATGTCGACTCCGTACGTCGCGCGAATCTTGTTGAAATAGTATGCGGAATTCTACATGAATATGCAGATCGCGCCAGGGGGCGGACGGCGGTGCGGGCTCACACCGCGTCCCGTTCCACGGGACAGCTCATGCACCGCGGGCCGCCCCGGCCGCGTCCCAGCTCGCTGCCCGGGATCTCCAGCACCTCGAAGCCGTGCTCGCGCAGATGCGTGTTCGCGGTGACGGTCCGCTCGTAGGCCACCACCACACCCGGTTCGACCGCCAGCACGTTGCAGCCGTCGTCCCACTGCTCCCGTTCGGCCGAGTGCACGTCCTGGACCGGGGCCAGCACCCGGATACCACCGAGGCCGAGCGCGGCGGCGATAGCCCGGTGCATGTGCTCCGGCGGGTGGTCGGTGACCTTCAGCTCCTCGTCGCCGGAGCCCGGCTGGATCGTGTACGAGCGCAGCATCCCGAGCCCCGCGTACTGGGTGAACGTTTCCCCGTCGACCATCGTCAGCACCGTGTCCAGGTGCATGAACGCCCGCCGCTTCGGCATGTCCAGCGCGACGATCACGCGCGCCGAGCCGGCCGCGAACAGCCGCCGGGCCAGCAGCTCCACCGCCTGCGGCGTGGTCCGTTCGCTCAGCCCCACCAGCACCGCGCCGTTGCCGATGACCAGCACGTCCCCGCCCTCGATGGTGGACGGGTGGGCACCGAGGCCCTCCGACCAGATGTGGAAGCCACCGGCGCCGGGGCCGGTGAACAGCGGGTGGTGGCCGTACACGGCCTCGAAGTGCACACTCTCCCGGTGCCTGGCGGGCCAGCGCATCGCGTTGATCGCCACCCCGTCGTACACCCAGGCCGAGGTGTCCCGCGCGAAGAGGTGGTTGGGCAGCGGATTGAGCAGGAAATCGTCCAGGTCCATCACGTGGAACCGCACCGAGGCCGGCTCCTCGTACCGCTCCAGGTACTCCCGCTTCGTCATGCCGCCGATCAGTACCTCGGCCAGCTCCGCCGTCGGCAGCCCGTCGAACACCCCCCGCAGCCGGTCCGTGGCCAGCGGGCCGTACTCGCGCTCGTCGAAGACGCGGTCGAGGACCAGGGCCCGCGCGGCGGGCACGTCCAGGCTCTCGGTCAGCAGGTTCCCGAACAGCCGCACGTCGACGCCGCGGGAACGCAGCAGCTCGGCGAAGATGTCGTGCTCCTGCTGGGCCCGCCGCACCCACAGCACGTCGTCGAAGAGCAGCTCGTCCTTGTTCGTCGGCGTGAGCCGTTTCAGTTCGAGGCCGGGGCGGTGGAGGATCACTCGGCGCAGCCGCCCGGTCTCGGAGTCGACATGGAAGGTCATGGGTCCATTCTGCGGCCCGGCCCCCCGCCGGCCGCGGGGTCCTCGGTCTCCTGCGTCTCCTGGGTCTCCTGCTGCGTCTGCCAGAACACCTCGCGCCGCGCCTCAGGCAGCTCGCCGCCCGCCACCCCGGGGTCGGGCGTCGTCCGGCGCGCCGCGGTGTCGATCATCCGCTGCGTGCCCTGCCGCACGAAGTCGACCACGGCCTGCGCCTGGTCCCCGAGCTGCCAGGACTCCAGCATGCCGCCCTCGATCAGCCGGGACAGCAGCTCCATGCCGTCCCGTCTGGCCGTCAGCTGCTCGTTCTTCAGCATGCTCCTGATGCCGGGGATGTCGTCGCGGTGGCGCGCCATCAGCTCGGCCATCACCGCCGTGTCGCCCTGCGACATCGCCTGCTGGAAGTGCGTCGCCCACTCGCGGACGACGGTGCGCTCGTGCTCGTTCTTCATGAGCTGGAGCTGCTGTTCCAGCCGTTCCATGGCCTGGCCGTGCTGGGCCCTCAGCACCTCGCCGGCGTGCTTGATCGTCAGCTCGTCCGGCGTGATGTCGACGAACACCTCCAGCTCGATGCCGTACCTGGTGCCCAGGTCACCGCCGCTCAGCTCCTGCCGCACCGCCGCGTCCACCTGCTCGGCCTGCGTGATCGGGAACCGCCGCGAGATGTCCTTCAGCCGCTCCTCCCAGAGCGGCGCCAGCAGCTTGGCCACGTCCGACACCTGCTCCCTGGCCACCCGCAGCGGGTCCGCCACGCGCCACGCCACCCCCACCCGCACCGGGAAGAAGGAGACGCTGTCCGCGGCCGGCAGCCGCATGTGGAACGACAGGGTGTGCGTGCCCAGTTGTATCTCGAACACCGCGTAGGGGCGGCGCAGCAGCCGCAGCGGCCAGACGCCCTCCTGCCCCTCGGGCAGGACCACGCGCGGCTGCCTGCCGCGGAAGAACAGCACCGAGGCCACCTGCGCGCTCGGGTGCCGGAACGGCCAGGTCGGCGCGTACTCCCGCAGGAACGGGCCCGCCAGCTCCTGCGCGGGTGCTGAGGGCGCCGCGGGCGCGGCGGGCGCGGCGGGCATGGCGGGCCGCTGGGCCGCGAAACCGGGCCCGGCCTGCGGTGGGTGGATGGGTCTCGGCTGCGGCAGGTGCGGGGGCGGTTGCGGCTGATTCCAGGTGTGCGCGTTCATACGGTCGATTCCCTTCTGCGCGTGCTCGGTATGGGGGCGGCGGGAGTGTCCCGGCCGCCGGGGCGCGGCCCCGGCCCGGCGCCCAGGGCCGCGCCGAGCCGTTCGACCGTCGCGGGCGGAATCGGCTCGTCCGGGTCGCGGGCCAGCCGCGTCACCAGGGCCCGCAGTCGTGCGGCGTCGGCCGGGCCGCTCACCAGCAGCGGCAGGAACGCGCACAGGGCGTCGAGCAGCTCCGCGTTCCGCGCCGAACGGCGCATCCACGACCTGAAGCCCACGAGCACGGCGTCCCGCGATCTGGCGGTGTCGAGCCCGGCCCACACCAGATCGGCGAGCAGCGGTGCCCGCTCGGGTCCGGCCGCGATCAGCGCGGCGATCAGCGGCCAGTTCTGATGGCCTTCGAGCTCCGGCTGCTCGTCCAGACCCCACAACTGCCAGGTGCGGCTTCCCGTCAGCTGGATGATGCTCAGCAGCGCGAGGTCCCTGCGGCCGATCCGCCGGTCCCCGAGCCACTGGCCGAGCCGCCGAAGCACGGTGTCCGGCTCGGCCCCCGCGGCCAGCCGCACCACGCTGTAGGACACGTCCTGCAACTGCGCCCAGACGGCCTCGGGCTCCGCGTCGTCCCCCGGCTCGGAGAGCGGGCCGAGCGCGTCCAGCGAACGGGCCACGGAACCCGCCACCGTTCCGTAGCCGTGGACCAGGGCGGCCGTGCTGCGCAGCAGTTCGTTGCCGTCCTCGGCCCACCCCCGCACCAGGGACGCGACGACGGGCCGCAGTGGCGGGGTGCGGGCGGTCTGCGCCAGGGCGGTGGCGGCGGCGAGCCGCTGGGTGCCGGACTCGGAGCCGGCCAGCGGTATCAGCAGTTCGGCCTCCGCGAACGGGAAGTCCAGGATGGCCAGCGCGCCCGCCGCGAGCGCGGCCGGCACCCAGGCCAGCGGGCGCGGGTCGTCGCACTGGGCGCTCAGCCACCGGCACATCGGGCCGCGGGCGTTGTGGTGCATCTCCCAGACGTGGGAGAGCACCGCCCAGGGCAGGCCCCGGCCCTCGAACCGCACGGTGCGCACCGGCACCTGGTCGTCGCCGAGGGAGACCTCGCCCGTACCGAGCCCGGCGCGGGCCGCGGTCAGCCGGGCCCGCAGATCGTCGGTGAACAGCGGCCGGCCCGGCGTCCGCGCCGGGTCGAGGGTCGTGGCCAGCTCCCAGGTCAGCGCTTCGGCGGCCTCGGCGGCCACGCTGAAGGGCGCGCCGTCGTACACCGCGAGGCCCAGGCGCAGCGCCGCGGGCCGCAGTGTCGGCAGCGCCGCGCGCAGGGTCGCGCCCCGGCCCGCGCCGGCGAACCACAGCGCGGCCTGCCGGGGCGCGAAGAGCGTGCATTCGGCGAGCAGGCCCGCGTCGTCCAGGTCGCCGCCGGCGTGCCGGGCCAGGAGCCCGGCCAGCGCGACCGCCTCGCGCGGGCGCAGGCGCGTGAGACCGAGTGCGCCGCGCACGTCGTCGCGCTCCGCGACGCCCAGCGCGTGCGTGCGCCGTTCCTCGCCTTTCACCAGTGAGGCCACGTGCCGCTTCAGCACCTCCTGCGGCGGGGGTGGCAGGAACAGCCTTCCGTACCGGCCGCGCAGCAACGCGTCGCCCAGGTCCCCGGCGTCCACGACCAGGACCAGATGGGCGTCGCGCTCGGCCAGCAGGGCGCCCAGCCGGTCCAGGTGCAGCTCGGCGGGACGGCCGGTGCCGCCGGCCAGTTCGAGGGCGTAGCCGTGGCCCTCCCGGATGGCGTCGCCGGACAGCGCGGCCAGCTCGGTGCGCGGGTCCATGCGCTCCACCGCGCCGTGTGCCACCTCGTCCAGGAGGGACACCGCCGTGCAGCCGCGCCCGCTGCCCGGCTCGCCGCACAGTGCGAGCACGCGGTGCCCGCGGAGGTGGTCGAGCAGCGCCGGGTACTCGGGTGGCGGCGCGAACACCAGGCGCAGGCGCCGCAGTTCCTCGGTGGTCACCGCGCCGGTCACCAGGGGGGCGGTGCGCGGCCCGTAGTGATAGTGGTGGGTGTCGCCGACCTGTACCCGGTCGATGCGGGAGCTGTCGACCAGCGTGCTGCTCCCGTGCACGGTGGTGTAGCTGGCGCGCGCCTGACGCACGGCGTGCACGGTGGTGTAGTTGGCGCGCGCCTGACGTACGGCGTGCACGGCGCCCGCGCCGTGTGCGCCGTCCCGCGGGCCGGCGTGCGCACCGGAGAACCGGTTCTCCTTGCCCTCCCGGCCGCCGTCGTCCTTCCCCTCGTCCTTGCCGCCGCCCTTCGGACCGCCGCCCTCGGGGGATCTGCCCTTCGCGTCGTCCGCGTCCTGTCCGCCGTCCTCGCTCACCGCTGCTGCCCGCCGCGGCGCGAGCGGTTGCCGTGCTTGATGGTCAGCCCGCCCTCGATGGTGCGGGCCGACACCACGGTGCTGTCCCCGTCGTGCACGTCGATGCGGTACCGCGACAGGTCCCGTTCCGTATCGCCGCCCGCCGCGCCGGGCTCGCGCCCGTCCGCCGCGGGCGGTGCCCCGCCGGGGGCGGTGCCGGTGCCGCCTCCCCCCGTCAGGTCAGGCGGCACCGGCAGCCCGGGAACGCGGAACCAGGCGATCTCGTCCGTCTCCTTCACCGAGACGCGGAACGGCCGGTACGCCTCCGGCTCGACGAACCGCTCGCCGACGCTGTCCGCGATCACCGCGTCGTGGAAGGGGTCGGAGACGACCAGCACCAGATCGCTGTCGGAGGCGTCGAGGACGCGCCGCGCCGGATCGCAGTCGCACAGCCGGCAGGCGAGGTCGACGGCTCGGCCGACGGGGCCCCTGCCGTCGTGCGAGACCGGGCCCTGGTGCATGGCGAGCCGCATCCGCAGCCGGTCGTGCAGCACGGGCCTGCGCTCGATCAGGCCCTGCCGCACCTCCTCAAGCCACACGCCCGCGATCAGCGCGGGCGGCACCCCCGGCTCGAACGACAGCAGCAGCCCGTCGCCCCGGTCGACGACGTCCACCTGCTCCGGTCCGACGTCGACGGCGTCGAGCGCGTCCTGGAACACCTGGTAGAGACTTTCCCGCATCCGCAGTTTCGCGCCGAGATTCAACCGTCCGGAATCCTTGACGTCCCCGCAGACCACGAGCCGGTACACGGCCCGTTCTTCCGTACTGGCCACGCTGTCCCCCTGCCGCCTTCTCTCCCCCCTGAGTGGGGCGTTCGGGGAACAGCGTGGCGCGGATGCGGTGGGCGCGATGTAGCCGTTTACACAACCGGCGCCGATTGAGGTGATATTCGGGGCGCACGCCACCGTCGTGCGCCCCCGTCGCGCGCGCCCCCGCCTAGTTCGTGCGCCCCGCGCGCGGTCAGTCGCGGCCCGCGGCCAGCAGGCGCAGCACGCCGATGTCCTTCACCACCAGCCGCCGGGTGCCCGTCTCCACGAGCCCCTGGCCGCGCAGCAGCCGCAGCGCCTTGGCGACCGCCTCCCTGGTCGCGCCGACCGCGGCGGCCAGGTCGTGCTGGGGGAGCGGCAGGTCGACGACGACCCCCTCGGGCGCCTGCCGCCCCGCCCGTTCGACCAACTCGACCAAGCGCGCCGCCAGCCGTTGCAGCACCGGCTCCGAGGCCAGCGAACGCCGTTCCACGTCCGCGCTGCGCAGCCGCGCCGACAGCTGGCGCATGATCAGCTGCGTCGCGGCCGGACGGGCGGAGAGGAACCGGCGGAACCGTTCGCCCGGCAGCACCACGCACTCCACCGGGCCGAGCGCGGTGACCGTGGCGCTGCGCGGATGCTGGTCCACGGCCGCCAGGTCGCCGACCACCTCGCCAGCGCCGCGCAGCGCGAGGATCAGCCGGGTCCCGCGCTCGGTGCCGACCGAGACGACGGACCAGCCGCTGAGGATCGCCAGCACGAAGGTGGTGGTGTCACGCTCGCGCACCATGACGTCGCCCGGCGCGTAACTCCGGGGTGCGCCCGCGGCGATGAGCGCGCGGCGGTCCTCGCGCGCCAGCGCGTCCAGGAAGGGGTCCTGCCCGAAAAGACTCATGCTCGCCCCCCGCGGCACGCTGTCAGAACCGCCGCACACCCGTCAATACACGCCGGAGTCACCGCCGTTCGCGACTACAGGCGCGGGTCCACCGGCTCGGACTCCAGCGCCAGCACGGCGAATACGGCCTCGTGCACGCGCCACACCGGCTCGCCGTCCGCGACCCGGTCCAGCGCCTCAAGACCCAGCGCGTACTCACGCAGGGCCAGCGACCGCTTGTGGCCCAGGCTCCGCTGCCGCAGGCGCGCCAGGTTCTCCGGGCGCGTGTACTCGGAGCCGTAGACGATCCGCAGGTACTCCCGGCCGCGGCACTTGATGCCCGGCTGGACCAGCCGCCCGTCCGCGCCCCGCACATACGCCGCGCGCGGCTTGACGACCATGCCCTCGCCGCCGTCCGCGGTCAGGCCGAGCCACCAGCGCACGCCCCCGGCCACCGACTCCTCGTCCCCGGTGTCCACCGCCAGCCGCCTGGTCGTGGCGAACAGCGGGTCCCGCGCCACCACGCGGTCGATCAGCGCCAGCTGCTCGTCGTGCGGCAGCGCGGCGAGCGAACGCCCCTCCGCGGCCAGGAGCTGGAACGGCGCGATGCGCACGCCGTCGAGCCCCTCGCCCGTGGGCCGGCAGTACATGCGGTACGCCGCCGTGAACGCCTCGGCGTCCGCGGCACGTTCCCGCTGCCGCGCGGTGAGGGACGCCACGTCGACACCGCGCGCCGCCGCCGCGCCGAGGGCGGCCAGCGCGCCGGGGAACACGGCCCGCGCCGCGGCACCGACCGACGCGTACTGCTCGCGCAGCAGGCCGCCGGCCTTCAGCGACCACGGCATGATCTCGGTGTCGAGCAGCAGCCAATCGGTGCTCAGCTCCTCCCACAGACCCGCGGCCCGCACCGCCTCCGCGATGCGGCCGAGGACCGCCTCGGTGGTGGCGGGGTCGGTGAAGAAGGGGCGCCCGGTCCTCGTGTGCACGCTGCCCCGCACGCCGTCGGGCGCCTCGAAGCGCTTCGCCGCGGCCGCCGCGTCGCGGCACACCAGGACGACGGCCCGCGAGCCCATGTGCTTCTCCTCGCACAGCACGTCGCGGACGCCCGCCTCGCGGTACGCGGCGAACGCCTCGGCCGGGTGCTCCAGGTAGCCGTCCAGGTCCGAGACCGCGCAGGGGGCCATCGTCGGCGGCAGGTGGAGCAGCAGCCGCGGGTCGACAGCGAAGCGGCTCATCACTTCGAGCGCCGCCGCCGCGTTCTCCTCGCGCACCGACAGCCGCCCCGCGTGGCGGGTGCTCACCACGCGGCGGCCCTGCACATCGGCGAGGTCGAGGGGCCGGACGGCGCTGCCGGGCGCTGCCGCGGACAGCGGCCTGACCGGCTCGTACCAGACCCGTTCCGCGGGCGTGTCCACGAGCTCGCGCTCCGGCCAGCGCAGCGCGGTCAGCGCGCCGCCGAAGACGCAGCCGGTGTCGAGACAGAGGGTGTTGTTGAGCCAGGCGGCCCGCGGCACCGGGGTGTGGCCGTAGACGACGGCGGCGGAGCCGCGGTAGTCCTCGGCCCACGGGTAGCGCACCGGCAGCCCGTACTCGTCGGTCTCGCCGGTCGTCTCGCCGTACAGCGCGTGCGAACGGACCCGGCCCGAGGCCCGGCCGTGGTACTTCTCCGGCAGCCCCGCGTGGCTGACGACGAGCCGGCCGCCGTCCAGCACGTAGTGGGAGATCAGCGAGCCGATGAACTCCTGCACGCGGCCGGCGAACCCCGGGTCCGCGGCCTCCTCGCGCGCCAGCTGCTCGATGGTCTCCGGCAGCCCGTGCGTGAGCCGGACGTTGCGGCCCTTCAGGTGGCGGCCCAGCTTCTCCTCGTGGTTGCCCGGCACGCACAGCGCGGTGCCCTCGGCCACCATGCCCATCACCAGCCGCAGCACGCCCGGGGAGTCGGGGCCGCGGTCGACGAGGTCGCCGACGAAGACCGCGGTGCGGCCTTCGGGGTGCACCGCGTTGACCGCGCGGCCCGAGGCATCGCGCTCCAGGCGGTACCCGAGCGGGCCGGTCAGCAGCGTCTCCAGCTCGGCGCGGCAGCCGTGGACGTCGCCGATGAGGTCGAACGGGCCGGTCACGTGCCGCAGATCGTTGTAGCGGCGGGTCAGCCGGATCTCGGCCGCGTCCACCTCCGCCTCGCCGCTGAGCACGTGCACGTACCGGAAGCCCTCGCGTTCGAGGCCGCGCAGCGAGCGGCGCAGCTCGCGGCGCTGACGGGGAACGACGTACCCCGGCAGCGCGGCGCGCTCGGGACGGGCGGCGTTGCGCTCCACGCACAGCCGCTCGGGCACGTCGAGGACGATGGCGACCGGCAGTGCGTCGTGCTCGCGCGCCACCTGGATCAGCTGCCTGCGGGCCTCGCGCTGCACGTTGGTGGCGTCGACGACGGTGAGCCGGCCGGCCGCCAGGCGCTTGGCGACGATGTAGTGCAGCAGCTCGAACGCCTCGGGCGTGGCGCTCTGGTCGTTCTCGTCGTCGGCGACCATGCCGCGGCAGGCGTCGGACGAGACGATCCGGGTGGCCGCGAAGTGCCGCCGGGCGAACGTGGACTTGCCCGATCCGGTGGTGCCCACGAGCACGACGAGCGAGGCGTCGGGAACGGTGAGGTCCGTCATGCGGCGGCCTCCTTCTTCTGCTCGGTGGCGGGTGCGCCCGCGGGGCCTGAACCGCGGGTGAACACGGCGAGCTGGGTGGGCGGCCCCGCTTCCGGGTCCTCGGGTCCCACGGGCCGGAACGTGGCGGTGTAGCCGTACCGTTCCGCGATTTCGGCGGCCCAGGCGGCGAACTGGGCACGGGTCCACTCGAATCGGTGGTCGGCGTGCCGGAACTGCCCGGCGGGCAGCGTCTCCCAGCGGCCGTTGTACTCGGCGTTCGGCGTGGTGACGATCACCGTCCCGGGCCGGGCCGCGCCGAACACGGCGTGGGCGAGCGCGGGCAGTCGCGGCGGGTCCACGTGCTCGATCACCTCGCACAGCACGGCCGCGTCGTAGCCCTCCAGCCGCGCGTCGGTGTACACCAGCGAGCCCTGGAGCAGGCGGAGCCGCGCGCGCTGCCGCTCCGGCATGCGGTCCACGCCGAGCCGCCGGTGGGCCGCGGCCAGGGCGCGCGCCGAGACGTCCATGCCGACGACCTCCGTCAGCCGTTTCTCGGCCAGCAGCGCCCCCAGCAACTGCCCGCCGCCGCAGCCGAGATCGAGCACGCGGCTCGCGCCGCTCGCCCGCAGCGCGTCGAGGACCGCGGTGCGCCGCTGGACGGCGAGCGGCACCGGGGCCCCGGCGCCCTCCCCGGCCGCCGGGTCCTCGTCCGCGGCGCCGTCCTGGTCGTCGGCGACGGCGTTGTCCAGCTCCTCGACGGCGCCGTCGTCCAGCTCGGCGAGCCGCGCCAGTTCGAGCCGCGTCAGCGCCTGCCGGGTCAGGGCGGTGCGGTGGGCCAGGTAGCGGTCGACGATCAGCCTGTGCTCCGGGTGCCCGGCCAGCCAGCCGTCCCCGGCGCGCAGCAGCTTGTCCACCTCTTCCGCCGTGATCCAGTAGTGCTTGGCCGCGTCGAGCACCGGCAGCAGCACGTACAGCTGGCGCAGCGCGGCCGACAGCGTGGCCGTGCCGGTCAGCGTCAGCCGCAGATACCGGGAGTCGCCCCATTCGGGGAACGCCTCGTCCAGCGCGACCGGCACCGCCGTCACCGCCCAGCCCAGCGGCTCGAACAGCCGCCGCACCACGTCCGCACCGCCGCGCGCGGGGAGCGCGGGCACCTCGATGCGCAGCGGCAGCGCCCGCCCCGGCAGCTCGGGGCGGGCCGCGCAGTCGCCGCGCAGCGCGGTGCGGAACACCTGGCCGAGCGCGACCGCGAGCAGTGAGGAAGCCGCGTAGGGGCGGTCGTTCACGTACTGGGCGAGCGTGGCGTCGGGCGCGGCCCCGCGCCCGCGCCCGCGGTTGCGCACGAGCGCGACCGGGTCGACATCGAGCAGCAGGGCCACGGTGCAGCGCCGTTCGTCCGCCACCGGGTAGAAGACGTGGGCCGGGCCTGCGGACGTGCTGAACTCCTGGGCCTTTTCCGGGTGTTTGTGCAGCAGGAAGCCCAGGTCTGTGGCGGGGCGGCCGGCGTCGCCGGCCGCGGATATCGTCAGGAACACCCGTCGAAGTATGCCGCGAACGGGTCGGCGGCCGACGGAATTATCGTGTGCCGCCCGGCTCGTGGCCGACCTGCCGCTCCAGCCGCTCCAGGCGTTCGACCAGCGGCGCCAGCTCCCGTTTGACCACCTCCGCGAGGGCGCCGGCCCCGGCCGCGCCCGCTCCGGGGGCGGCCGCGGCGGTCTGGGCGCGCAGGTGCACGTAGCCGGCGAGAGCGGCGTTGACCGCGCGGCGGGCCAGCCGGTACTCGGCCCCGAGGGCGCGCAGCGTGCGGCCCGCGGTGCCCTCCGGCTCGCTGATCATGCCGAGCAGCAGGTGCTCGCAGCCGATGTAGTTGTGGCCGAGGCCGGTCGCCTCGGTGGTGGTCATCTCCAGGGCGTTGGCCGCGGCGGTGCTGAACGCGGGCCCGCCAGGCTCGCGGTCGCCCTCGCCGCCGCGGCGGGCCAGCTCCTGACGCACCGTCGCCGGGGCGACCTCCAGCACGTCCAGGACGCGCAGTGCGAGGTTCCCCTCCTCGGCCAGGACGCCGTCGAGCAGGTGGCGGGTGGTGATCACCCCGCCGTTCTCGGCCGCGGCCAGCCGTTGGGCGTGCTTGATCGCGCTCCTGGCGCGGGGGGTGAAGCTGACCAGCGCCGTGGGGTCTTCGGGGTCGAACGTGTCCGCGGTGCTCTCGCGGATCGCGGTGATGCGGCGCACGGCCTGCTCCAGGGCGCGCTGGCAGACGGCTGAGACGGGGATGCCGGTGTCCTTGACGGCCTCCGCCAGCTCGTCCGGCAGATAGACGTTGATCTTGGGCATGGAAGTACCGCCCCTTCGATGGGGTTATTGGATAACCCCAAAGTAACCCCTTTGAGTCCGCGGCGGAAGGGCGCGGGCGTGCACCGGCGTGCACCGGCTCATCCGTTATTGGCGTGTGCTAATCAAACGGCGTGCGCCGGGGCAGGATGTCCCGCGTGGCGAAGACGACGCATGAGCAGACCGAACCGCCCAGGAGCCGCTGGCGGTTGATAGGCCCGGGCCTCGTGGTCGCGGCGACCGGAGTGGGCGCGGGCGATCTGGTCGCGACGGCCGTGGCCGGCGAACGGTACGGCTACACGCTGGTGTGGGCCGCGGTGCTCGGCTGCCTGATCAAGATCTCCCTCGCGGAGGCCACCGGCCGGTGGCACCTGGCCACCGGCCGAACGATCTTCGAGGGCTGGCGCGGCCTCGGCCGCTGGACCGCGGTCTACTTCGGCATCTACATCGTGGTCTGGGGCTTCGTCTACGGCGCCACCGCGATGTCGGCCAGCGCGCTGCCGCTGGTCGCCCTCTTCCCCGACGGCCCCTCGCTGCGCACCTGGGGCATCATCGCCGGGCTGCTCGGGCTCGTGTGCGTCTGGTTCAACCGGTACGCCGTCGTCGAGAAGCTGATGATGGCCTTCGTCGGCGTGATGTTCGTGGTCGTCGTCGGCATCGCCATCCGGGTCGGCCCCGACTCCGGCGCCCTCGCCGCGGGCCTGGTGCCGACCCTGCCGGACGGGTCGGTGCTGTACACGCTCGGCCTCATGGGCGGCGTCGGCGGCACGATCACGCTGGCCGCCTACGGCTACTGGGTGACGGCCAAGGGCTGGCGGGGCCCGTCGTGGATGCCGATGATGCGTCTGGACAACCGCGTCGCGTACGCCACCACCGGCCTGTTCGTCGTCGCCATGCTGGTGATCGGCGCGGAGCTGCTGAACGCCGCCGACCTCGCCCTGAGTCAGGGGGACCGCGGCCTGCTCGACATCGGCGACGTGCTGGAGGAACGCTTCGGCACGGTCACCGCGAAGCTGTTCCTGATCGGTTTCTTCTCCGCCTCTTTCAGTTCGGTGATCGGCGTCTGGCACGGTGTCAGCCTGCTGTTCACCGACTTCCTCGGCCACGTCAAGCCCGCCCTCTCCGTGCCCGAGGAGGACAGGGAGCGCTCCCGGCCGTTCCGCGCGTACCTGCTGTGGCTGACGTTCCCGCCGATGGGCCTGCTGTGGCTCGACCAGCCGATCGGGCTGATCCTCACCTACGGCGTGCTCGGCGCGTTCTTCATGCCGTTCCTCGCGCTGACCCTGCTGTGGCTGCTGAACTCCGACCGCGTGCCGCGCCAGTGGCGCAACGGGCCGCTCAGCAACGTGATGCTGCTGGCCTCGGGCGTGCTCTTCCTGGTGCTGTGCGTGCAGCAGGTCAGGGATTTGCCCTGGTAGGGGCGCGCGGCCCGACCGCGCGCGCACAAAAGGAGTGGTGCGCCGGGCGTGCGGGCGCCCACGATGGGGCGATGAGCTGGCGCACGACGCATGACGCCGGGGCCTTCGTGGCGGCGGCAGGCGACTTCCTCGCCTCCCGGCCGGTCGAACACACGGTCCTCCTCACGCTCACCGACGCGCTGCGGCGCCCGGCCGGCCGGGCCGCCGGCGCGCCGCCGCCCTGGCTCGGCTGGTGGCAGGAGGCGGACGGCCGGGTCCTGGCCGCGCTGGTGCACACGCCGCCCGGCGGCGTGCAGGTCAGCGGACTGCCCGCGTCAGCCGTGGCGCCGCTGGCCGGACTGCTGGCCGGAGCGGTCGGGGAGCACGCCCCCACCGCGGTCGACCTGCCGGCGGAGTCCGCCGCGGCGTTCACCCGGGCATGGGGCCAGGGAACCGCCGTCGCCTACGGGTCCCGGCTGTACCGGCTGGGCACGCCCGCGGCGCCCGAGCCCGCCCCGCACGGCCGGGCCAGGAGCGCCACGGCGGCGGACCGTGCCCTGCTGACGGCCTGGGCCACGGCCTTCTGCGCGGAGGTCGGCATGCCGACGGCCACGGCGGCCGGGGTCGTCGAGGACCGCCTGCGCCACGACGGCATCGTGCTCTGGGAGCACGAGGACGGCGCTCCGGTCGCGATGGCGACCCTGACCCGGCGCATCGAGGGCACCGTGCGCGTCGCCTTCGTCTACACCCCACCGGAGCACCGCCGGTGCGGCTATGCCGCGGCTGTCACCGCGGCGGCGGGCAGCCGCGCCCTGGCGGCAGGGGCGGCGGAGATCGTGCTGTTCACCGATGTGGCGAACGCGACGACCAACGCGCTCTACCAGCGCCTCGGCTACCGGCCCGTCAGCGACCGGGTGGCGCTGCGCCTGCCGTCATGACACGAAGGGCGCGGCGACCAGGTACGGCAGGCTCCCGGCCAGCAGCCCGGCGAAGACGACGGTGGCCGCCCGCGCCTTGGTGCCCTCCCTGCCGCGGGTGAGCAGGCCCGTGGCGACCAGGCCGAAGGCGCCGAGCAGCAGCTCGTAGAGCACGAACACCGGGGATGCGAGCACCGCGAGCACGAACGTGGCGCCGAAGAGAACGAGCGTCCGCCCGGTCGCCTTGTTGTCGAGCCTCTTGTCCAGCCTGTTGTCCAGTGCCTGGTCCATGACGGAACTCCTCACCGCAGCCGGGTGTTCACCGGTCCTGTGAGCACGATCCCCCGGAACGCCCCGGGTCATGCGGCCCGGCGGAATTGGCCGGTCCGGTGAGGAAAACGCGACCGAATCGTGACTCCCTCCAGTATGCCCCCACGGACCCTCCGCCCCGCGAGGGGTCCGTGGGGCGGGCGGCGCGTCAGATGTCCCGGAAGGTCTCGATCTGCGCACCCACCGAGTTCAGCCGCTCGGCCAGGTCCTCGTAGCCGCGGTTGATGACGTAGACGTTCCGCAGGACGGAGGTCCCCTCGGCGGCCATCATCGCCAGCAGGACGACCACCGCGGGCCGCAGCGCCGGCGGGCACATCATCTCGGCCGCCCGCCACCGCGTCGGGCCCTCCACCAGCACCCGGTGCGGGTCGAGCAGCTGGAGCCGGCCGCCCAGGCGGTTGAGGTCGGTGAGGTAGATGGCGCGGTTGTCGTAGACCCAGTCGTGGATCAGCGTCGAGCCGTGCGCCGAGCCCGCGATGGCCGCGAAGAACGGCGCATTGTCGATGTTGAGGCCGGGGAACGGCATCGGGTGGATCTTGTCGATCGGCGCTTCGAGCTTGGAGGGCCGCACCGTCAGGTCGGCCAGCCGGGTGCGTCCGTTGTCCGCCGCGTACTCGGGGCCGAGATCGTGGTCCAGGCCCATACCCTCAAGAACGGCCAGCTCGATCTCCAGGAACTCCAGCGGCACCCGGCGGATCGTCAGCTGCGACTCGGTGACCACCGCGGCGGCGATCAGGCTCATCGCCTCGACCGGGTCCTCCGAGGGCGAGTAGTCCACGTCCCGGTCGATCTCCGGCACGCCGTGCACGGCGAGCGTGGTCGTGCCGACCCCGTCGATCCGCACCCCGAGCTGCTCAAGGAAGAAGCACAGGTCCTGGACCATGTAGTTGGACGACGCGTTCCTGATGACGGTGACCCCGTCGTGGCGGGCGGCGGCGAGCAGCGCGTTCTCCGTGACGGTGTCCCCGCGCTCGGTCAGCACGATGGCCCGCTCCGGCCCGATCTGCCGGTTGACCGTGGCGTGGTACATGCCCTCGGTCGCGGTGACGTCGAGCCCGAAGCGCCGCAGCGCCATCATGTGCGGCTCGACCGTGCGGGTGCCCAGGTCGCAGCCGCCCGCGTAGGGGATCTTGAAGTGGTCCATGCGGTGCAGCAGCGGACCGAGGAACATGATGATGCTCCGGGTGCGGCGCGCCGCCTCCTGGTCGATCGCGTCGAGATCAAGCTCGGCCGGGGGGATGATCTCCAGGTCGGCGCCCTCGTTGATCCAGCGGCTGCGGACGCCGATCGAGCCGAGGACCTCGAGGATGCGGAAGACCTCCTCGATCCTGGCGACCCGGCGCAGCACGGTACGGCCGGAGTTGAGCAGGGTGGCGCAGAGCAGCGCGACGCAGGCGTTCTTACTCGTCTTGACGTCGATGCTGCCGTGCAGACGCCGTCCGCCCACCACCCGCAGATGCATCGGGCCGGCGTAGCCGAGCGAGACGATCTCGCTGTCCAGCGCTTCGCCGATGCGCGCGATCATCTCAAGGCTGATGTTCTGGTTGCCTCGCTCGATGCGATTGACCGCGCTCTGGCTGGTCCCGAGTGCTTCCGCGAGCTGTACCTGCGTCCAGCCGCGATGTTGGCGTGCGTCCCGAATGAGCTGACCGATCCGGGCGAGGTAGTCATCGATCATGCTATCGAGCCTATCTCACATATGAGATGAGGCGTGTTGGTGGGGGCCGTTCGGGTGATGGCGCGCCGGAGCGTCGGCGTGTCGCCGTCCCGCGGACGGCCGTGCGGTCCACTCGGACGAGCGGCGGCGGGGAGCGTCCCCCTTCCGGGCCCAGGCGGCGTGTCGGGCGGCAGCGCCGGGGCCGAACGGAACGGTCCCGGCGGCCGGCGGCGGCGCGGACCCCCGTACGGCGGTCCGCCCGGTTGCGCGATCAGGCCGCATCCCGGCGTCCCGGCCGCCGGGGGCGGCGGCACGGGCGGTCTTGCGCATGATCCGCGGACGCGCATGCGTTAGGGTTATCTCGACATCGAGATATCTGGTGACAGGACGACGCTGCCACCGCATCGCCCCCGGCGGCCAGCTTAGGGTCACCTCAGCGAGACCCGGCGCGGAGCGGGCGGCAGGATGCGTAGTACGCGCGAATTTCATGTGTTGAAGGAGACAGTCGTGTCGGCGAACAGCTTCGACGCCCGCAGCACACTGCGGGTGGGCGACGAGTCGTACGAGATCTACCGGCTGGACAAGGTGGAGGGGTCGGCCCGCCTGCCGTACAGCCTGAAGGTCCTGCTGGAGAACCTGCTCCGTACCGAGGACGGGGCGAACATCACCTCCGCTCACATCCGGGCGCTCGCAGGCTGGGACGCGAACGCCCAGCCGAGCCAGGAGATCCAGTTCACGCCGGCCCGCGTGATCATGCAGGACTTCACCGGCGTGCCCTGCGTGGTGGACCTCGCCACCATGCGCGAGGCCGTCCGCGAGCTGGGCGGCGACGCCTCGCGGATCAATCCGCTCGCTCCCGCCGAGCTGGTCATCGACCACTCGGTCATCGCCGACAAGTTCGGAACGGCCAACGCGTTCCAGCAGAACGTGGAGCTGGAGTACGGCCGCAACCGCGAGCGTTACCAGTTCCTGCGCTGGGGCCAGACCGCGTTCGACGAGTTCAAGGTCGTCCCGCCGGGCACCGGCATCGTCCACCAGGTCAACATCGAGCACCTGGCCCGCACCGTCATGGTGCGCGGCGGCCAGGCGTACCCGGACACGCTGGTCGGCACCGACTCGCACACCACCATGGTCAACGGGCTCGGCGTGCTCGGCTGGGGCGTCGGCGGCATCGAGGCCGAGGCGGCCATGCTCGGCCAGCCGGTCTCCATGCTCATCCCGCGGGTCGTCGGCTTCAAGCTGACCGGCGAGCTGCCCACCGGGACCACGGCCACCGACCTGGTGCTGACCATCACCGAGATGCTGCGCAAGCACGGCGTCGTCGGCAAGTTCGTCGAGTTCTACGGCGAGGGCGTGTCCGCGGTTCCGCTGGCCAACCGCGCGACGATCGGCAACATGTCGCCCGAGTTCGGCTCGACGGCCGCGATCTTCCCCATCGACGCCGAGACCGTCAACTACCTCAGGCTCACCGGCCGCGACGAGCAGCAGCTCGCCCTCGTCGAGGCGTACACCAAGGAGCAGGGCCTGTGGCACGACCCTGCGGCCGAGCCGGACTTCTCCGAGTACCTGGAGCTCGACCTCGCCTCCGTCGTGCCGTCCATCGCTGGCCCCAAGCGTCCGCAGGACCGCATCGCCCTCACCGAGGCCAAGCGCAAGTTCGCCGATGACGTGCGTGCCTACGTGCCGGACGTCGACGGCGACGAGGCGGGCAAGGAGTCCTTCCCCGCCTCCGACTCCCCGGCGGTCAGCAACGGCATGCCCAGCCACCCCGTCACCGTGACCGGGGCCGACGGCACCACCTTCGAGCTGGATCACGGCGCCGTGACGGTGGCCGCGATCACCTCCTGCACCAACACCTCCAACCCCTCCGTGATGGTGGGCGCCGCCCTGCTGGCCAAGAAGGCGGTGGAGCGCGGTCTGAGCCGCAAACCGTGGGTCAAGACCACGCTGGCGCCCGGCTCCAAGGTCGTCATGGACTACTACGACCGGGCGGGCCTCACTCCCTACCTGGACAAGCTCGGATTCAACCTGGTCGGCTACGGCTGCACCACCTGCATCGGCAACTCGGGCCCGCTGCCCGAGGAGGTCTCGCAGGCGGTCAACGACAACGACCTGGCGGTCGTCTCCGTGCTCTCGGGCAACCGCAACTTCGAGGGCCGCATCAACCCGGACGTCAAGATGAACTACCTGGCGTCCCCGCCGCTGGTGGTGGCCTACGCCATCGCCGGTTCGATGAAGGTGGACATCACCTCCGAGCCGCTGGGCGCCGACCAGGACGGCAGGCCGGTCTACCTGCGCGACATCTGGCCCACCGAGCAGGAGATCGAGGAGGTCGTCGCCTCGGCCATCGGCCAGGAGATGTTCGGGCAGAGCTACTCGGACGTCTTCGCGGGCGATGCCCAGTGGAACGCGCTGTCGATTCCCACCGGGGACACCTTCGAGTGGGACCCGGAGTCCACCTACGTCCGCAAGCCCCCCTACTTCGAGGGCATGACGACGAAGCCGGCCCCCGTCACCGACATCACCGGCGCGCGGGCGCTGGCCAAGCTCGGCGACTCGGTGACCACCGACCACATCTCGCCCGCCGGCGCGATCAAGGCGGACACCCCCGCCGGGAAGTACCTGACCGAGCACGGCGTTGAGCGCCGGGACTTCAACTCCTACGGTTCCCGCCGCGGCAACCACGAGGTGATGATCCGGGGCACGTTCGCCAACATCCGGCTGCGCAACCAGATCGCGCCCGGCACCGAGGGCGGCTACACCCGCGACTTCACCCAGGAGGACGCGCCGGTCTCGTTCATCTACGACGCCGCGCGGAACTACGAGGCCGCCGGCACCCCGCTGGTCGTCCTGGCGGGCAAGGAGTACGGTTCCGGCTCCTCGCGCGACTGGGCCGCCAAGGGCACCGCGCTGCTCGGCGTGCGGGCCGTGATCGCCGAGTCCTACGAGCGCATCCACCGCTCCAACCTGATCGGCATGGGCGTCCTGCCGCTCCAGTTCCCCGAGGGGCGGACGGCCGCCGCGCTCGGGCTCACCGGTGAGGAGACCTACTCCATCACGGGCGTCACCGCGCTGAACGAGGGCGGTATCCCCGCGACCGTCAAGGTGACCACCGACACCGGCGTCGAGTTCGACGCGCCGGTCCGGATCGACACCCCGGGCGAGGCCGACTACTACCGCAACGGCGGCATCATGCAGTACGTGCTGCGTTCGCTGATCGGCGCCTGACCGACGCCTGTCCCGGCGTCCGTCCGACGCCGGGACACCGGCGACGCGGAGTCATCGCCGCACGCCACCGGGGCCGCCCTCCCGTTCCTTGAGGAGGGCGGCCTCGCTGTGTGTCGCGGAGATCTCAACTCGGAAAAGCCTGTGGGCGATCCAGTCCGCGATCTTTCGCGGCCGCGCCAAGTGGACTATACCTGTCGGGGATTCCGGCGGCGACCCACCGCCCGCGTCCCTTGTGAAGGCGAGGACTTGAACATGACTTCCAGTCCGTACCTCAACCGCCGCACGCTGATCAGGAGGTCCGCAGCGGCGGGGCTGTTCACCATCCCGGCCGTCGGTGCCCTCTCCTCCTGTGCCAGTGGCGGCGACGACGGCGACAGCGTCGAGCGCCAGGAGGCCACCGACTCCAACCCGTTCGGCGTCAGCCCGGACGCCGAGCTCGAAGTCGTCATCTTCGACGGCGGTTTCGGCGACCAGTACGCCCTCGACGCCGAGGAGATCTACCAGGGCAGCTACGGCTCCGTCGACCACACCAAGACCACCGAGATCCGGACCAGGCTCCAGCCCCGCATGGTGCAGGGCGACCCGCCGGACGTCATCAACAACAGCGGCGCGGACGCCATGGACATCGCCGCGCTGCTCCGCAACGATCAGGTGCACGACCTCACCGAGCTGCTGGACGCGCCGTCCCTCGACGACCCCTCGGTCACGGTCCGGGACACGCTGATGCCGGGCGTCGTCGAGATGGGCCAGTTCGGCAGCGACCCCGTCTATCAGTTCAACTACGCCTACACCGTCTACGGCCAGTGGTACTCGCGCACCGCGCTGGAACGGCTGGAGGTGGAGTACCCGCGCACGTGGGACGAGATGATCACCGTATGCGAGAAGGCCAAGCAGGAGGGCATCGCCGGCTGGACCTATCCCGGTGTTTATCCCTACTACTTCAACTTCACGCTCTACCCGTTCATCGGGAAGATCGGCGGCGCCGATGTCCTGCGTGCCATTGACAACCTGGAGCCCAACGCCTGGCGCCACGATGCGGTCCGGGCCGCGTTCGAGGCGTATTACGAGCTGGTGGCCCGCGGTTACATCCTCCAGGGCAGCCCGGGGCTGACCCACGAGGAGTCGCAGGACGAGTGGAACCAGGGCCGGGCCCTGTTCATCCCCAACGGCTCCTGGGTGGAGAACGAGTCCGCGCAGAACACCCCGGAGGACTTCGAGATGGCGGTGGGGCCGCCCACCAGCCTGGACTCCTCCGACGCCATGCCGTTCGAGACGATCTGGGCGTCGGGCAGCGAGCCGTTCTTCGTCCCCGCCGATGCGGCCAATGTCCCGGGCGGACTTGAATTCCTGCGCATCATGCTCGGCGCCGAGTCCACGCGGAACTTCACCGAGCTGGTCTCCTCCCTGACGTGCGTGCGCGGCGCCGCCGACGGGCTCACCCTGCCGCCCGGCCTCACCAGCGCCAGCGAGACCCTGGCCGCCGCGGGCGACAATCTGCTGATCCCCCGGATGCCCGACTGGTACCGCCAGCTCAACAACGAGGAGATCGGCGGCGCCATCGCGGCCATGATGGCCGGCGAGATCGAGCCCGACGAGGCGATCACCCGCTGCCAGCGGGCCGCCGACGCCACGGCTCAGGACGACTCGATCACGAAGTTCCAGCACATCTGAGCGGGGGAGGGGCGGTATGGAAGTCCGCAAAGAACGGGAGGCCGCGAGCCTGCCTCCCACTACCAGATTGCACCTAGCGGCGGCGTTCTTCCTGCCGCCCCGGCTCACTCCCCAGCGCGTGCGGTACGACCGGCGTTACCGGACGCTCGACAAGTACCGGTTCATCTCCTGGTTCCTTTCGCTGCCGCTGCTGGTCTATCTGCTCTTCGTGGTGTCGCCCTTTCTCCAGGCGTTCTACTACTCGATGACGGACTGGTCGGGTTTCAGCAGCAATTACACGTTCACCGGTTTCGAGAACTACGAACGCCTCTGGAACGACGACAAGTTCTGGGACGCCATGGGCAACAGCCTGGTGCTGCTCGTCCTGGCACCCGTCATCACGCTCTCCCTCGGCCTGTTCTTCGCCTACATGGTGAACGCGGGCGGCAGGCAGCGGAGCAACGAGACGGTCTCCGGGGTCTTCGGCTCCCGCTTCTACAAGATTGTCTACTTCTTCCCGCAGGTGCTGTCCCTGGCGATCATCGCGGTGATCTTCGCCCGCATCTACAGCCCGCGCAGCGGCATCCTCAACGAGGGGCTCGGCGCGGTCGGCCTCGACTCCTGGCGCCAGGAGGACTGGCTCGGCGGCGACCTGGCGCTGTGGTGCGTGCTGGCCGTGCTGTGCTGGTCCTTCGTCGGCTTCTACGTGGTGCTGTTCTCGGCCGCGATGAGCTCGATCCCCCGGGAGATCTACGAGGCGTCGCTGCTCGACGGTGCCGGGCGGACCGTGACGTTCTTCCGCATCACGTTCCCGCTGACCTGGGAGACGATCCGCACCGGCTGGATCTACATGGGCATCCAGGCCCTGGACGCCTTCGCCCTGGTGAACGTCATGGTGCCGGAGCACGGCATGGACGTCGTGCCGACCTATCTCTTCGAGAAGGCGTTCCGCGACGGCCAGGCCGGCTACGCCACCGCCATCGGCGTGGCCCTATTCCTCGTCACCCTCGTCTTCTCGGTGCTGATGATGCTCGTGGGCCGCCGGGATCGGATCGAGTACTGAACGCCTCACCTGGGGAGATCTTCGCATGAGCGAGCAGCAGCACAGAGAAGCCGGCGAGCGTACCGGCGGTGTGCTCAACGTCTTCGCCCACTCCTTCCTCGTGGTGTGGGTCATCCTGGCCGCCGGGCCGCTGATCTGGGTCGTGATCTCCAGCCTCCGCCCGCACGCGGATCTGGTATCGGACCCGTTCGGCCTGCCCACGGGCCTGGAGTGGGACAACTTCACCAACGCGTGGACCAACGCGGACATCGGCCGCTACACCATGAACTCGCTGATCATCCTGGCCGGATCGCTTACCGGCACGATGCTCCTGGGCTCCATGGCGGCCTACGTCCTGGCGCGGTTCACCTTCCGCGGCAACCGCCTCATCCACCTGCTGTTCGTGGGCGGAATGATGTTTCCGGTGTTCCTCGCGCTGGTGCCGCTCTTCTTCATTCTCAACAACTTCGGTCTGCTGAACACCCGGCAGGGCCTCATCATCGTCTACATCGCCTACTCGCTGCCGTTCACCATCTTCTTCCTGGTCTCCTTCTTCCGCACCCTGCCCACGGGCGTGCAGGAGGCGGCCACCCTGGACGGCGCGTCGCACACCAGGACGTTCTTCCAGATCATGATGCCGATGGCCCAGCCAGGACTCATCAGCATCGGGATCTTCAACTTCCTCGGCCAGTGGAACCAGTTCGTCCTGCCCAGGGTGCTGAACATCGGCGACCCGGACGATGCGGTGCTGCCGCAGGGACTGGCCGCGCTGATGGTGCAGCAGGGCTACGAGGGCGACTGGGGTGCGCTGTACGCGGGCGTGACCATGGCGATGCTGCCGGTCCTGGTCGTCTACATCACCTTCCAGCGGCAGGTGCAGACGGGGCTGACGGCGGGCGCGGTGCGGTAGCGAGGGCATTCCCGGACACCTCGACACCTCGGAAGGGCAAGCGGTTTCCCTGCTGTTCTCCCATGCCCGCCCTTGAGTTCATATAGTGGGCCCGGCGCCGTCTCCTACCGCTGTCGGAGCGGCCGGCGGGCCCACGTGGCGCCCGCCCGGAGACGGGAAGTGGAGTGAGCCGTGGAGACTCCGGGGTCGCAGTCCTCGCTGCACCGGGCCAACCTGGAGAGGGTGGTCCGCGCCGTGCGGGCGGCCGGTTCACTGACCCAGGCGGACATCGCCAGGACCACGGGACTGTCCGCGGCGACGGTGTCCAATATTGTTCGGGAATTGAAGGAGCTCGGCACGGTCGAGGTGCGCACCACCTCGGCCGGCGGCCGGCGGGCGCGGAGCGTGTCGCTCTCCAGCGACGCGGGCATCGTCGTCGGCGTCGACTTCGGGCACTCCCATCTGCGCGTGGCCGTGGGCAATCTGGCCCACCAGGTGCTGGCCGAGGAGGCCGAGCCGTTCGACGTGGACTCCTCCGCCGACCAGGGCTTCGGCCGGGCCGAGAAGCTGGTCGCCCGGCTGCTGGGGGTGGCCGGCGTCGACCCTGCGAAGATCATCGGCATCGGTCTTGGCGTTCCGGGACCGATCGACGTGGAGACCGGGGCGCTCGGCTCCACCGCTATCCTGCCGGGCTGGCGCGGCACCAATCCGCGCGAGGAGCTGGCCGCGCGCACGGGCGTCCGGGTCCACGTGGACAATGACGCCAATCTGGGCGCGCTCGGCGAGTTCGTCTGGGGCAGCGGGCGCGGCTCCGGCGATCTGGCGTACATCAAGGTGGCCAGCGGTGTCGGCGCCGGCCTGGTCATCAACGGGCAGATCTACCGCGGCCCCGGGGGAACGGCGGGGGAGATCGGCCACATCACGCTGGACGAGTCGGGCCCGGTCTGCCGGTGCGGCAACCGCGGCTGCCTGGAGACGTTCACCGCGGCCCGGCACGTGCTCCCGCTGCTGCACGCGAGCCACGGTCAGGACCTGACGATGCACCGGGTCGTGCAGCTGGCCCGCGAGGGCGATCCCGGCTGCCGCCGGGTGGTCGCCGACATCGGCCGCCACATCGGGACCGGCGTCGCGCAGCTGTGCAATCTGCTCAATCCCAGCCGTATCGTCCTCGGCGGGGATCTCGCCGAGGCGGGCGAGATCGCTCTCGGGCCGATCCGCGACTCGGTCGGCCGTTACGCCATACCGAGCGCGGCCCGCCAGCTGTCCCTGGTGCCGGGGGCGCTCGGCGGCCGGGCGGAGGTGCTCGGCGCGCTGGCGCTGGTGCTGCGCGAGATGGGCGACGGGATGCTGCTCGGACCGGTCGGTGCCACGGCCTGACCGGCCTCGTTGAAGAGTTAAGAAGTAAATCCAACGAAAAACAAAGAAAAGCGTCACTTCCGAACATGTGGAGTGGCGCTTTCTACCCCTGTAATTATTTGCCGAAACCTTCGTTTCAGCCGTGAAGGAAGGTATCGGTTTGGTTGAACCCGGGTTTATGTATTGACGGCAAGAAGCAGGCGGAGTTAGCTCTCAGCCGACCCATGGCCGCGGTATGCGGCCCAACCGGGAGGCGGAGCCAACTATGCGTCAACATCTGAGAGTTCTCGCCGCGGGAGCCGCGTCCATCGCCCTGACGGTTGCTCTGGCCGCCTGTGGCGAGGCAGGCGGCGGCGACGACGACGAGGGGAACGACGGCAACGGCGGTGAGTCCGGCGGCACCATCGGCCTGCTGCTGCCCGAGGACGCCACCACGCGTTATGAGTCCTTCGACCGTCCTTATATCGAGGGCAGAATCGCCGAACTGTGTGCGGAGTGTGAAGTCCAATACAGCAACGCCAGTGAGGACACCAACCTCCAGAAGCAGCAGTTCGACGCGTTGCTGACCCAGGGTGTCGACGTGATCATCCTCGACCCGGTGGACGCCTCGGCCACCGCGAGCTGGGTGGAGGACGCGGCCGCCGAGGGCGTCCCCGTCGTGGCCTACGACCGGCTCGCCGAGGGCCCGATCAGCGCCTACGTCTCCTACGACAACGAGCGCGTCGGCCGGCTCCAGGGCGAGTCCCTGCTCGCCGCCCTGGGCGACGAGGCCGAGGGCGCCAACGTCGTCATGATCAACGGCTCGCCCACGGACCCCAACGCCCCGATGTTCAAGCGCGGCGCCCACTCCGTGCTGGACGGCACCGTCGAGGTCGTCTTCGAGCAGGACATCCCCGGCTGGGAGGCCGCCACGGCCAACGAGGAGATGACCGCGGCCATCGAGTCCCTGGGCGAGGAGAACATCGACGGGGTCTACGTCGCCAACGACGGCATGGCCGCCGGCGTCATCACCGCGCTGAACTCGGCCGGCATCACGGACATCCCCGTGGGCGGCCAGGACGCGGAGCTCGCCGGCCTCCAGCGCATCGTCGCCGGTGAGCAGACGTTCACCATCTACAAGGCCCTGCGGGTCGAGGCCGAGACCACCGCGGAGATCGCCGTCCGGCTCCTCAACGACGAGGACTTCTCCGAACTGACCCCGGACAGCGTCGACAGCCCGACCGAGCAGGGCGTCCCCAGCGCGCTGCTCGAACCGGTCGCCGTCACCGTCGACGACATCACGGACACCGTCATCGCCGACGACTTCTACACGGTCGAGGACATCTGCACCGACGACTTCGCCCAGGCGTGCGAGGAGGCCGGACTCGGCTGAGCCGGCCGGCCCGGCCACCGGGCCGCCGCACCGCACCACCACTCCCGAAGGCCGTCACCCGTCACCCGGACGGCCCGGGCCCTGCGCCCGCCGTGCCGCCGCCGGCCGCCATCACCGGCCGGCGGCAGGCCGGGCGCGAACACCCTCATGCAAGGAGGTTCAGTTGACCGCCGCACCCGTCCTGGCCCTGCGCGGCGTCTCCAAGCGGTTCGGCGCCGTCCAGGCGCTCACCGACGTCGACCTGGAGATCCGCCCCGGCGAAGTCACCGCCCTGGTGGGTGACAACGGAGCCGGGAAATCCACCCTCGTGAAGACGATCGCCGGGGTTCACCCCATCGATTCGGGCACCATCACGTGGAAGGGCGACCCCGTCCGTATCACCCGCCCCCACGACGCCCAGGAGCTGGGCATCGCGACCGTCTACCAGGACCTCGCGCTGTGCGACAACCTCGACGTCGTCGCCAACCTCTTCCTCGGCCGGGAGATACGCAGCCGCCACATCCTCGACCAGGTCGCCATGGAACAGCGCGCGAAGGAACTGCTGGACACCCTGTCCATCCGCATCCCCAGCGTGCGCATCCCCGTCGCGTCCCTCTCCGGCGGCCAGCGGCAGGTCGTCGCCATCGCCCGCGCCCTGGTCGGCTCCCCCGAGGTGGTCATCCTCGACGAGCCCACCGCGGCCCTCGGCGTCGAGCAGACGGCGCAGGTCCTCGATCTCGTCGAACGGCTGCGCGACCGCGGCCTCGCCGTCATCCTCATCAGCCACAACATGGCCGAGGTCCAGGCCGTCGCCGACGACATCATCGTGCTGCGGCTCGGCCGGAACAACGGCGTCTTCTCCGCCGCCACCACCACGGGCGAGCAGATCATCTCCGCGATCACCGGCGCGGCCGACAACGCCGTGGTGCGCAGGCAGCGCAGGACCACCCCGGAGCAGGAGCAGGAGCAGGAGCAGGAGCGGGCGTCGGAAGACAGCACCGACGGGGCCGACGGCGCCACCGGCGCCACCGGCACCACCGGCACGGAAGAAACGCAGGAGGCACCGTGAGCGACGTCCCTCGCGAGAAGCAGGCGTCCCCCGGGCCGGCCACGGCACAGGACTCACCCGCCACCGCGCCGGGCGCGGACCTCGCCCCCGACCCGCGGCTGCTGGTGCGCGAACGGGGTCTGGCCGGCTACCTGGAGGACTTCCGCCGCCGGATACGAGGCGGTGAACTCGGCTCCATCCCCGTCGTGGTCGGCGTCATCCTCATCGCCATCATCTTCGAGGCCGAGACCGGCAGCTTCCTCACCCCGCGCAACCTGACCAACATCGCCATCTACATCGCGGGCCCCGGCATCATGGCCGTGGGCATCGTCCTGGTCCTCCTGCTGGGCGAGATCGACCTGTCCATCGGCTCCATGGCCGGACTCTCCGCGGCGATCTGGGCGGTGCTCTCGGTCACGCACGGCGTGAACGACCTGCTCGCCATCCTGCTCGCGCTCGGTGCGGGTGCCGTCGTCGGCACCATCCACGGCTTCTTCTTCGCCAGAATCGGCGTCCCCGCCTTCGTCGTCACCCTGGCCGGCTTCCTCGGCTGGAGCGGCCTGCAGATCTGGGTGATGGGCGACGAGGGCACCATCAACACGCCGCGCGACAGCCTGGTCCGCGACTTCCGCGACTTCTACTTCAGCGATATCGCCGCCGCGTACTCGCTGGCCACCGTCATCACCGCCGGCTACCTCCTCGCGCTGTGGCGCCACGAGCGCCGCCGCCAGGCCGCGGGGCTGCCCACCCGGCCGACGAGCGAGATCCTGCTGCGCGGCGGCCTGGTTGCGGCCGCGGCGTTCATCACCGCCTACACCCTCAACCAGCACCGCGGCCTCCCGCTCGCGCTGGTCATCTTCCTCGCGGTGCTGCTGCTCGCCGACTTCATGGTCCGCCGCACCACCTACGGGCGGCAGATCTTTGCCGTCGGCGGCAACGCGGAGGCGGCGCGCCGCGCCGGGATCAACGTGGAACGCGTCCGGATGACCGTCTTCACCATCGCGGGCACCCTCGCGGCGTTCGGCGGTCTGTTCTTCGCCGCCCAGTCCGGCGGCGCCGCCAAGAACCTGGGCTCCGGCAATCTGCTGATGAACGTCATCGCCGCCGCGGTCATCGGCGGCACGAGCCTCTTCGGCGGACGCGGCTGGGTCTGGTCGGCCCTGCTCGGCACGCTGGTCATCCAGTCCATCACCACCGGGCTGAACCTCATGGGCATGTCGAGCGAGATCCAGTACATGATCACGGGTGCCGTCCTGCTGATCGCGGTCGTTCTCGACTCGGTCTCCAGGCGCACACAACGAACAGCCGGGCGAACATGACCGGTCACTGACCAGCCCGGGCTGCGCCATGCGGCCCGGGCTGTGGCGCGTTGGTGACGTATCTCGCATCCTGAGACCATGGGGGTCCAAGAGGGAACACTAAACTCGTCGGACGGCCATCCGTCGAAGCCCCCCGACCGCAAGGAGGAACGGTGCCGCTGCTGACCCGTATCTCGGGACCGCGCGATCTCGACCGGCTCACCTTCGAGCAACTGACCCGGCTCGCCGGGGAGATCCGCTCCTTCCTCATCGACGCGGTCGCCAGAACCGGTGGCCACCTCGGCCCCAACCTGGGCGTCGTCGAGCTGACCATCGCGCTCCACCGCGTGTTCGACTCACCCGCGGACCGGATTCTGTGGGACACCGGACACCAGAGCTACGTGCACAAGCTGATCACCGGCAGGCGTGACTTCTCCGCGCTTCGGGCGAAAGGCGGCCTTTCCGGATATCCTTCGCGGGCCGAATCCGAGCACGACGTGATCGAAAACAGTCACGCCTCGACCGTTCTGGGCTGGGCCGACGGGCTCGCCAAGGCCAACCAGCTCCAGGACAACGGCAGGCACGTGGTCGCCGTCACGGGCGACGGCGCCCTCACCGGCGGCATGGCCTGGGAGGCGCTGAACAACATCGCCGCCGCCAAGGACCGGCCGCTCGTCATCGTCGTCAACGACAACGAACGCTCCTACTCGCCCACCATCGGCGGTCTGGCCAACCACCTCGCCACCCTGCGCACCACCGACGGCTACGAGCGCTTCCTCGCCCGCGGCAAGCAGATGCTCAACCGCACCCCCGTCGTCGGGCGCCCCCTCTACGGGACCCTGCACGGCGCCAAGAAGGGGCTGAAGGACGTCATCGCCCCCCAGGGGATGTTCGAGGACCTGGGCCTGAAGTACGTCGGCCCGATCGACGGGCACGACCTGGCGGCCCTGGAGTCCGCCCTCCAGCGCGCCAAGCGCTTCGGCGGCCCCGTCATCGTGCACTGTCTCACCGAGAAGGGCCGCGGCTACCAGCCCGCCCGCGAGGACGAGGCCGACCAGTTCCACTCGGTCGGCGTCATCCACCCGGACACCGGCCTGCCCGTGGCCGCCTCGGGCGCCGACTGGACCTCCGTCTTCGGCGAGGAGATCCTCAAGCTCGGCCACGAGCGCGAGGACATCGTGGCCATCACCGCCGCCATGCTCCGTCCCGTCGGCCTGCACGCCTTCGCCGAGGCGTTCCCCGACCGGGTCTTCGACGTCGGCATCGCCGAGCAGCACGGGGCGGTCTCCGCCGCCGGGCTCGCCACCGGCGGGCTGCACCCCGTCTTCGCCGTCTACGCGACGTTCCTCAACCGCGCCTTCGACCAGCTGCTGATGGACGTCGCGCTGCACCGCTGCGGCGTCACGTTCGTCCTGGACCGGGCCGGGATCACCGGGCCCGACGGGGCCTCGCACCACGGCATGTGGGACATGTCCATCCTCCAGTGCGTGCCCGGGCTGCGCCTCGCCGCTCCCCGCGACGCCGATCAGCTGCGCGCCCAGCTCCGCGAGGCCGTCGAGGTGAAGGACGCGCCCACCGTGGTGCGCTACTCCCGCGGCAAGGTCGCGGCCCCCGTGCCCGCCGTGGGCACCGTCGGCGGCATGGACATCCTGCGCCACCCCGACAGCGACCGGCCCGACGTGCTCCTGGTGTCCATCGGCGCGCTGGCCCCCGTCTGCCTGGAGGCGGCCGAGCTGCTCGGCCGCCAGGGGATCACCGCCACCGTCGTCGACCCCCGCTGGGTCAAGCCGGTCGACCCGGAGCTGCCCGCCCTGGCCGAACGCCACCGGGTCGTCGTCACCGTGGAGGACAACAGCCGCGCGGGCGGCGTCGGCTCGGCCGTGGCGCAGGCCCTGCGCGACGCCGGCGTCGACATCCCCCTGCGCGACTTCGGCATCCCGGCCCGCTTCCTCGAACACGGCAGCCGCGAACAGGTGCTCGCCGAAATCGGCCTCACAGGACCTGACATCGCCCGCCAGATCACCGGCCTGGTGTCCCGCCTCGACAGCCGGTACGAGGACACCGAAGCGGCCTCGCGCCTCACCACCGACTGACCAGGACCGCCCGGCACGGCCGGACGGCCCCGCGCCACCCCCGCGGGCCTCCGGCCGTGCTCAGCTCTGCTCCTGCATCGCGGACATGTCCATCCAGGTGACCTCCCAGTGGTGGCCGTCCGGGTCCTCGAAGGCCCGCCCGTACATGAACCCGTGGTCCTGCGTCTCGCCGGTCGGCTGCCCGCCCGAGGCCAGCGCCCGGTCCACCAGCTCGTCCACCTGCTCGCGGCTGTCGGCGCTCAGCGCGATCATCACCTCCGACGTCTCGTGGGCGTCGGCGATCTTCTTCTTCGTGAACGTCCCGTAGAACGACTCGACCAGCAGCATCACGATGATGTTGTCGCTGATCACCAGGGAGGCGGCGTTCTCGTCCGAGAACTGCGGGTCGAAGGAGTAGCCCAGCTTGGTGAAGAAGTCCCGGGAGCGGGGCAGGTCCCGCACGGGCAGGTTGATGAAGATCTTGGTCGACACGGTGGTCTCTTCTCTCTCGTGGTCGGCCCTCGTGGGCCGTCACACAATAAGACCCGCGCCCTTTCCCTAACTCATCGCTCCACGCCGGGAAATCCGCAGAAGTTTGTCCACGACGAACGGCGGCACCCGGCCAGGGCCGGATGCCGCCGTTCCCGCGAAGTCCCGCGTCACTCGGGAACGCTCGCCACGCCCGCGGGCAGCAGCCGCCGCCCCAGGACGCGCCGCGAGACCCCGGAGCTGTCCAGGTACGGGGTGATGCCGCCCAGGTGGAACGGCCAGCCCGCGCCGGTGATCAGACACAGGTCGATGTCCTGCGCCTCCGCGACCACGCCCTCCTCCAGCATCAGGCCGATCTCCTCGGCGATCGCGTCCAGCGCCCGCGCGCGGACCTGCTCCTCGCTCTGCACCGCGTCGCCGACCTCGAACAGCGCCGCCACCTCGGGGTCGAGCTCGGGCTTGCCCGCGTCGTGCACGTACAGCGTGCGCTTGCCCGCCTCGACGACGCGGCCGAGATTGGCCGAGACCCGGAAACGTTCCGGGAACGCGGCGCTGAGCGTGCCCGCCACGTGGTGCGCCACCGCGGGCCCCACCAGGTCGAGCAGCACGATCGGCGACATCGGCAGGCCGAGCGGCGCCAGCGCCCGGTCGGCCACCTCCACGGGCGTGCCCTCGTCGATGGCGCCGAGGACCTCCCCCATGAAGCGGGTCAGGATGCGATTGACGACGAACGCCGGCGCGTCCTTCACCAGCACCGCGGACTTCTTCAGCTTCTTGGCCACCGCGAACGCCGTCGCCAGCGACGCCTCGTCGGTGCGCTCGGCCCGCACGACCTCCAGCAGCGGCAGCACGGCCACCGGGTTGAAGAAGTGGAACCCGACCACCCGCTCCGGGTGGGCCAGTTCCGCGGCCATCCCGGTGACCGACAGCGACGAGGTGTTGGTCGCCAGGATCGCGTGCTCAGGCACCACGGCCTCCAGCTCCGCGAACACCCGCCGCTTGAGGGCCGGCTCCTCAAAGACCGCCTCGATGACGAAGTCCGCGTCCGCGAACGCCTCCGCCTTGTCCAGCGAGCCCGTGACCGCGGCCTTCAGCCGGTTGGCCTTGTCCTGGTTGACGCGGCCCTTCAGCAGCAGGAAGTCGACCTGCTCGTGAACCCAGGCCACGCCCTTGTCGATCCGCTCCTGGTCGATGTCGGTGAGTACCACCGGCACCTCCAGACGGCGCGCGAACAGCAGCGCGAGCTGCGAGGCCATCAGGCCCGCGCCCACGATCCCGACCTTCGTCACCGGCCGGGCCAGCGACTTGTCCGGCGCGCCCACCGGGCGCTTGGCACGGCGCTGCACCAGATCGAACGCGTACAGTCCGGCCCGCAGTTCGTCGCCCATGATGAGGTCGGCGAGCGCCACGTCCTCCGCCGCGAACCCGGCCCGCAGGTCCCCGTTGCGCACCTGCTCGATGATGTCGAGCGCACGGTAGGCGGCCGGGGCGGCTCCGTGCACCTTGCCGTCGGCGATCTCCCGGCCGCGCGCCACGGCCCGGTCCCACGCCTCGCCGCGGTCCGGGTCCTGACGGGCCACCTCGATCTCGCCGCGCAGCACGGCCGAGGTCCACAGCAGGGACTGCTCCAGGAAGTCCGCCGCCTCGAACAGGGCATCGGCGATGCCCAGCTCGTACACCTTCTGACCGTTCAGCATGCGGTTCTGGTTCAGCGCGTTCTCGATGATGACCGTGACCGCCCGGTCCGCGCCGATCAGGTTCGGCAGGAGGGTGCAGCCGCCCCACCCGGGCACCAGGCCGAGGAACACCTCGGGCAGTGCGAACGCCGTCACCGCCGCCGACACCGTCCGGTACGTGCAGTGCAGCCCCGCCTCGACGCCGCCGCCGAGCGCGGCACCGTTGTAGTAGGCGAACGTCGGCACCGGCAGCGCCGCGAGGCGGCGGAACACGTCGTGCCCGCCGACCCCGATCGTCAGGGCCTCCTCGTGCCGCCGCAGCACCTTCACGCCCTTGAGGTCGGCGCCCACGGCGAAGACGAACGGCTTCCCCGTCAGCCCGACCCCGACGATCTCACCCGCCGCGGCCTCCGCCTCGACCTGGTCGATCGCCGCGTCGACATTGGCCAGCGAACGCGGCCCGAACGTGGTCGGCTTGGTGTGGTCGAACCCGTTGTCCAGGGTGATGAGGGCGAAGCGCCCCCCGCCGAGCGGCAGGTCCAGATGGCGCACCCTGGCCTCGGTGACCACCTCGTCGGGGAACGCCTCGGCGGCGCCCCTCAACACCTCTGCGGTCCCCTGCGCGTCGCTCACTGCATCTCCTTGACATCCATGGTGGTGTGCGGTCCGGTGGCCGTGCGTGCGTCGCTCACTGTGCCTTTCCGTTCGCTTCTCCGCCCGCACGGCGAGGTGCGGCGTTGGGGGTGGTGTGCGGTTCGGTGGCCGTGCGTGCGTCGCTCACTGTGCCTTTCCGTTCGCTTCTCCGCCCGCACGGCGAGGCGCGGCGTTGGGGGTGGTGTGCGGTCCGGTGGCCGTGCGTGCGTCGCTCACTTGGACTCCCAGTGCGGGTTCTCCCAGACGACCGTCGCCCCCATGCCGAAGCCGACGCACATCGTCGTCAGCCCGTACCTGACCTGCGGGTGGTCCTCGAACTGGCGGGCGAGCTGCGCCATCAGCCGCACACCGGAGGACGCCAGCGGGTGACCGAACGCGATGGCGCCGCCGTACTGGTTCACCCGCGGGTCGTCGTCGGCGATGCCGTAGTGGTCGAGGAACGCGAGCACCTGCACCGCGAACGCCTCGTTGATCTCGAACAGGCCGATGTCCCCGATCGACAGGCCCGCCTTGGCCAGCGCCTTCTCCGTCGCCGGCACGGGACCGAAGCCCATCACCTCGGGCTCGACACCCGCGAACGCGTAGGAGACCAGCCGCATCTTGACCGGCAGATCCAGCTCCCGCGCGACGTCCTCCGCCGCGATGACCGACGCGGTCGCGCCGTCGTTGAGCCCCGCCGAGTTGCCCGCGGTGATCCGCCCGTGCGGCCGGAACGGGGTCTTCAGCGTGGCAAGCCCCTCCAGGGTCGTGCCCGGCCGCATCGGCTCGTCCGCGGTCGCCAGGCCCCAGCCGGTCTCCCCGGCGTCCGGGTTCCCGCGCCGCACCGCGACCGGCACCAGGTCGGACTGGATCTTCCCGTCGGCGTACGCCTTGGCCGCCTTCTCCTGGCTGCGCACCGCGTACTCGTCGGCGCGCGCCTTGGACAGGTGCGGGAAGCGGTCGTGCAGATTTTCCGCCGTCATGCCCATGAACAGGGCGGACTCGTCCACCAGCCGTTCGGAGACGAAGCGCGGATTGGGGTCCACGGCCTCGCCCATCGGGTGGCGGCCCATGTGCTCCACGCCGCCCGCGATGGCGATGTCGGCGGCGCCGAACGCGACCGCGCCCGCCGTCGTCGTCACGGCCGTCAGCGCGCCGGCACACATGCGGTCGATCGAGTAGCCGGGCACGCTCTTGGGCAGCCCGGCCAGGATCGCGGCGGTACGGCCCAAGGTCAGACCCTGATCGCCGATCTGGGTCGTGGCGGCGACCGCCACGTCGTCCACGCGGTCGGGCGGCAGCTGGGGGTTGCGGCGCAGCAGCTCACGGATGCACTTGATGACCAGGTCGTCGGCGCGGGTCTCGTGGTAGATCCCCTTCGGACCTGCCTTGCCGAACGGGGTGCGAACGCCGTCAACGAAGACGACGTCCCTGACGGTACGCGGCACGATGGCTTCTCCTCCACGCCGAGAACAATGGGCCCCACCCATGCTACCCACCGGTAACCAGGTGGCAAGGCGCGGACCTCGCCTCGTCACACCTCACACCGGCCTGTCCCCTCCGGTCACCTCGGCCGTGCGGGCGTCACGCCTCGGCGGCGAGCGCCTGCGCCAGCGAATCGCTGGTCCTCGCGATCTGCCACTCCCGGGCCCCGAGCGCCCGCAGCGCCCCGGCGATCGCCGCCGGCTCCCGGTCGGCGGGCGGCTCCCAGCACAGCCGGCGCACCACGTCGGGGGCCAGCAGATTTTCCTGAGGGAGATTCAGCTCTTCCGCGTGGGCGGTCACCGCCGCCCGCGCCGCGGTGAGGCGGGCCGCGGCGGCCGGGTCCTTCTCCGGCCACGACCGCGGCGGGGGCGGTCCCGACACCTGCTGCCCCGGCTGCGGCAGCTCGGCCTCGGGCAGGGCTCTGGCCCGGTCGACGGCCGTCTGCCAGTGCTGGAGCTGACGGCGGCCCATCCGGTGCCCGAAGCCGTGCAGCCCGGCGAGCGCCCGCGCGTCCACGGGAGCGGCCTGGGCCGCGGCGATGATCGCCGCGTCGCTGAGCACCTTGCCGGGTGACAGATCCCGCCGCTGGGCGACCTGGTCCCGCGCCGTCCACAGCTCCCGCACGATCGCGAGCTGTCGGCGGCGGCGGACCTTGTGCACCCCAGAGGTGCGCCGCCAGGGGTCCTTGCGGGGCGGCGGCGGGGGAGCGGCGGCGATGGCGGCGAACTCCTCGAGCGCCCAGTCGAACTTGCCCTGCCGCGTCAGCTCCTCCTCCAGTGCGTCGCGCAGGTCCACCAGCAGCTCCACGTCCAGGGCCGCGTAGCGCAGCCACGGCTCGGGCAGCGGGCGGCTCGACCAGTCGACGGCGGAGTGCCCCTTCTCCAGGGAGTAGCCGAGCACCGTCTCCACCATCACGCCGAGGCCGACCCGGGCGAACCCGGCCAGCCGCCCGGCCAGCTCGGTGTCGAACAGCCGGGTCGGCACCATACCTATGTCCCGCAGACACGGCAGGTCCTGGGTGGCGGCGTGCAGCACCCACTCCGTGACGGCCAGCTCCCCGCCGAGCGCCCCGAGATCGGGGCACGCCACCGGGTCGATCAGCGCGGTGCCCGCACCGGCCCTGCGCAACTGCACCAGATAGGCCCGCTGCCCGTACCGGTAACCCGAGGCGCGCTCGGCGTCCACGGCGACGGGGCCGCTGCCCGCGGCGAACGCGGCGACGACACCGGCGAGGCTCTCCTCGTCCGCGACCACCGGCGGCACGCCCTCCCGCGGAGCCAGCAGAGGGACCGGCGCCGGGCCTGACGGCTCGGAGGGGGCGAGTCCTGGGTCTGCTGCGGCTGTCTGCTGGGCGTCGGTCACCTGTCAAGGGTAACTGTTCGGCTCATTCATGTGACCTGGGGTGACCTCGGGCTCACCGAGAGCGCGAAAGCCCCCGGCGCCTCGCGGATCGCGAGGCGCCGGGGGCGGAGGAATCGGCGTATCAGTGGATGATGCCGGTGCGCAGGGCCACGGCGACCATGCCGGCCCGGTCGCCGGTGCCCAGCTTGCGGGCGATGCGCGCGAGGTGGCTCTTGACGGTCAGGGCGGAAAGCCCCATGGAGACCCCGATGGCCTTGTTCGACTGGCCCTCCGCCACCAGTCGCAGGACCTCGACCTCGCGGCCCGACAGTTCGCGGAAGCCGCCCGGGTGCGCGGGGCCGCCCGGCTGGCGGCGGTGCATCCGGGCCGCGGCGCCGATGTGCGCGGCACCGTGCCGGGTGGGCGGGCCCAGATTGTTGCGGGTCCCGGTGACGACATAGCCCTTGACGCCACCGGCGAGCGCGTTGCGCACCGCGCCGATGTCGTCGGCCGCCGACAGGGCGAGCCCGTTGGGCCAGCCCGCGGCCCTGGTCTCGGACAGCAGGGTCAGCCCCGAACCGTCGGGGAGATGAACGTCGGCTACGCAGATGTCGCGCGGGTTGGCGACTCGGGGGCGAGCCTCCGCGATGGACGACGCCTCGATCACATCCCGCACGCCGAGGGCCCACAGGTGGCGGGTCACGGTGGAACGGACCCGGGGGTCGGCCACGACGACCATGGCGGTGGGCTTGTTGGGGCGGTAGGCGACGAGGCTTGTGGGGTGCTCAAGAAGAACAGACACCGGGCCTCCCGGGGTGGGATGGGGAAGGACGGATCAGACTTCTCGGGAGAAGTCGGGGCGATCCGGATGGAAGGGTCACTGAATCCTTCGGCAAGAAGTTGCGCCGCCTTTAGGAAATGATCACGAACCGGTGATTCGTCATCCCGGCCCCGCCCGGGACCGCCGGGTCCCCGCCTCAGACCGGGCGCGGCCCACGGCGCCGCGGCAGCGCCGTCACGGCCGGGCCCTGGGTCTCCGGCGGAAGCCCGGCGCACTGCGCGAGCAGATCGCACCACGCGAGCAGGTGCCCGCCGGTGTCCTCCGGCCCGGCGGGCGTCCATGAGGCGCGCAGTTCGAGCTCGGCGCGCGCCGGACGGTCCGCCAGGCCCCCGAAGAAACTCGAACCGGCCCTGGTGACCGTCCCGTTCGGCTCCCAGTGGTCGAGCCCGCGGCCGTGCAGCGACTCCGTCAGCCAGGACCAGGCCACCTCGGGCAGCAGCGGATCGCCCGCCAGCTCGGGTTCGAGGTCGGCGCGGGCGAGGGTCACCACCCGGAAGTCGCCCCGCCAGCTCTCGTCACCCGCCGGGTCGTGCAGCAGGACGAACCGGCCGTCGGCCAGCTCCTCCCCGTCCACGGCGACCGTCGCCCCCAGCGCGTGCACGAACGGCGCCAGCCGCCGCGGCGGCGGCAGCGGCGAAACCGCCACCTCGGTCCGCGGCCGCGCCGCGCCGAGCGCCGCGACCGCCTGCCGGAAGGCCGACGGCACCCCCGCACCGGGGTCAGTCATGTCTCCGGACTCCTCCGTCTGATCGGTACGAGACGCTGCCATGGCCGGTAACACTAGGGGGCCGTGCGCCGGGGGGCCGGTAGCCACACCCGTTCGTGACGGTCAATCCGCGGGGCGTGCGAGACTTCTCCGTGTGACAGTGACCGACTCCCCCTTCCTGCGGGCCTGCCGCCGCGAGCCGGTGCCGCACACGCCCGTGTGGTTCATGCGCCAGGCCGGGCGTTCGCTTCCCGAGTACCGCAAGGTGCGCGAGGGCATTCCCATGCTCGACTCGTGCATGCGGCCGGAGCTGGTCGCGGAGATCACCCTGCAACCGGTGCGCAGGCACCGGGTGGACGCCGCCGTCTACTTCAGCGACATCGTGGTGCCGCTCAAGGCCATCGGCGTCGACCTCGACATCAAGCCCGGCGTCGGACCGGTCGTCGCCCGGCCCTTCCGCAGCCGAGCCGACCTCGACCGGCTGCGCCCGCTGGAGCCGGACGACGTGGCATACGTGACCGAGGCCATCGGCCTGGTCACGGCCGAGCTGGGCGCGACTCCGCTCATCGGGTTCGCCGGGGCGCCCTTCACCCTCGCCAGTTACCTGGTCGAGGGCGGCCCCTCGCGCAACCACGAGCACACCAAGGCCCTCATGTACGGCGACCCGCAGCTGTGGGCCGACCTGCTTGACCGGCTCGCCGGGATCACCGCGGCCTTCCTGAGCGTGCAGATCGAGGCCGGTGTCGCCGCGGTGCAGCTCTTCGACTCCTGGGTGGGGGCGCTGGCCCCGGCCGACTACCGGCGCGCCGTACTGCCCGCCTCGGCCAAGGTGTTCGAGGCGGTCGCCGGGCGCGGGGTGCCGCGTATCCACTTCGGCGTCGGCACCGGCGAGCTGCTCGGCCTCCTCGGCGAGGCGGGCGCGGACGTCGTCGGCGTCGACTGGCGGGTACCGCTGGACGAGGCGGCCCGCCGGGTCGGCCCCGGCAAGGCACTCCAGGGCAACCTCGACCCCGCCGTCCTCTTCGCCCCGCGCGAGGCGGTCGAGGCGCAGGCCGGACGGGTGCTGGACGCCGCGGCCGGGCTGCCGGGACACATCTTCAACCTGGGGCACGGGGTGCTCCCCGACACCGATCCCGACGCCCTCACCCGGCTGACCGCCTTCGTACACGAGCGGACCGCCCGTTCCTAGGGGCCCTGCGGCCCGGCACCCGGTGCCGGTCCTGGGGCGGCCGCGGGGGTGGTGGTGGGACGCCGGGCGAGCCGGCCGGCGGCCAGGCGCCAGCCCAGCAGGATGAGCGCGAGCAGCGCGAGGAACGGCAGCGCCGCGCTCAGCACGGCCGCGAGCCAGGTGAGCGAGGTGACGAACGCGTCCCAGCCGCCGCTCAGCCCGCCGAGCACGGAGGGCCCGGCCTCGTCCTCGTCCTCCTCCTCCCGCGCCGGCGCGTCCGGCTCGCGCAGTTCGAGGGCGATCGTCGCCAGGCCGGTCCTGTCCCGAAGGGCCTCGAACTGGGACTGGAGCGACTCCAGATCGGCCTGCCGGGTGCTCAGCTCCGACTCGATGTCGACGATGTCGTCGATCGACCCGGCCTGTTCGAGCAGCCCTCTGATCCGCTCGACGCTCTCCTCCTGGGTCGCGATGCGGCTCTCCACGTCCACGACCTGATCGGTGACGTCCTCGGTGGTCACCTCGCGGTGCTCCAGCTCGCCGAGCCCGGACACGTTCGTGAGCAGTTCTTCGTAACGGTCGGCCGGCACCTTCAGGGTGACGTGCGAGATCTCGCTGCCCGCCGCGTCCCGTTCCGTGTTCTCGCCGGCGACATAGCCGCCGGCAGCGGCGGCGAGGTCCACGGCGCGGTCGTACTGCTCCGCCACGTCCTCGGTGGCGACGACGACCCGCGCGGTGCGTATCAGGTGCGCCTGCAGCACGGCGGGGTCCGAGGCCGCCCTGGCCGGTGCCTCGTCCCCCTCCGCCGTCTCCGCCGTCTCCGCCGCCTCCCCGGCGCCCGGCGCTTCCGCCGCGGAACCGTCGTCCTGCCCCGGCTCGGCGCCGGCCTCCTGCTCCGGCGCCATGTCCGCCGCCGCTTCGCTGCCGCCCCCGTTGTCCGTGCCGTCCCCGTCGGACGACGTGCACGCGCTGAGCGCGAGCAGCGCCGCCACGGGCAGGGCCGTGAGTGCCGCGGCGCGTCTCGCGCGCCGCCCCGGTCGTTCGTGCATGGCCATGACCCCCTCAACTCAAGTTCTCAAGGCGCCGGTTGGACGGAGGCGGGGGCAGCGGGGTTGCGGTGGCCGGTTCCGATGAGGTCACGCGCAGGACTCGGTTGGGAGTCTGGAAGAGTGGACCCATGCATGTGATCGTCGTCGGCGGCGGGATCTCCGGCCTGGCTGCCGCTCACCGGCTGCTGGCCGCCGGGCTCCGCGTCACCGTGATCGAGGGTTCGGAGCGCTTCGGCGGCAAGCTGCGGGCGGGACGGGTCGCCGGCCTCCGCGTCGACCTGGGGGCCGAGTCGATCCTCGCCAGGCGCCCCGAGGGCATCGAGCTGGCGCGGGCCGTCGGGCTCGGCGAGGCACTGCACCCGCCGGCGCTCGCCGGCGCCGCGATCTGGACCAGAGGCGCCCTGCGGCCCATGCCGCAGAGCCAGGTGATGGGCGTGCCCTCGACGGCCGCCGCGCTGGCCGGGGTGCTCTCCGACGCCGGGCTCGCTCAGATCGCCCGCGACACCGAGCTGCCGCCGCTGCACATCGGCGAGGACGCCGCCGTCGGCACCCTCGTCGCCGAACGCATGGGCCACGAGGTCGTGGACCGGCTGGTCGAGCCGCTGCTCGGCGGCGTCTACGCGGGGGACGCCTACCGGATCTCGCTGCGCTCCGCCGTGCCCAAGCTGTACGAGGCGGCGCGCGAGCACGACTCGCTGCTCGCCGCCGTCCGCGCCCTCCAGCGGCAGCCCACGGACCGCGCGCCGGGCGGACCGGTGTTCACCGGCATCGAGGGCGGCATCGCCACGCTGGCCGAGGCCGTGGCCGAGGACTGCCGCAGCAAGGGCGCGGGCATGGAGACCGGCGTGGCCGTCACCGGGCTGCGCCGCACCGCACGCGGCTGGGCCGCGGCGCTGGACGACGGCCGTTCGCTGGTCGCGGACGGTGTGGTGCTGGCCGTGCCCGCGGGGGCCGCGGGCCGGCTGCTCGCGGCCGAGGCGCCGGCCGCCGCCGGGGAGCTGGCGGCCGTCGAGTACGCCTCCATGGCCATCGTCACCCTCGCCTTCCGCCGCGCTGACCTGGCCAGGCTGCCGCGGGGCAGCGGCTTCCTGGTGCCGGCCGTGGACGGCCGCACCATCAAGGCCGCCACGTTCACCAGCGGCAAGTGGGACTGGGCGGCGGCGGCCGATCCCGACCTCTTCCTGCTGCGCGCGTCCATCGGCCGCCACGGCGAGGAGGGCCCGCTCGGCTGGGAGGACGCGGACCTGGTGCGCGCCGCGCTGGGCGACCTCGACGAGGCGGCGGGCCTGTCCGCGGAGCCCGTCGGCTCCGAGGTAACGCGCTGGCTCGGGGCCCTGCCGCAGTACACCGTCGGGCACCACGCCCGCGTGGCGCGGGTCCGCAGCTACCTGTCCGGCGTTCCCGGGCTCGCCCTGTGCGGCGCGGCGTACGACGGCATCGGCATCCCCGCCTGCATCGCCGGCGCGACGCAGGCCGTCGGCGAGCTGCTGCGGACCCTGCCGACCGGGCCGCGGGACGAGGCAGGAGAATAGCCGCATGACCGCTGAAGCAGAAAAGTCCGTGGGCAAGCGCGCCAAGGAGCTGAACGACACCATCCGTTACACCCTGTGGTCGGTCTTCCGGCTGCGCGACGTGCTGCCGGACGACCGTGCCGGGTATGCCGACGAGGTGACGGAGCTTTTCGCACAGCTGGCCGCCAAGGACGTCACGGTGCGCGGCACCTACGACGTGTCGGGGCTGCGGGCCGACGCCGACGTGATGATCTGGTGGCACGCGGCGACCGCGGACGCGCTCCAGGAGGCGTACAACCGCTTCCGCCGCACCCGCCTGGGCCGGGCCCTGGCGCCGGTGTGGTCCAATATGGCGCTGCACCGCCCCGCCGAGTTCAACAAGGCGCACATCCCGGCGTTCCTCGCGGACGAGACGCCGCGGAACTACGTGAGCGTCTACCCGTTCGTTCGCTCTTACGAGTGGTACCTGCTGCCCGACGAGGACCGGCGGACGATGCTCGCCGACCACGGCCGGATGGCCCGCGGCTACCCGGACGTCAGGGCGAACACCGTGGCTTCCTTCTCGCTCGGCGACTACGAGTGGATTCTCGCCTTCGAGGCCGACGAGCTGCACCGCATCGTCGACCTCATGCGGCACCTGCGCGGCTCGGAGGCCAGGCGCCACGTCCGCGAGGAGGTCCCCTTCTTCACCGGCCGCCGCAAACCGGTCGCCGAGCTGGTCGCCCAGCTGGCCTGACGTGCGGCCGGGCCGCGCGCCGCACCCCGGCGGAGGGGGAGCGGTGCGCGGCCCGGCGTCGGCCGGCTCAGCGCGCGGCGATCTCGTAGCCGCGGATCACCGTCTGGTCCAGGGCCGTGCCGTCCTCGGTGGTCACCGAGGCCCGCAGCGAGACGAATCCGTCGCCGGGCGGGTGGACGACCTCGGCGACGTGTCCGTCGCCGTCGGCGGTCACCGCCAGCGGCTGCCAGGTCTCGCCGTCGTCGAACGACGCCTGGAGGGCGAGGTCCGCCACCGGGGCCGACGCGTTGCCCTGCCAGCCGTCGAGGCCGAGCCGCAGGCTGAACGGCTCACCGGCGGGGGCCCGGTTCTCCAGGTCGAACGCGCCGTCGATGCGCAGCGTCGGCAGCGGCAGAATCCCCTGGTCCCCGTTCTGGCCCGGGGCCTGCGAGACGAAGGACCAGCGGGCGTTGACCTCGGCGGGGCCCGAGGACCGGCCGGCGTCCCTGGCGGCGGTCAGCTCCAGACGCCGAACCGACGGCGGCATCCACGTTGAGGAGCAGCAGCCGCTCGCTCCGGATGGCGGCGAACACCGCGGGGCCCCCGGCTGCCTTTCCCCACGCCCGCACGTGGTGCCCGCCCGCTTCGTAGCTCCCGGGCAGCAATGCGGTTTCCGCCGACGTCGCCGCTTCGCCCGGGGGTGGCGGAGCAGGTGCGAACGCCAGGCGATGGGATCGCCGCCCGGCGGCGTCGCCGACAGCATGCGGGTCGTGGTCCCGGGCACCGGGCCGGTGGGGGTCGGCGGGAACGTCAGAGTGCCGCCCTCGCCCCACTCCGGCAGCGCCACCGCGCGTCCCCAGCCGCCTTCGAGGCCGGTGTCCCGGGCGCCGTGGACCCGGGTCTCGACCGCGGCGAGATCGCCGTCGGCGCCCTCTGCGCCAGCGGGAACGCACTTCGTTCACCGCGACCCGGTGGAGCCACGCCGCGGGGTTGTCGGCCTCGGCGGCGGCGGGCCATCCGGCGAGCGCACGGGCGAACGACTCGGCCACCGCCTCCTCGGCGAGGTCCCGGTCGCCGATGGTCAGCGCCACCGTCCTGTACACCCGCGGCCACAGCGCCGCGTACCAGCCCGCGAACTCGGTTTCGCGCATCGTCCTCCTCGGCCTGTCCCGACGGTGACGTGACGTTCGAGGACCGCGAAATGTTGAGTCCTGCGCGAAAAAAATCCGGACCGGCCGGGTCGGAGCGAGCCGTCGGGCTTGGCGTCGTCCGCCACGTGCGCGTCGGCCGGCGCGTCCTGCGCGGTCCGCACATTCTCGTGGCGCGCGTCCGGCGCGTCCCTGGTGCGGGGCATCGGCAGCGGGTGCCCCACCTCGATGCGCGGCGTGCCGGTCGGCGGTCCGCCGGCACGTTCTCCGCGACGGCCCTCCACCCGGTCGATGCCCGGCCGATCCTCGATACCGTCCGCTGGCCGGTACCTGTCCCCAAATGCCATATGGCTGCCCTGCCTTGGACCGACATGCGCGCGGAACGCCGCTCCGGCTCCCGGCCCGGCTCCCTTCGCCGCGCCATCGGATACGGTCGTCGGAATGAGGCTCCAAGGGGTCGGCCGCCGTTACGGGCCGCGCGGGCGGTGGGTGCTGCGCGATGTCGGACTCGACGTTCCGCCGGGGGCGTTGCTGCGCATCGAGGGCGCGAACGGCTGCGGCAAGTCGACCCTGCTGCGCCTGGTCGCCGGGGCCGACGCGCCGAGCCGCGGCCGGATCACCGGCCGTCCGCGGCGCGTGGCCTACGTGCCCGACCGTTTCCCGCCCGCGCTGCCGCTGACGGCCCTCGGCTACCTCACCCGCCTCGGCCGTATCCACGGCCTCGGCCGGCGGGGCGCCGCGGCGGCCGCCGACGCCTGGCTGGCCCGCTTCGCGGCCGAGGAGCACGCCGGAACGCCGCTGCGCGAGCTGTCCAAGGGCAGCTGTCAGAAGGTCGCCGTCGCCCAGGCGTTCCTGGCCGGTCCGGAACTGCTGGTGCTGGACGAGGCGTGGACGGGCCTCGACGGGCAGGCGCGGCGCGTGCTCGACGAGGCCGTCGCGGAGCGCGTGGCCGCGGGCGCGCGCGTCGTCGTCGTGGATCACGCCCCGGCGCGCCCGGCCGGGGCGGGCGCCCGGGTGTACCGCGTCGAGGACGGGCGGCTGTGCGACGCCCCCGCGGCCGGGCGCGAGACGCTGGTCCGGGCCGTGGGCCCGCCGGGGGCTGTGCCGCCGGACGGCCTGCCCGGGGCGCCGCGTTGGCGGCGGGACGGGGGCGGCTACGCCCTGACGGTGCCCGCCGAGCACTCCGACGAGCTGCTCCGCGCGCTGCTCGGTGCTCAACCTCCCTGGCACATCGAGGCGTTGGAGACCCGGCCGTGACCGTGCTGCTGGCGCTGACGCGCTATCAGTCCGCGCTGCTGCTGCGTTCGCACCGCTGGCTCCCGCCGCTGCTGCTGTACGCGGTGCTGCTCGGCGTCGGCGTGCGCGCGGGGGAGCCGGTGCTCGACGGGCTCGGCTTCGCCGCCGCGGCCCTGCTGCCGTCCGCCGCGTGGCTGGTGCGGGTCTGCGTCACGGTGGAGCCCCCGGCCGCCCGCGACTGTGTCACCGCCGCGGCCGGCGGCGCCCGCGCCCACCTGGCGAGCGTGCTGACCGCGCTGCTCGCCTCACTGGTGCTCGGCTGCGCCGCCGCCGGCGCGGTGCTGCTGGCCGGGGACGCGCACGCGCAGGACCGGGCCACCGAGATCCCGCTCCCGCAGGCCGCGGGGGCCGGGCTGCTCGCCGTGCTCGCCTGTGCCCTGGTCGGCACGGCGATCGGCGTGGTGGCCAACCGCCCGCTGCTGCGCAGCCCCGCCTGGTCGGTGCCGGTGACGGCGCTGGCCGCCGTGGTGCTGCTCGCGGCGGGTGCCTCCCCTGCCAACGCGGCGGTGAGCAGCCTGGTCGCCGGCTCCCGGGACGGCCAAGCCCCGTGGCCGCTGTGGCCCTGCGCCGCGGCACTGCTGGTCGCGGCGGCCGTCGTCGCGCCGGTCTGCCTGGCCGCCAGGCGCCGCGGGTAGGGCGCGGCCGACGCCGCCCGTGGCCGCCCGCGTCATTCGGCGAGCAGGCGGGCGCGGGTCCTTTCGGCGTCGAACGTGCCGGACGGGTACTGCGGATCGAGCTGTTCGAGCGTTTCCAGCAGGAGCCGGCTCACCGCCCAGTTGCGGTACCACTTGCGGTCGGCCGGCACCACGTACCAGGGCGCGGCGGCGGACGAACAGTGGCCGAGCGCTGCGGCGTACGCCTCCTGATAGTCGGGCCACCGCGCCCGTTCCGTCAGGTCGTCGGGGCTGAACTTCCAGTGCTTGCGCGGCCGGTCGAGGCGCGCGAGCAGCCGTTCGCGCTGCTCGTCGAAGCCGATGTGCAGGAACACCTTGACGAAGGTGACCCCGTCGTCGGCCAGCATCTGCTCCCAGGCGTTGATCTCCCGGTAGCGGCGCTGCCACACCGGCTCGGGCACCAGCCCGTGCACGCGGGGCACGAGCACGTCCTCGTAGTGCGAACGGTCGAAGATACCGACCTCGCCCGCCCGCGGCAGGCTCCGGTCCACCCGCCACAGGAAATGGTGTGCGCGCTCGGCCTCGGTCGGCGCCTTGAACGCGCGGATGCGGCAGCCGGCCGGGTTGAAGTGCCCGACGACGTGCTTGACCGTGCCGCCCTTGCCCGAGGTGTCCATGCCTTGGAGAACGAGCAGCAGGCGGCGCCGGTCCCCGGCCGTGCCCGCCGCGTACAGCCGCTCCTGGAGCCGGGCCAGGCGGCGCCCGAGGGCGGCGGTCCCGGCGGCGGCCCGCTCCTTCCTCTCCTTCTTCTCCCGCTCCTTCTCCTCGGCCTTTCCGCCGTCGAAGCCGGGGGTGGTGTCCGTCGGCAGGGCGGCCAGATCGGCGGGCCCGCCGACCGGCAGGCGCAGCAGGTCGCGGACGGACGGCTGGTCGGTGTGCGGCTGGGTCCCCATCCCCCGATGATGGTCCCGGCCCCCGAACGGCGCCACCCGGGCGGGACTTACGCTCCCGGAACCCGGCCGGACGGCTCCGCCGCCTCGCGCGCCAGGGCCGTCAGCCGGGAGACGGCGCGGAAGTACTTCTTGCGGTACCCGCCGTTCAGCATCTCCTCGCCGAACAACTGGTCGAACGGCACGCCCGCGGCGAGCACCGGTATCTCGCGGTCGTAGAGCCGGTCCGCGAGCACGACGAGGCGCAGCGCGGTGGCCTGGTCCCGCACCGGCCGCACGCCGGTGAGGCAGACCGCGCTCAGACCGTCGCACAGCGCGCCGTAGCGGCTGGGGTGGACGCGGGCGAGGTGGTCGAGCAGCGCGGGGAAGTCGTCGAGGGACGCGCCGGGCAGCGCGTGCGCGACGCGGACCACCTCGGCGGCCGGCGGTGGGGCGGGTGCCTCGGGCAGGCCGCGGTGCCGGTAGTCCTCGCCGTCGATGCGCAGCGGGCGGAAGTGCGCGGCCAGGCCCTGGATTTCGCGCAGGAAGTCGGCCGCGGCGAAACGGCCCTCGCCCAGCCGGCCGGGCAGCGTGTTGGACGTGGCGGCCAGCGCGACGCCCTCGGTGACCAGCCGGCCGAGCAGGGAGGAGACCAGCACCGTGTCCCCCGGGTCGTCCAGCTCGAACTCGTCGATGCACAGGAGCCGGTGGCCACCGAGCGTGCGTACCGTCTGCTGGAAGCCGAGCGCGCCGGCCAGGTTGGTCAGCTCGACGAAGGTGCAGAACGCCTTGGCCCGCGGCGGCGCGGGCGCCGCGTGCCACAGGGAGGCCAGCAGGTGCGTCTTGCCGACGCCGAAGCCGCCGTCGAGGTACACCCCGCGCGGCTCGGGCGCGGGGCGGGGCCGTGTGCGCCGCGGCCCCAGGCCGCGGCGCCCACGGTCGCC